>JAHENZ010000118.1 GCA_018609755.1 Salinivenus sp. | reverse complement strand
CTCTCCGCGCAGCTCTTTCTCGCTTCCCTACGTGTTGAGATGCCTCTTGCGTTGAGACGCCTTTCCGCTCTAACCTTTGCGCTCTTTTCCGTGATCGGCCTTCTGGCCACGCTAGTGGGATCGGGGCCGGCCGTCGCCCAGACGGTGCCCAGCAGCCCGGCCTACTACGACCCGCCGGGCGCAGATGGCACGCGCGGCACGGCCGACGACGACTACCGCCCGACCGCCGGCTCAAGCGACCTGATCGGCGCCGGGCAAACCAGCGTGGGTCTTAGCGACGCGCTCGACATTGACGGGGACGGGGACACCGGCGAGCCCATTCCCGGCGCGTTCAACACCTCCGAATTTACCGGTGAGAGCGAGGCGACGATCAGCTACGCGCCGTCGAGCGGAGACGCCCTGCCAGTCGAGATGGCCGGCTTCGAGGCCCGCTACCGCTCTGCGTCCGGGGGGGGCGGGTCCGGTAACGGCGGGGGAGAGGTCCTGCTCACGTGGCAAACCGCCTCGGAGACCGGAAACGCCGGGTTTGTCATCGAGCGCCGCGTCGAAGAATCCTCTGAAGGCTGGGCGCAGGTCGGGCAAGTCGACGGGGCCGGGACGGCCACGGAGCCTCAGTCCTACCGCTTCGTCGACGCGGAGCTGCCGTTTGAGGCCGGGCGCCTCACCTACCGGCTGCGCCAGACGGACCTGGACGGGTCGACCTCGACCTTTGGCCCGGTGGCCGTCGAGCGGCAGGCGGGCCGCCTCGCCCTCAAGGCGCCAAGGCCAAACCCGGCCGCAAGGCGGACGCAGGTCCCGGCCCTTGTGCCCGATGGGGCGGAGGGCCCGGCCACGCTTTCGGTCTACGACGTGACGGGACGGCAGGTCTTAGAGCAGGCGATCGAGGGAGAAGGCGAGCGCCACCTCCTCACGCTCGACGTCTCCTCGCTTGCGAGCGGGACCTATCTTCTGCGCCTCCAGGCCGGGCAGGAGGCCCACACTCGCCGCCTGACAGTTGTCCGGTAGGGACTTCTCCAACAGGAGACTTCTCCAATAGGGGTTTCCCCAGTAGGGCTTCTCCGGTAGAGGACTCCCCCTTCAAGGGTTCTCCCTTTCGAGGGTCACTCTTCGGAGGTTTCCCTTTAGTGCATTTGCGAATCCCGAACCGATGTCTTTTCGGCTCATGAGACAGGCCTTTTTGAGACAGTCTCTTCTGAGACAGGTTCTCCCGAAACAAGCTCTCCTAAAACCGGCTCTCCTTTTCGCCTCGCTTGCGCTTTGTCTTTGGCCGGTGGCCGCCACGGGGCAGATCTACGTGGACAAGGATTCCCCAAGCGGCGGGGACGGCTCCAGTTGGTCGGGTGCCTACAACTACCTGCAAGACGGATTGGAGGCTGCAGGGAGCGGCGATCAGGTTTGGGTCGCGGAGGGGACCTACTACCCCGACGCCTCCAGCAGCGGGGACACCGACGACCGAACGGCGACGTTCGAGCTCCCCAGCGGCGCGAAGGTGATCGGCGGGTTTACCGGCTACGGCGATCGGGAAGAGACGTCTTTGACGGGTCGGCCGGAGCGCTTTCAGGACGCGGTGACCATCCTTAGCGGGGAGATCCAGCAAGACGGGGACGCCTCAAACAACGCCTACCACGTGGCCACAAGCCGCAGCGACCCAAGCGATACGGAACTGCGCCGCGTCCGCATTACCGGCGGAAACGCCAATGGGCGCGGAGAAGAAAGCCTCGGCGGCGGCGTCCTTCTCGTGGGCACCGACGCGAAGCTTCTCCGCAGCTACGTCCAGAAGAACCAGGCCACCCGAGGGGCGGGGATCGGCATCAAGCGCGGGGCGCCCGCCCTGCAGGCCCTTCTCGTAAACGAAAACACCGCCTCAAAAGTGGGCGGTGGGGTCTACGACTATGAGGGTGGCGCCACCGTTGCCTACACGACAATCGCCCACAACGACGCGTCGAGTGGCGGGGGCACGTTCAAGGTCAGCTCCTCGACGACCTGGCCCAACACGCACGCCTACTCCAACAGCGGCGGCAACAAAACAAGCGAGCCCGCCGATAAGCTCACCGTTACCCTCAGCACCACAGTCGTTGGTAACGACCTGTATCAGGACAGCGATGGCGATGGCCTCGGCTACGACGACGTCAGCTTCCACCCGGAGAACGGCACGCTTGACGCGCTCACCGTCAAAGCCGGCCCGGTGACAAAAACCATCGACATGAGCAGCGGCTCAAACACGGTCAACGTCCCGCGCAGCTCCGACATCGACAACCTCTGGTTCGTTCAAGACGACGCGGACTTCATCGACACATGGGTCATGAACGACACCGAAAACGACCCGGCGCCGGACCTTAGAAAAAACACGACCGACTACGAGACCTTTCCCGACCCGACCAAGCCCGATTACCAGAGCCCCTACGACGACGGCCAACCAGATCAGAACAGCTCTGAGTACAACGTGCTGAAGCTCCCCGCCGGAGAGCTCGTTTCATCCTACGAAGCCCGTGTCATTCCCGCACGGAGCCCGCGCGTCGAAGAATCAAAGGTCGACGGAAGCCGCGACGAAAAATGGGAGACCTACGACAACACCATCGACGAATGGCAATCGCACGTAAGTGGGCAAGGCGGCCGGTGGAAAGAACGCGAGGTTGACGGCTCTACGCGAAAGGAAGTCAAGACGTATATCGAAACCGGTCAGTCGACCTACGAACAGCACATGGTCGACGCCTACGATCTTCTCCGCGACATCGTCCCCTATCCGACAGCATCGCCGCAGAAGGTGTCTTCTGCCCCCAATGAGTTCAACGTTAATTGGACTCAAGAAGGAAGCGATGGTAATAATACCTACTACGATTCTGACTTCATCGAAAAAAGCTTCGCTCAGCATTCCAACTCAAGCTCTTATGGAACCGCTGTTTCCGAACTTTACAGTGCATTAACTGGAGGATATGGGACAGTTCAAGACGATGAACCCTTCGACTCGATCAGCGGCGGAGAATCGATTCTGATTAAGCGCAAGGCGGCGTTCCCGCTCCGCATCCAGTACAGCGTCGGAGCTGAAAACAGCGGTATAGTTAACCCTTGAGTTTTTCGCCCTTTCACCGGTGTTTTAGTTGAGATCTTTTCGGACGCTGCACCTCCCAATAGAGACTGTGGCCAGAGGCCGGGGAGCAGTAGAAACGCCCTCGGGTGAGACGTCCAGAGGCGAACCGCCCAGACGGGCGCTTTGCACGGAGGCTTGGAACGGGGCCGACTCCGAACGCGGTTGAAATGACGGAAATTGCCCCAGTAAATGCCCTAGATTATAACAACCGATAATGGCAGGTTATCGGTTGTTATCGGCCCGAGAATCCGCTATTCTGTAGGCATCTCAGCGGCCGATCGCAGCCTCCAGATGAGGCCCGAGCGTCAGCCGCCGGCGTCCCATCCGCATGCATTATAATATAGGAGCGCCTCCAGGCCCCTCCGAGCCATGACCGACCCATCATCGATCGGCGAAGATCCGCCCGAAGGTGAAGACAACGGCGAGCTCGCTCCACCGCCCCTCTCTGAGATCGGAAAAGATCGGCCGACCGCCGGGGACAGCCCGGATGACCGATCTGAGGGTGGCTCCGACTCCGGCGGTGAATCCAAGGCGCTAGAAGACCCCCAGCGCCTGCGCGAGCTGCAGGAAAGTCTCGGCCGGCTGGAGGACTTTGCCGCCCAAAGCCAGGCGGAGAACACGATCCGGGCCTACGCCGCCGACCTGGAGGACTTCCGTCACTGGTGCAAAAAATACGATCGGGAATGGCTCCCAGCCCAACCGAAAACAATCGGCTTGTATCTGGGCGCCCGGGCCGACGAACTCAGCCTCGCCACGCTCGAGCGGCGTCTTGCGGCGATTGCCTCTCTCCATAAGGAAGAGGGCTACGAGTCGCCGGCGTCGGTGGCCGAGGGTCCGCTCAGGAAGATCTGGAAAGGCATCGTCCGAGAGAAGACGCGCCAGCAAGATGGTGCCCCGCCACTTATGGTGGAAGACCTCAAGTCCATCATCGAGCACCTGCCCAGCTACCAGGCAGAAGATGACGGGCCCACCGGGGAGCTTACGCTTACCTCCCTGCGCGATCGCGCCCTCCTCCTGGTCGGTTGGACCGGGGCGCTGCGCAGGAGCGAACTCGTGGGCCTCACCACCGACGACGTCCAGTTTATCGAAGGTGAGGGCGTAAACGTGTACGTCCGTCGGTCGAAGGCCGATCAGGAAGCGGAAGGCCTGGTAAAGGGCTTGCCCTACGGCTCGAACAAAGAGACCTGCCCGGTGACTGCCCTCCGGCAGTGGCTTCAAGCCGCGGGGCACCAGCTAGGTGAACCTTTAGAGGGCGATATCTTCCGTCGCTTCCACCGAGGTGAGTCCATCGGCGAGTCGGCGATGACGGCCCAGTACGTTTCTACGGTGCTCAAGCGCCACGCGGAAGCCGCCGGCCTAGACCCGGAGGCGTACTCGGCCCATTCCCTACGAGCCGGGTTCATCACGCAGGCGATCCGCGCTGGGAAAGCCGAGAGGCGCGTCAAAGAGCACTCCGGGCATGCCTCGTGGGAGACGTTCAACCGGTACGTCGAGGAGGCGGGGACCTTTCAGGACAATCCCGCCGAGGGGATTGGGCTGTAGTTGACATTTTATCCGCCTTAGGTGCAATAGGGTAGGGTTATTCTATTCGTAGGGTGTAACTTACACGAATAAAAATATCTTCTCTATATAAGTATCTGTGTTTTTACATTAAATATACCCACTTTCTATTTTTATGGGCAACTGTATTCAGAGTTTTTGGCATATGCTCTAGATACACCACATTTTTTGCATATATCGTTTTTGTCAAAACTGTGACTACTTAAAAAACCTTTCTGTTTGTCATCTTCTACCTCTCCACTGTTCATGTTTTTGCCACCTCTATTTTTGTGTATATTTTTCGATTTTCCTCTAAAGCTAAAATAGAAAAAAGAAGCAATAGTGCCTAAGGCGCCAATGGTTGCAATCCAGGACCATGCTTGGGTCCCAGAGGAAACTAGAGAGGTACTATCTGTTAACCCTGTATATCTACCGGCTCTATATTGTCCAACCTGATACATAATCCATAGAAAAAATGAAAGTAGACCTAAATGTACTAAGCAGCCAGGCACTCCGATACCTACGCTGTTTTCATTTTGTCCGGATGTTTCAGGGTCAGTTTTAGTAGAAGTGGTATCTACTGGTGGAGGGGTTTCGAATATTCCCTCTACCTCTCCTGCATCTTTCCAGTCAGGCATCCCTGACTTCCATACAGGGGTATCACGACCAATAATGCCTTCTTTTGCCATACTTTTTAGATCGTCAAAATCAACTGCCCCTTTTTCTTCCCCTTCTTTCTCGTAATACCAGTCAGACATGGTTTGATTATGCAAGATAAAGTTAGAGCGAAAGGCTACGAGAACAGACTCTCGCAAGATCGGCTCGGGTGGATACACTCTTACTGGGATGCCAAACGGCTTGTCAGTCCTCAATCAACAGTGAGACTAAACTCAAGCGAGGTAGCGCTTTCTCTCTTCCATCAAAGCTTTGGCCTTTTCCTCGAGAATTGACAGCTCCGAAGAGACTGGCTGAGGATGAACACCGAGAGTAGTCATCAGACGTGCGCACTCCGCAGTGCCGACCAGGAGATCGTTCCCGTTAGGATCCAGTCGCTCGGGTTCTTTGGTCGCTTTCTTAACCTCCTCTACTTTCTGTTCTCGGTACTGATGCTCTTGATCGAGACGCCAAAGAAACTTCTTCCTGAGCGTTTCTCTGATCGCTTCTTCTCCCCGGAGGGAAGCTGCAAGTTGCTCTCGCTTTCGTTCCAGAGCTTCGAGGTTGTCCTCTGAGGCCTCTTGTAGAGCACCGAGTAAATTTTGCAGGGCATCTCTTAGGGCTTTCTCTTCCTCAGCACAGAAAATTTCTCTTCGCAGCACCCGGGCGAGCTTCCTTCCTTGACTATGACCCAAGACGGCCCCCACGAGTCCACCGACAACGCTGCCAGCGGGCCCTAAAATCATTCCTGCGAAAGCTAGTGCCTCCGCCCCTGCGAGACCTCCCGCTACTCCTCCACCAACGTCGAAGGCAATGTTAGGAAGGGCTGCTTCGAGGTCGGTGTTACCCTCCAGCATCCCTTTGATGTGTCTTCCGGAGGAGACGGCAAGCGCTATCGCGGGAACCTCAAAGTCCAACATTTCACTTCCCGCCTCCAAAGTCGAAGCGGTTGCCTCTTCAATCATCTCCAGATCCATTCCAGGAACCGGATACACGTCCGGATGGCCGCCGATCTCCGGGGCCAAGTCCTGATTGACAAGAACAGGAATGTCTGGATGCTCCTGCAAATGCTCCCGGATGGCATCTGCATCCGAATGGGCCTTGACTTGAAACTTCTTCCCATTGATGAGGAGGTCATATCCCTCTTGGTTTGGCTCATCCGGAATCTCCACCTCCTTCCCCATCGATTGCTGCTGTTGGGCAGCAAATTGCTCAGCTACGTATCCCTCTTGCCGGTTGAGTGTCCCTTCCAGGGAGTCTCCCGTCCGCTCGGATATGCGTGCGGCGAAGTGTGAGTACTCGAATACATTCGAGAGATCCTCTACGTGAGAAAAGTCAGCTGCCTCGAGGGCGCGAGGATCAATGCGGGATATGTCGTAGAGCAGGTCCCCAATCTCAAGACCCGTAAACGCCGCATCACCAAGCCAATCAGGACGGTCTTCCTCACCGGACTGACCAGCAAGAATATCACCGAGTGCCTGCTTCTTCGACTGCGGTACAACAGGTGCTCTCAGGACTTCTTCTATGTCCTCATCGGCCAACTCCTTAAGACGAGAGACGATACTTGTAGGTGGCTGACTAGGCATAGACAGACGAGATTCCTTCAAATTTGTCTTCTAGTCTCCTGTAGCTTTCCACTTCCTCCTCGTCGCGGGCCGTTCGGTATTCCTCAGCTGTGCTGTTGTACGTCTCCAGAAGTGAAGAAAGCCTGCCGTCTGAGTATTCTCCAATTGATGCCTGAACGGTACTCTGTGTCACTACCACCGGGAGGAGGTTATTTCTCATTCTCGTGTTTGTATAGCTGGTGAGGAGCCATCCTCCCCCCAACAGCGCGGGAACCATGAATAGAGGGTTCGCGAGGAAGGCGATCACCGAGGTTAGCGTAGCATACATTCCAAATGGAAGGCCTATTCCCACCATCCCCGCAATTGCCGCCAGTGCCTTAACCGCGGCCATGTATGCAGAGAAGCCGGCCATTTGCACAACTGCACCAAAGGCAGCACCAAGTGCACCCGTTGCCACTGCTCTGCGAATGGCGTCCCGGCTGAGTTCGTCGGCATCGAGTTCCTCCCGTAGACGCTCTCGTTGCTTTTCCGGCATTGACTCAATTTCCTCCATGATCGCGTCAACGATTTCCTGTTGGACCTCCTCGTCTTGCTCCTCAAACTTCTCAGCGAGGTCCTCAAAGAGCCCAATCATTACATGCTGAGCCATTTCTGCTGTCGTCTCCCCTTCAAAGTCGCTGTCATTCTCTTTCAAGAGCCCGACCGCCCCCTCCTCGATTTTTCCTCCGAGATCGTCCAGCTCTCCAGCTGTTAGTTGACTCGGAAGATCCAGGTCGAGGTGGTCAGCGGCCCTCGTTAGCAACATCACCCGAATCTGACTGTCGCTGAACTGCCCAAGCCATTCAACTTTTTCGTTGAGCTCCTCACGAATAAGATCTTCGTCTTGAACAGAGTCACGAACCTTCCGCCAGAGGAGCTTCCAGAGCTTCATGTCGTCCCAGAGGGCAACCTGGGTCCGAATCGATTCACTGTCGGCTGCTACTAATCCTCGTGCGAATGCGCTTTCGACCATCTGGCCTTGATTATTGAACGTGAGAAATCTACACAATTGAGGATAGTAGGATCGTTTAGAAATTACCAGTCTATCACATGCGTCTCCCTCGTCCTTTTCAAGACGTTCAAACGATGCTTGGGGAAGAAGTGCAGTATAACACAACCGAAGTAAGTAGGAGACTCTAGGAGTTAGAGCCACTGCAAAACTGGACGCTGACGCCTTCATCGTACCGGCAAACCGGTTTCGTCATTTAAGCACCGGTTTTTGATGAGAGGCGAATCCAGCCTCTATCGGCGCTGAGGGCCGTCCGCTGAGGTACCCCCTTTTTGAAGAGCCGCGTAGTCCATTTGCAGCCAGCTTGCCCCGGTAGTTACGCAGGAACGGCTTTCTGTTCGTCGTCGTCCTGAGAAATTGGCTCCTCCACCTCCAGACGGAATCGCACGCCCAGCGCCTCGAGAATACGCTGGGCTCGCTCGGTGGAGATGCCCTGATATTCGTTATTTTCGTCCCGGGAGACCTGTTGGACCGACACGCCGAGGGCATCGGCCAGGTCGCTCAGGGACCATCCTTTGGCGATCCGGGCGCCGATGAGCCATCGGCCGATGCTTCGAAGATCGTGAAGAGCCGAGAGATCGCCCCGCCGCATACGCTCGTAGGTCTCGATCTCCTCCCTAAGCTGGTCGCGAAACGAAATCAGCGGCCCGAGCGCCCTCTTGACCTCCTCTTCCGAAAGCTCCATTTCTTCGAGCTCTTCCCGCTGGCGCTGAAGGGTCTCCTTCTCCTGCTCAAGGCGCTTTTGGGCGTTTTGGTATTCGGTCTCGGTGCGGATCATTGGATCGGCGGTTAGTGAGCGGTTAGTTTTCTCGGTCGGACGGCGAATTCGACCACAGGCGATCGAGACTTATGAGGCTGCAACTCTTCGGCTTCCCTCCTACTCACCCGTCACCTTCACGATGCCTTTTGGCTCGTCGTCCCGACGCCGTTTGCGAAAGGCAGCCGGGAACGTGAGGGGGTGTCCTTGCTCGTCGGTGATGCCAGTAAACTGGTTGTAGTGCGGATAGAGCTCAACTCGGTAGGCATGCCACATCGGAAGCTGCTTCTTGGCGTAACCCCGATAGGAACGGCGCTCCTCAGGGTCCCAGGTCCAGCACTTCTTCGGGTCGATCTTATTGAGCTCCCTCTGAAGCTCTCCAGTCGCGACCCGTTCGGCGTCGCACTCGAAGTATCCGTCGATATCGTTCGGATGGGCCTTCGCTTCGGTAAACGATCCGTCGAGGTAAACCTCCTCGATGCCAACCGACCAGAGCTGATTGCACATCGTTTCGGCCTGTCGGGTGAGACGGGCGCGCCATTCGGCGTCCCAATTTTCTCTCCAGACGGAGCCCGGCCCGGGTCCCTCTACCAGAATCGATGCCCGTAGCTCCTCGAACGTAACCTCGTAGTCACCAGGTGGCAGGAGACCCTCGTCGGTGAAGTCCGGAAGCGGAGAGCCCACAAAGTCAACCTCTGTGTTTAATAGTGTTTGTTCAACATGAGGGTTTAGGCACGAGGCAACACCTGGTTCCTTGGATTCGGTAGAGTCTCAGAACTCGGCCGACCGAGCGGGTTTTGAGACAGAAGGTCCAGAGACAAGTTTTGAAAGGCTTATCGCAGAGATATCCCCGCTTCCGAAGCGATCTAGCGAATTGTTTCAGAAGGACCGTTTTCGGAACGGGCTCTGGCAGGTTACCGGTCGTGCCAATCCCCTCACGCCGGCAGAATTCCCGACGCCCCGCTTGTCGAAGCGACTACTTTTCGCGCTGCAGGAGGTCGAGGGCTGGCCGAAGAAAACCCACCAGTGCTCCCAGCTCCACGGGCCCGAGTTGGCCCTCCGTCCACGTCGTATCGGTCTTCACCGTCGCCCCGCTTTCAAGCTCTTGGGTCTGTTGGATCTCTACGCTGAGGTCGGCCCTCTGACTCCCTGAGCTTTGAGTCTCCGATTCACTGCCTTCGTCCACCGGGGCAGGCAAATGGCGGGTGAGCGTAAGCACCGTCCCAATGTCGATCTGCCCGATTATCCGTTCCCGGCGGCCGAAAGAATGGGCGAGAGACAGCTTGTACCGCAGGTAGTATTCTTCGTCTTCTTCGCAGAGCCGCTCGAAGAAGGAGACCGATCCGTCGGGCAGACCGTCAAGACCGATCACGGCTCGAAGCTCACCAATCACGCGTTCAACGTCGGCCTGCTCGGCAGTCTTTGGAACCGATGAGAACTCGCCGTTCAGGTCGCCCACGGCCGTGGGCCCAATAGGGGAGCCGTCCTCACCGGTGAGTGAAAGGAGCCCGGAGAGCGCCTCGCGCGTGGAAGAAAGGGAGGAGACGGACATGTAGCAAAGAGAGCCTTATGGAAAGAACGCCTTTTGGAAGGCGTCTGCCGAAATGGAGTCCTGAGAGTCACGAGGGGAAAATAACGTTCACATTGAGCCGAGGGATCCAGGAGGCTTTTCCTTGGAATCTCACTGTCGAAGTTGAGCTTTCCTCACTGCTGCGAACGGGCAGGCTGCAGGGTTCGATCGAAGGGGGAATTGGGACCGAAGACCGAATCGGGACCGAAGAGAGATGGGACCTGAGAGGGAATTGGGCACCGGCGCTCCCGGAGGGACATTCCCATCTGAGCAGATCCGATCCCGAAGCGCTACTCTCCCTTGAGTTGTAGACGACGCCTGTCGAAACGAAACGATTCTTTCGCGACAACCTCAATGGCGTCGGCCTTCGGATGGTGAGGGTTGACCAGGTAGTTCATTTCCCAGGGGAGAACGGCAGAAGGGACCTTCAGGACCGGTGAGCTTTCTTTTTCGGCCCAAAGCTCCCCGATCCGTTGACACTCCGGATGGTCGGCCACCCGGTCCCAGCCATCCGGCAGGTCCTCCGCCTCAACCCGCTCAACGAGAAGCCCCTCGGGAATCTCTACGCGGAAGGCCGTCAAATCATCGGGCACCTCCTCCGGGTCTAGGTGGACGAGCTGTTCTAAGACGCAGAGCGAGAGGTGATCGGACGTGTACACTAAAGGCGTGCCTTCGCGATTCCACCGCCCCCCGTAAAGGCGAGCGCCCTCACCATCTAGAGGGTCGTAGACTGCCCGCGCAAGACGCCAGATGTGCATAAGCTACCGAGTTCTAAAAATCGACCTGATGCTGAGACCCCAACTGACGCTGGGACTCCAACTGACCGTCTACTCAAATCGCCCGCCTCTCAGATTGTCCACCTCTCGGAACGATAGGCTCGGCGCCTCAGCTGTACACGCCGTGAGCAATGCGGCCCAGAACGTTTTCGACGAGGCGAGCGCCGCTTTCCGTCTTGAGAGCCTCAAGGGGCGTGCGCCCTCCGAGCGCGCGGTTTTCTTTCTTCAGCCAGCGCTCTGCCTTCTCTTCGTTTTGAAAGGTGCCTTTCGCTTTCGCTACGGCGCGAAGAAGGCGCACGAGCCGGTCGGACTCTTCGGGGGTAAGGGGCTCCCCCTTCGCTTTCCGGTGAGAAAAGGTGCGGCGCGGAATGACCAGCCCTCCGATCTCCTTCCAGGAGAGGCCGCCCCGATCCATGGCCGTTTCCAGGGCCTCGGTCGGAAGCCCCTTTTCGACGGCCTCCGCCCAATCGAGCTCCGAGGTGAGGCGGCCGAAGCGCGCCTGCAGGACGCGGTCCCCGCCCATCCACTTATAGCTCAGCTGGCGCCAGTCTTCGGCCGGGGCCTCTTCTTCTGGGGCCTCTCCGGCGCCCGCGGAGGAGAAAGAAAACTTCCTTGTTGTAGGCATCCGGTTGAGAATCTGTGCAAATTGCCAAGAAAAGACGCGCGCCTTGCTACAGGTACCGGAGCGCCCGGTCGGTGTTTCTCTTCTGTTTCTCTTCGGGGGCCTCGAAGAGAGGGCCTGCAAGGAGTGGCGCCTTGTCTACGTTTTGGAAAGTATCCTCTATTAAAGTACCCCCTTTTGACGTGCGATCTGCTTCGGGCATTCGACCCTGTCTCAGGTTTGCGATTGGGCAAAGAGGCCCTGATGTTCAGGGTTGGATCGGGCCGAGGGGTCGTTTCCGATAAAGCGTATTAATAGAAACGGCCTGTATATAACGCCCACCCAAAGCGGGAAAGATGTCTCTCAAGATCGCGTATCCAATCCCTGCAATTCGCTCCGATGAATGATTCCTCTTACAAAGATGAGAAGCCTCCTCGAGACGCTTCTGATCAGGTGCCCAAGGCTCCCAAAGATAGAGGCAATTCTGATGAGGATCCTGAGCGGGGCTCTCTCGAGGATGGGTCCTTCGAGGAAAAGCTCGCCGCCAACCCCGAGCTTCGCCGCTACGCCGAAGACGCCGTTTCCTACCACGAGGAGGCCCTCAGCGAAAACACCCGCCGGGCCTACGAGTCCGGCTGGGACGACTTTTGCCTTTTCTGCGAGGAGTACGACTTCGCGCCGCTACCGGCCGAGCCCGGAACGGTGGCCTTGTACCTGAGCTTCCTCGCGAAAAAGATCGATCACCAGACCGGGGAGATCCAGAAAGAAGGCTTGTCCGTCCCGTCCCTCGAGCAGCGCCTCTCGGCCATTGGCTACTACCATGAAGAAAAAGGTCACGAGAGCCCCACGTCTGCCCGCCAGGTCACGTCGGTCATGGCCGGCATCCGCCGAAACCAAAAACACCGCTCCGAGCAGGCGGCCCCGCTTATGACCTACCACATCAAGCGGATGGTCGACAGTCTTCCAAAAAAAGCAGACGTTTACGCCAAGAAGAAACGAGAGCGCGCGAAGACAGAGCTGGGCGCCCGCCTCACCGAGGGAGAAAAGCGGCACCTCCGCCTCCTTGAGCGTCGGAACCGGGCCCTCATCCTGATTGGATACGCCGCGGCCCTTCGCCGCTCGGAGATCGCCGCCCTTCGTTTTGAGGACCTCCGGCGGGAGCCCGGCCACGGGCTCGTGATTGACGTGCGCGAGGGAAAGACCGATCAGGAAGGTCAGGGCCGCGAGGTCTACCTCCCCCGCCTGGAGAGCAGCTACGATCCCACCGGGGCGCTCGACGAGTGGCGGGAGGCTGCACTCAAGGTAGACGAGGATCTTGAACGCGGGCCGGTCTTTCGACGGGTGACCCGAGGGGGCAATCTAAAGGAGGGGCCGATTACCGGGCGGACGGTCGGAAACGTCGTCCAGGAGGCGATCCGGCTCGCCGGCATCTCGGGGCCGGAAGACTACTCGGCCCACTCCCTTCGGGCGGGGCACGCGACGCAGGCCACCAAAAACGGCGTCCCCGCCGAGATCGCGATGAACACCACCCGTCACGCCAGCCGAGAGCAGTTCTCCGAGTACGTGAGAAACGAGGAAGAAGCCTTCGAGTCCGCCTCCAGCGGGAAGCTCGGGCTGTAGCGCTCAGTCAGCAGTGGTAGACGCCGAGGACGCTCCGCAAGATCTGGAAAAGAATCGTGCGCGAGAAGACCCGCCAACAAGATGGCGCCCCTCCCCTTATGGTTGAGGACCTCAGGTCCATCATTGAACACCTCCCGCGATACTCGAGCTCCGACGATGGGCCCACCGGCAGGCTAACATTAACCTCGTTGCGCGACCGCGCCCTCCTCCTCGTCGGGTGGACCGGCGCGCTGAGGCGGAGCGAGATCGTGGCCCTGACTACGGCCGATGTCGAGTTTATCGAGGGCGAGGGAGTGAACATTTACATTCGCCGCTCGAAGAGCGATCAGGAGGCGGAAGGCCTCGTCAAAGGGTTGCCCTACGGATCAAACAAAGAGACCTGTCCGGTGACGGCTCTTCGGCAGTGGCTTCAAGCAGCCGACAGGCAGGTCGAGGGGCCGTTTGAGGGCGACATCTTCCGCCGCTTCTACCGCGGGGAGTCGATTGGCGAAAGCGCAATGACGGCCCAGTACGTCTCAAAGGTACTCAAGCGGCACGCTGAAAACGCTGGGCTCGACCCGGAGGCCTACTCGGCCCACTCCCTTCGGGTCGGCTTCATCACGCAGGCGATCCGCGCCGGCAAAGCCGAGCGGCGCGTCAAGGAGCACTCCGGCCACTCAAGCTGGGAGACGTTCAATCAGTATGTCGAGGAGGCGGGGACCTTTCAAGACAATCCCGCCGAGGGGATTGGATTATAGAAGGGGATCTGTTGCCTTTCACGGACCGACACAGGTCTGAGCCCCCTGTGAGTAGCTACACATCAGTTCAGCCCGGAGTCGCGGACGACATATTTGCCCAATATTTTATACCCTTAGGACTTACGCAATTGGGAGCTTTCGAGGCAGATTCGGGTTGAGAGGAGACTTTTTCTGCCCCTCCATTGCGGTTGCCCTCCATTGCGGTTGTTTGAATGACCTACTGCCCCGACCGATTCACCCGACTGGACTACTGCCAGTATCTAGTCAGCACTCAGATTAACTACACGCTCACCTACTTTGCCGATCACGCCCGGCGTTGGAGCCACGACATGATCGGGCGCTACCTCGCCCGTGAAAAGATCACGCCCCGGCTTCTCTGGGAGGCGGTGCGAGGGGAGGTTGACACCTCGCCCAATGGATACGTCATCTTCGACGACACGGTCCTGGACAAAAACCATTCTGCAGTCATCGGCGGGGTGCGCCGGCAGTGGAGCGGTAACGCGAAGGGCGTAATTCGCGGCATCGGCGTTGTGAGCTGCGTTTACGTCAATCCGGACACCGACCAGTTTTGGATCGTCGACTACCGGGTCTACGACCCGGACGTTGATGGCAAAAGCAAGATCGATCACCTTCAGGAGATGCTCCGCAATCTCGGTCACCAGAAAAAGCTTCCGTTCCAGACGGTGCTGATGGACAGCTGGTATGCAGCCCGCCCGGTGATGCGCCAAATCGAGAAGCTCGGCAAGATTTACTACTGCCCAATCAAGAAAAACCGACTGGTTGACGACACCGATGGGGCCGATCCCCACCGGCGCGTCGAGACTCTCTCCTGGACCGGCGCCGAGGAGCAGGACGGCATAACCGTTCATCTGAAGTCGTTTCCGGCGGGCCACCGCGTGAAACTGTTCCGGCTTGCGATCTCTACCGACCGCACGGACTACATTGTCACCAATGACCTCGATCAAACTTCCTCCGTCGACACACAAAAGGAGTGTGCCGTTCGCTGGACTGTCGAGCAGTTTCACCGCGAGGCCAAGCAGCTTACCGGCATCGAACGGTGTCAGTGTCGATCGGCTCGAATGCAGCGCAACCACATCGGCTGTGCGATGTTGGTCTGGACCCGAATGAAGCAAGTGGCCGAAGAGACGGCTCAAACGATCTATCAGGTCAAGTTCGGCCAACTGTCGGACTACCTGATCCAGCAGTTGAAGTCCCCGAGCGTTCTTTATCGGTAAGTCCTAACCCTTGCTAATTAGGGAAGCCTCATGTACGAGGCGAGCGTTACGCCCAGGTAACCTACCGCAAGGATATGACACCCTCAAGAATTGCTCTGTAACGTCAAGTCTGCCCTTAAAACACACACAGGACTACTGAGAAGAACTGACAAGATACGAGTGAAAGAGAACCAATCCTATTAGAGAGCGATGAAGACTTCACTGGCGAAGAGCGTGACCTACATATGTCCCGTATATCCCAAGGGTGGATCCGATGCGTATTTATTTGACGAGGTCGCATAGCCACATGGATTACATTTGGAGACATTAGGGTCTTACGCGACAGCAAATATCAATACTTATATCAGCGCAGCACGTTTTTTAATCGGTTTCCACAGTTGCCCTTCTACCACTTTCAAATATAGCAGTCGCTACACCTGTGACGACAATATGACTCACGCTTCCTTGGCCACCAATCTGTAATGAGGCGAACGAATAACCCAATAAGCATACATACAAAACAACGAGATATGATAAGTATTCCACCCTTTTTTTACTGTTAATTTTGATATTTAGACCTAAATATATCGTTGCGGCACCGACTATACTAAATATCAAGGCATTGGATATAGCTATCCCAGAAGAGTGCATTTCGTGTGGAGCTACGTAAAGTATGACACCAGCACTGGATAATAATCGTAAGGCTCCTAAGACAATCGCAGTGATGGCAGCAATATCAACCCGTCTCTTGTGGCTTAGTACCATTTTAGATAATATTGTGAAGATTGTAAGGCTAACTATTTAACTTAGACTGCAGTTTGACAGGAAATTATTTGAAGATCCTAAGCATGTGGGAGTGATGTAGTGTAACAAGATGACACATCACTATCTATTGTATCAAATGGCCAGGTTAATGTTTTTAGTTATAAGGCAGTTTTTAGGTGTTCGAAGAGTTCAGGAATGAATGTTATAAAGAGAACCAATCATTGATATAAAGTTGTAGGTACTCGGCATGGAGTATCAAAATATAGGCAATAATTATTTTAAGTAGTATGTGTTTGGAAAACAGGATTGTTGTTTTGTGTCTTTTATTTATGGTGTTTTTTTCGTCCTGCACAAACAATGATTATAGTAATGGGTTGCGGATTGTCAGCGTAAGCCCCAGTTCTGCAACTATAAATGAGGATGTTTATATAAGAACCACTCAACCTATTCCTCATGAGGACGAGAGTTTCACTATTCTGTTAGATGGTGTTGCACACAAGCCAAACCGTATTAGGGGGCATATGTATGAGATATCCATCTCGAGTGATGTGGCAGGAATTTCTACGGTTTCATTAAAAAGTGGTAATAATATAATTGACACCTTTCACGAAACTTTGTTTGTACATACTAAACGAAGTGCTATTAATTTTGCACAAGAAAAAGGTGTTGATATAGAGGGGTGGAGAGCTGAATCAACATTTTATGAAGACATTAGTGGCGATGGAAAACACAATATTGGTATACTTGGAAGGAGGACAACTATGACAGGTACAATATCTGGTTATAGAGTATACACCCAAAAGGGTAACAATATACACTCAATTAGAAGTGCTGATGGTGTAGATATTGGAGAAATCAAAGTTGGTGACTTTGATAACAATAGTAAAGCAGATCTATTCATAACTGGTGAAGACGGCTCCGACGGTCCTATGTCATCAGTATTGCTATCAAAGCAGGGGACATTCTTAGAGGATGAAGAAAATTATAAATCAATTCCTGGTATGGAGGACACACATTCGTCAATATTCGACTTCGATTACGACGGTGTAAGTGATATACTTATTAAAGGGGAAAGCGAATCAAGTGGTTCCTTATTTAATATATATAATACAATGAAAACAAAAATTGACACTGCTAGTTTGTCCCTAGATAGCTCATGGATTGGTAAATTTAAAGCATCTCATATTGATAAAGATAGACACCCTGAAATTATATTTTACAATGATGGTGGTGTTTATGTAAATGAGGTGAGAGTCGAAACCGATTCTTTGTTTAGGTTCCATGAAATAGAAAGGATGCGTGTTAAAAAAGTCAACTTAGATTATATAAATAATGATGCCCTTAAAGACTTAATAGTTATCGGATACCCCGAAGGCGACGACAGCGGCACTGCCAGAGGATATATACAAACGTCTGATGGGTTTCAGCTAATAAAAGAAATGCCAGTTGACATAGAAACAGACGACTGTATCTCTATTTTTGACCTGGACGGTGATGGGGATAATAATATTGTAATAGCGGATGGGCTTGGTGGGCGTCCGTATATTAAAAACTATGATTTCAACGACCCGCACTACGACTACCACTCTATTGATGGAGTACCGCCGACAGAATGTATCAGCCATCAAGTCGCCGATATTGACGGTGACAACGCTCTTGAACTGTATATGTCAAATGAAAAATATGGAACAATTGGCCCTGATCAGATGGCACATGTGTATGATTTGGTAAACCGTTAGAAAGAGGCACTGGCAGAGGTTATACATAATTACTTTTACCTGTATGATAGCAGCTCCTTTCTTCAATAGGGGTACTCTCGTGACACGTGCGAAATGTCAACATAGTGGACGAAAATAGGCTTTATAACGTCCTGAAGGTGGTTCTCCCCTCTGTCCCGCGTGTCCTAAGTGCACGAGAAATACCGGTATCCGAGAAGGTTTTCCTTTCTGGATGGAACCCCGGATCGCTCTCAGAAGCCTGAGGGGCCGGCCCCCCATTTAGGCATATCCTTTTTGGACAGTGGACTTACGTTGATAGATTACATGTATCCCGAAAGTCCCCCTCGAAGACCGATCAGGAGCAAGGCCCACTTTTTGTGCAAAAGTGCGCTGCGTGAGGTTCGGTTAGGTAGCCATCACTGGTTGTCGTTCGGGTGACTCGTCGGGTTCAGGTTCGGACCTGTTGGTTTGCTCCTTCCAGTTGCGGAACGCGGCCATGTCGAGGTACTTCCGGCCCGTCGACCATTCCTCGTGTCTCTCGGCCAACACGGCTCCGATCAGCCGCCAGGCGGAATCCATGTTGGGGAAGATGCGGATGACTTTCTCCCGACGACGAACTTCCTCAATCAGCCGCTCGATTATATTCGTCGTCCGTAGTCGACGTCGGTACTTGCCGGGCAGTGCAAGAACTGCCGTGGCATCTTCTCAGGTCTTCTTGAGGGTGG
>JAHENZ010000117.1 GCA_018609755.1 Salinivenus sp. | reverse complement strand
CGCAACGAGGCCATCTCGTACAAGTCGTTTTGCCTCTTCCACCAGGTGGAGCTGCTGTACGTGGACGAGGGCGTGACGATGGCCCAGCTCAAGCAGGCGCTCTACAGCCTGGCCCGCGCCCTCTTCGGCGAGGACGTGACGCTCCGCTTCCGCCCCAGCTACTTTCCCTTCACGGAGCCGAGCGCGGAGGTGGACGTGTGGTGGGAGGATGAGGATTCCGAGGACGGTGGGCAGTGGATGGAGATCCTGGGCTGCGGCATGGTGCACCCCAACGTCTTCGACGCCGTCGACGTGGACACGGAGCGGTACACCGGCTACGCCGTGGGGATGGGCGTCGAGCGGATGGCGATGCTCCGCCACGGCATCGACGACATCCGCATCTTCTACGAGAACGACGTCCGCTTCCTGGACCAATTCTGACAATTGCGAATTGCGAGTGTCGAATTTCGAATTGGAGGGGTTTTGCTCAATCAACGGTTATTGACGCTTCCGGGCCGTTTTCTTGGATGCGACGATGATGGATACGATCTCGTGGGCTTCTTCCTGTAGCTGAGAGACATACTCTGTTGCTCCTTCATCCAATTCGTTGAGGAGTTCGAGCCAGAACTGGGATTCGTCGGCCTCCTCTTCCACGAGAGCAAGTTTCGCAATGAAATCCTTCCGAGAGCGGGCGTGACAGGCGGCTCGATAATTTGCTCCAACGGACGTGGCAGACCGAAGAAGCTGCTTTCGAATGACGCGACACTCTGCTGTATTGGGCAACGATTTGCAGAGGTGAATCACGTTGAGGGCAAACTGCTTGGTGCGATCTCGAAGATCGGACATGAGAACTGGCGCCAGCAATGACGAGGAAGAGGCTGTGTGGTAGACACAAAGGCCTCACACGCATAACGATATTCGCCACTCGAAACTCGAAATTCGAAAATGCAGATCAGTTATCGCTGGCTTGAACGATATGTCAACCACGACTGGGACCCCGACGCCCTGGCCGAGCAGCTGACCATGGCTGGGCTGGAGGTGGAGACCGTGGATCCGATCGGACGGCACCTCGACGGCGTTGTGGTCGGCAAAATTGAAGCCGTGCGCGAACATCCGAACGCCGACCGGCTCGTGCTCTGCGACGTAGACCTCGGCAACGGAGAACCGGTCCAGATTGCCTGCGGCGCGCCCAACGTGGCGGCCGAACAGAAAGCCCCCGTTGCCACCGTCGGCACCACCCTCTCCCTCCCCGACCCCGATGATCCGGCTGAGCGGCAGGAGATTACCGTGGAGGCCCGCGAGATGCGCGGTGAAGAATCGAACGGCATGATCTGTGCCGAAGACGAGCTCGGGCTCTCCGACGACCATTCCGGCATCATGGTGCTGGGCGACGACGCGACCGTGGGCCAGCCGCTGGCCGATTACCTCGCGGCCCACGACGTGACGCCCGATGACGCCGTGCTCGACATCGAGTTGACCCCTAACCGCCCGGACGCCGCCAGCCACATCGGCGTGGCGCGCGACGTGGCGGCCCTCGCCGAATCGTCCCTCCAGCGCCCGACGGTCGACCTACCGTCGCCCGGCGGCACGGTGGCCGACGAGGTGACAGTGGACATTCAGGACGAGGAGGGCTGCCCTCGATACGTCGCTCTGCTCGTACGGGACGTCAACGTGCAGCAATCCCCCCTCTGGCTCCGGCGCCGCCTCTCCGCCATCGGCCTGCAGCCGCGGAACCACGTGGTCGACGTCACCAACTTCGTCCTCCACGAGTGCGGCCAGCCCCTCCACGCCTTCGACCGCGCCCAACTGGTCGACGACACGATCGTCGTTCGTCGCACCGACGGCGAAACCGACTTCACCACGCTCGACGATCAGGAGCGAACCCTGCCGGACGACACCCTCCTCATCTGCGACGCCGAGAAGCCGGTGGCCGTCGCCGGCGTGATGGGCGGCGCCAACTCGGAGGTGACACAGGACACGACCGACATCCTCATCGAGAGCGCCTACTTCGACCCGTCCTCCATCCGGAAGACGGCAAAGGCGCTCGACGTACAGACCGACTCCTCCTACCGCTTCGAGCGCGGGGTGGACCGCGACGGGCAGGTGTGGGCGGCAGCCCGCGCGGCGGAGCTCATCGCGGAGCTCGGAAACGGAACGATCGTGCCCGGCATGATCGACGCGCACCCCAATCCGCCGTCGCCGACCACCGTCGACCTGCGCCCGGACCGACTTCGCGACGTGCTCGGGATGAACGTGCCAACGGACGAAATCACGCGGCTGCTCGACGCCATTGGCTTCGAAATTGACGAACATGAGGAGACGCTCCGCTGCACCGTGCCCACCTGGCGGCCCGACGTATCGATCGAGGAAGATCTGATCGAAGAGGTGGCGCGCCTCCACGGCTACGACCAGATTCCAGAGCCCGAGCGCGTGCCCGTCCCCAGCCGCACGCCCGACCAGCGTCCGGAGGAGGTATTAGAACGGAAGACGCGCGAGTTGCTGCGCGGGCGCGGCTACCGCGAGATCTACACGAACAGCATGCTGCGCACCGACCGCGCCGAGCGGTTCAACGTGCCGCCCGCCGGAAGCACGCAGGCGCCGGTCGTGGAAACGAAAAACCCGATCTCGGAAGAGATGGCGGCGCTCCGGCCCCGCCTTCTTCCCGGCGCCCTGGAGGTTATGCAGCACAACCGCAACCACGGCCAGGACGCCCTGCGGCTCTTCGAATTCGGCCACGTCTACCGCCGCGCAACCGAGAACGAGGATCCGATCGTGCCGGGCTACGCCGAGCATCCGGCCCTGCTCCTCGCCATGAGCGGCCCGCACGCCCCAACCGGCTGGGACACCGACCCGCGCGACGCCGACATCTTCGACCTCAAGGGCCTCGTGGAGATGCTGCTCGACGACCTGCGCGTCCCTGAGGTCTCCCTCACGCCTCGTGCCAAATCGGACGATTCATCCATCACGACGCACCAGATCGACGTCACGACTGGTGAGACCCCGCTGGGCACTGTGGCGCAAGTGCAGGACGACGTGGCCGCCGATTTCGACCTGGAGGATCACCCCGTGTTCGTGGCAGAGTTTCACTGGAAACGCCTCGCGGATCACGCGGCGACGGGCCTGCACCGCACCTACGAACCGGTGAGCCGCTTTCCCGTCGTGGACCGCGACCTCGCCGTCCTCGTTCACACTGATCAACCGGTGGGGCCGATGCAGGCCACCATTCGGGAGGCCGGAGGGAATCTGCTCCGGCGGGTCGACGTGTTCGACGTGTACGAGGGCGAGGGGATCGACGAGGACGCGAAAAGCGTGGCCTTCACCCTTCGCTTCGGCGCCGACCGCACGTTGACCGACGAGGAGGTCGACGAACAAATCAACACCATTACAGACGCACTCAGCCGTGCCCACGACGCCACCCTCCGACAATGACCAGCAGCCGTCTCCTATGGTGAATCGCTGGAAATATCCGTTCTACGTCATCGCCATTCTCCTGCTGGTGATGTGGCTCTTTGGATGAGTGGAAGCCTCTTCGGCGGCTGAGCGGCAGAATCGTGGGCTCCTGCTTGAGTTGCCGCCCCCTGTTCCCTATCGTACCTCATGCGTCGCTTTTAAAGTTACACTTGAACCAACTGCCGTTGTCTGACTGAAGGGGTGCGTTTTTCCTCCGAACGCCCGTTCGATCTCCACCGGCCACTCGCCTCGCACACTCGCCATGGACGACTCGTCCCCTTCCATTCCGGAGTCCAATCCCGTCTCGCCCGTCCCGGCGTCGGTGACTTCGGGGGAGGACTCTGGGGATGCAGTGGACCTGTCCCACCTTCCGGCCGAACACCGCGAGGCGATGCAACGCCTGCACCGCCGCGTGGAGGAGGCAGCCGAAACCATTGAGCGGCTACGCGCCGAGAACCGACAGCTGCGCGAACGGGTGGACGAGCTGGAGGCCCGCCCGACCTTTCCAGAGGCCGAGACGGTGCTGACCCTCGACGACGACCCGGAGGAGCTCCGGGACCAGATTACAGAGTTCATCGACGCGATCGACACGTACCTGGAGGCAGGCCCCTCGGACGATGAGGACGCCCCGACCGATGAAGAACCGCCTGCCGCCACAGACGACCCAGAGGCGTAACGTCACTTCTGACTTGTCCGCGGGACTTTCCCCGACGCTATGGCCGACGATTCGCAAACCAAATCCATTCGCGTCCACATCCTGGGCCGCGAGTACGCGCTGCGCGTGCAGGAGGAGGACGAGGCGTTCACTCGTGAGGTGGCCTCGTTCGTCAACGCCCGCATGGAGCAGTTTCGGGACCAGCATCCCGAACAGGCCGAGCTTACGACCGCGGTTATCACGGCGCTGGCACTGGCCGAAGAGCTCCACACGTTGGAGGAGAAGCAGACCGGCAGCACCGAAGCCCTGAACGAGGAGCTCGACCAGCTGGCCAATCGCCTCGGCTCCGCAGTGGAGGAGGACTGAAGCGGTCGCCTTCCCTACGAGGAAGAAGCTCGACCGAAACGGGGCGATTTTCTCTTTGCGTATCCGCGTGTGTGAGTGTGTGGGTATGGGCGTTTGGGTGTGCGCTGCGACAAATCCTCATGGGCTTTGAACGGAGGCGTGCAACGTTTCCTCACGTGGACCGTGAACATTTTCCTGCCGTCCCCCCTGAATTCTCCCAAACGCCCACACTCCCACACACAATCGAGGTGGGCTGGCAAATGAGATGAGAACTGGCAGACCCAAACGGATTGCCTCCCCCATTCAACGAGGACATGATCAAGCTCGACGACGTTTCGGTAAAATTTGGGAGCGAAACGCTCTTCGACGACTTGTCGTGGACGATTACGCCCGAAGAGCACCGGATTGGGCTGGTGGGTCCCAACGGCGCCGGCAAGACGACGCTCCTCAAGCTCATCGCCGGCCGCATGACGCCGGACAGCGGAACGATCACGCGCGAGGGCGTGTCGGTGGGCTACCTGGAACAGGACGTGCAGGAGCTTCCCGAAGACCGGACGGTGCGAGACGAGGCCTTGCGGGCGTTCGAGGACGTCATCGCGCTGGAAGAGAAGGAAAAAGACATTACTGAGCGCCTCAACGAGACGGATCCCGAGAGCGAGGAGCACGAGAAACTCATTAATCAGCTCGGTCGGGTCCAGGAGAAGCTCAACAAATCCGAGTCCCACCGCATCCGTCCGCGCACCGAGGCCACCCTCACCGGTCTCGGCTTCGACCCCGACGAGCTGGACCGCCCCCTTCGCACCTTCTCCGGGGGCTGGCGCATGCGTGCAGCCCTGGCCCGTCTCCTCCTCCGCGAGCCCGACATCCTGCTGCTCGACGAGCCGACCAACCACCTCGACATCGAGAGCATCGACTGGCTGGAGGACTACCTGGACACGTATCCCGGCACGGTGATCCTCGTAAGCCACGACCGCTACGTCCTCGACCGCATGGTGACGGCCACCGCCGAGATTACGCGGGGGCGCCTCCTCCACTACGACGGCAACTACTCTCATTACCTAAAGGCGCGTGAGGAACGATATGCCCGCTGGCAAAACGAGTACGAGAACCAGCAGAAGCGGATCAAGGAGATCGAGGAGTTTATCTCCAAATTCCGCTACAACGCGTCCCGGGCCAGCCAGGTGCAGAGCCGGATCAAGAAGCTGGAGAAGATGGACCGGATTCCGCCGCCGCCCGACAACGAGTCGGAGATCCACTTCCGCTTTCCCGACCCGCCCCGCTCCGGCCGCGTCGTACTGGAACTTTCCTCGTTCAGCAAGACCTACGAGACCGAACGGGGGGCCGAGCGCGTGTTCACCAACGCGGGTCCGCTCACGATCGAGCGCGGCGACAAGATTGCTATGGTCGGCCCGAACGGGGCCGGAAAGTCGACGCTTGCCCGCATTCTGCGCGGCGTGGAGTCGTTCGAGGGCGAGCGCGAGCTCGGCCACAAAGTGAATTTGTCGTTCTACGCGCAGCACCAGGCGGACATGCTGGACGCCAACCAGACGGTGTTCGATGCCGTCCGCGAGGCCGCGCCCGACCGCCCGAAGACAGAGCTGCGCAATCTGCTCGGCACCTTCCTCTTCACCGGCGAAGACGCGTTCAAGTCCATCAGTGTCCTCTCCGGAGGCGAGAAGAGCCGCGTGGCCCTCGCCTGCACCCTCCTCTCCACCGCCAACTTCCTGATCCTCGACGAGCCCACCAACCACCTCGACATCCAGTCGAAAGAGGTGCTCATCGAGGCGCTGCAGCAATACGAGGGGACGTTCGTCCTCGTAAGCCACGATCGTCACGTGCTCGACGCCGTGGCCGAAAAAATCTGGCGGATCGGCGGCGGCACGGTGCGCACGTTCCTCGGCAACTACTCCGACTTCCGATGGCAGGTGGAGCACGGCTCGGCCCGACCCCTCGAAGGCACGACGTCCGCGGCGAATCCCGAGGAGGTCGAGTCGAACTCCACTCGCTCCCAGAACGGACGCGATCACAGCAAGAACTCCTCCTCGTCCACGTCGACCCTTCCGTCGGACGGCCGGTTCGCCGACCTCAATTCGTACCAGCTCAAGCGCAAGCTGGAGGAAACCGAGGAGGAAATCATGGAGATTGAGGAACGGCAAGAAGAGCTGGAGGCCAAAATGGCCGATCCGGACGCGTACGAAGGGGAGGGCACCCAGGCCCGCGAACTCTCCGACGAGTACAATGCCCTCAAGAAGGAGCTCTCGTCGCTCTATGAGACGTGGGAAGCCCTCACCGAGCACGTCATGGCGCTGGACGACTGAATCCGGACTGCCCGACTGCCCGCGGGTCGCGGCCTGCGAACCGCACTCGAACCGAATTGTATGCGCAAAGGCCTTCCCGAACAACACTCATAGTCCCCACACGGACACTGTCCTAAATGAGCGTTCGGTCGTTCCGTCTCGTGGTGTTGCTTGGCCTCGGACTCCTAGGCAGCGTCGTCCCTCGCCTTGCCTTCGCGCAAATCGACGAACTGCCCCGTCCGGATAGTGCACACGCCGGATCGTTTGGCGTATCGGTGGCCCTCGGAGATTCAATTGCCGTGGTCGGAGCCAGTGGCGAAGAACGGTGCGGCCGAAATGCCGGAGCGGTCTACGTGTACGAGCGGGAAGCCGGTCCCAAGTTTGACGAGTGGCACGGGGTCGCCCGCCTCGTCCCGCAGAGCTGCCGCACCGGCGCCTTTTTCGGTGAGCAGCTGGCCCTGAGTGGACAGCGGGTGCTCGTGAGTGCCTCCTCCGGCGAGTTGTTTGACGGGACCGGCAGCAACGCCGCCTATCTCTTCGCCCGCACCTCAGACGGCACGTGGGAGCAAACTGCTCGATTCACCGGGCCTCCCAATTCTTCGGACGGCTCTTTTGCCGCAGACATTGACCTGGACGGGGACCGGGCCGTCGTCAGCACCTCTGGGTCCCCCGATGGGGAAAACAACGGAGCGGTCTACGTCTACGACTACGAGCCGAGCACCCATCAGTGGCAGCAATCCGCGCGGCTTACGGCGTCGCCGGACCGTTCGAGGGGCGTGCTGGGACGCGGCGTTGCCCTTCACGACGGTCGTGTGGCCGTGGCGGCCTCCACGTACTTTGAAAATACCCCCGGGGCCGTCTACGTCTTCCACCGCAACGCCACAACCGGGCGATGGCAACAATCCGCACGCCTGGACGGCATCGACTCGTTCTTCATCGAGCTCGACCTCTACGGCTCAGTGTTGCTCGTGGGAGAGGATCGGGCCGGGTCCGAACAGACGGGACGAGCGACAATCTTCACCTATCGGCGCCGCCGAGGATGGACGAAAACAACGACCCTCCGTCCCTCTCTTCCCTACGAAGACGGCGCATTTGGCACCGCCGTAGCCCTCGAACGATCGTGGGCGCTCGTGACGGGCTACGGCGAACAGTTGAACAAAGACTTTAATATCGACCGCGTCGTGTACGTCTTCCGGCGGCGTGGAGGACGGGAATGGCAACAGCGCACCATTCTCGACATTGGTCAGGTGGACTTCGGGGCTGCCCTCGACTTGAGCGGTGCGATGGCCCTCGTGAGCTCCGTTCCCCCCGAAGGCCCCGGCTCAGCCTACATTGTCCAGCTTCATTGACCGTCTCCACGCCCCGATTCCCCACTGCGCGTTTCAACGAAAGATGCCTCTCGACGTGGAGTCAGTGGCTCCCATGCGAATCCCGGGAGGGAACGTCCGGCAGTCAAACGGCTTCCCGGCTCTTGAGAACACCAGTCGTCCGTACGATCCTCCACAGCAACAATTTCTCGATCGATGCCTTCCTCCCCTCCCGTTGCCTGGGCCCAGATGGCTCGTCAGCTCACTGAATCGGCCGCCTCGGCCTGCGCGACCTGGATTGGCGAGGAAAACAAAGATGCTGCCGACGCCGCAGCGGTCGATGCCCTTCGAGAGGGTGCCCTCGCCTCCAGCCTGAGCGGGACGGTCGTCATTGGGGAGGGCGAGAAGGACGATGCGCCCCTCTTGGCCCCAGGGTCACAGCTCGGCCCCGACGGAACCGACCCCGCTCTCGACATTGCGGTCGACCCCCTCGAAGGAACCGAGCTGGTGGCGAACGACGCGCCGGGCGCACTCTCCGTCATGGCGCTTGCGCCGTCCGGCACAATGTTGCCTCTCGGCCGGGCCTTCTATATGGAAAAATTGATTGGACCGCCGGGGACCGAAGAGGCACTGGAGCTGGCCCTCTCGCCCGGAGACGTAATCAACGCCGTTGCCGACACGATCGGCGTGACGCCTACGGACGTTCGGGTGGCCGTGCAGGAACGGCCGCGCCACACGGAGCTGATTCACGCCCTCCGGGCGGCCGGCGCGCAGGTGCGACCATTCGCGGAGGGAGACCTCAGCTTTGCCGTGCAGGCCCTTCAGGATCGGACCGAGGGGCGCATTCCGCCTTCCGAGCTCGCCCCTCCGCAAGACCATCGGCCGGTGGATCTGCTTTGGGGTGTTGGAGGAGCCCCGGAGGGCATGCTCGCGGCGGCCGCGCAGCGTGCGCTGGGCGGGACCATGACCGTTCGCCTTGCGCCTCGATCGGAGGCCGAGCGGACGCGTCTGTCGGACGATCCGGCGCTCCCGAACGTGCTAGACCGCACGTTCTCGGCCGGAGAGCTGGTCCGCACCGACACAGTGGCGGTGGCCCTGACTGGCCTCACCGACGGCCCGCTGCTTGCTGGAGTGCAGGTCTCTTCCAGCGCTCAACAGGTCGAAACGCTGGTGCTCGCCTCGGGCCAGCCCCCCCGCCGGGTGATCACGTCTCTACAGCAGGAACCGTCTCCAACCGGCAAACGGAAATAGGCGCGGCCTTCTCTCTTACACAAACAATCGTCCGGAGCCAGCGATGTGTACGGGCACTGACCGGGGGGAATTGCAATCAATCCTCCTACTTCGGCGTTAAAGGGTCGATCCATCTTCTAAAAAGGCAGTCCTCCTCTATGTCCGGTACGCGCAAGTGGGCAAAGGTCAAACGCAAGAAGCAGAAGCAGGACAAGCGTCAGTCCAAGATCTGGGCGAAATTGTCGCAGGAGATTGAGACGGCGGCCCGCGAGGGCGGCGGCGACCCGGACGCGAACGTGGCTCTTGCCCAGGCCATCGAGCGGGCGAAGGACGAAGACATGGCCAAGGACACGATCGAACGGGCCATCAAACGCGGCACGGGAGAACTGGAAGGCGAGGATGTCAAATCCGTCACCTACGAGGGCTACGCGCCGCACGGCGTGGCCGTCTTCGTGGAAGCACGAACCGACAACATCAACCGCACCGTCAAGGACCTCCGCAACCTCCTCAGCGACCACGGGGGCAACCTGGGCAAGGACGGGTCGGTGGCCTACCTGTTCGAGCGAAAGGGGCGATTTGAGATTCCGACGGACGCGACCGACGAGATGAGTCTGTTCGAGACGGTCGTAGAAGCCGGAGCGGAGGAGGTAGACGAGACGGACGAGACGTTCGTCGTGACGACGCCCGTGGAGACATTTTCCGACGTAGAAACGGCCCTGGAAACGGACGACATCGAGGTCGATGACGCGGAGCTCGTGCGCCTCCCCACCACGACCGTCACCCTCGATCCAGAGGAACGGGAGGAGGTTCAAACGCTCATCGACAAGATCGACAATCACAAGGACGTAGAGGCCGTCTACACCACGCTGGCAACCGAGCCGGAATAGACCCCTTCCAAGCGGCGGAGGCTCTCTGCCCCGAGTTCGCGGAAGTGCGCGGAACGAATGTGAGCACGGGAGCGTGGGGGCATGGGAGAAGCATCTGCGGAACGAACTCTTCCTCACCCGCGCTCCCATTCTCCCACTCTCAGTTCCATGCGCATCCTCGGCATCGACCCCGGCTCTCGCGCCACTGGCTACGGCATCATCGACGGGACGGACGAGACTCTCATCTCGACGGACGTGATCCGGCTCGACGGCACGGACGACCACACCCAGCGCTTGAAGGAGATTTACGACCGGCTCACAGAGATCATTGCGAAGCACGAGCCGAACGAGTTCTCGATCGAGATGCCCGTCTACGGCCAGAATCCGCAGTCCATGCTCAAGCTGGGGCGAGCACAGGCCGCGGCCATGATGGCAGGACTCAATGCAGAGTTGCCTGTGAGTCAGTACACGCCCAAAGAGATCAAAAAGTCGGTGACCGGCAACGGGAACGCCTCCAAAAAGCAGGTGCGCTTTATGGTGGCGTCCATCCTCGGAACGAATGCAGATGACTTCACCCACGACGCCGCCGACGCCCTCGCCACCGCCCTCTGTCACAACAATCGGGACGCACACGACGAGTCCGACTCCTACACCGGCTGGGCCAGCTTCGTCGAGGCCAACCCCGACCGAATCTCGGAATGACGAATTTCGAGTGGCGAATTTCGAATATCCCTCCATTCGAAACTCGAAATTTGCAATTCGCCATTGCTCAGTTTCGGTGGTAGCCGCGCTCGCGGTCCCGGACCGTGATCACCTCTTTTACCTCGTCAGTGTCGAGGCCGCCCTTGCTGAGTTCATCTGCCAGCTCGGCCATCTGTTCGGCCTTGTTGGGCGACTGCTGCCACTCCGGATGGGCCTGCTCGATGAGACTCACCAGAATTCGGAGGTACGGGTATCGCTCCTCCTTCGAGTCAATGTCGGCGATGGACTGAGCGAAAAGCTCAGCGTTTCGGCCGATCTGCCGATCGACCATTCGAGAATCGTACCGCATGAGAAGAAAAGGGAAGGACAAAAAATAGCGGATAACAGTGGGAATGAGTGTCAAACGCATGCCCAGCCGGGGAGTTGCCCGGCAGCGTCTGTTACCATTTCCAAATCTGTGTGGATCACAGGGACGCGATTCGCCGGCCCGTCTTGACCCGGATCGATGAAACTTGTAGCTTCAATAAGTCCAAGGGCGAAGATCTCCATGTGGGCGCTCTCCCCTGATCCCAAGGAGAACGAGACGGGATCGCCCTACGAACTCGGACTGCCCTTGGTCGTAGAGATGATTGCAGCAGGAATTAGAACCGCCGTAGTTTCATGAGCACGTCCTCCAGCCAACGTTCCAGCTCTTACCGCCTGGAAGTGCTCCCGGAAGTGCCGGCCTTTCACCGAGACGCGTTGCGCAAGGGGCGGCTCGAAAAGGGCCAACTCGTCTACTACGGCCCCAAACCGTCGTACTACGGCATTGGAGAGGTCAAGCGCGTAAACGGCTCCGACATTGCCGTCGATTTTCGGGGAACGGGGCACTTCGACGTGCACGAGGAGATCATCGAGCAGCGGTACCTCATCCGGATTCCGAATGAGAAGATGGCGGAGCTGTAGCGTCTTTCGGCTCTGATCTGTGGGGGCTACACGAGCGGCCCTCCGCGCAAGTGTCATGGGCGAGAATGTCGTTAAAGCCCGTGGCGGTTCCGAACGACCGACGGGTGCAGGCGTCTACTCTATGTCATTTTGCCTCCTTCATTTCCAAACGTCTTCGTCACTGTGGAAACGACCTCTTTACCCGGTATCGACCAGGATGTCTCCCGTGTTGGCTTAGGCACCTGGGCCATCGGGGGATGGCAGTGGGGCGGCACCGACGAGCAACGCTCCGTCGACACAATTCTCTCCGCCCTCGATCGCGGCATTACCCTGATCGACACCGCGCCCGTCTACGGCTTCGGCCGGTCCGAAGAGATTGTGGGAAAAGCCCTCCAGGAGTACGGGCAACGAGAGGATGTCGTACTGGCGACAAAGGTGGCCCTCGACTGGGACGAGGACGAGTCCGTCGTGCGCCGGGCAACCCCCGAGCGCATCCGCACGGAAATCACCGACTCGCTGGAGCGGCTGCAAACGGACTACATCGACCTCTATCAGGTGCACTGGCCCGACCCGCTCGTGCCGGTGGATGAGGCGGCGCGGGTGCTCCGCGAGCTCCGGAACGAGGGACTCATCCGCGCCATCGGCGTGAGCAACTTTTCGCCGTCGCAGATGGATACCTTCCGTCGGGCGGCGCCCCTCGACACCTGCCAACCGCCCTACAACCTCTTCGAACGACACGCCGAGAACGGCGTGCTTCCCTACTGCCAGCAGGAGGACATCGGTCTCCTCACGTACGGCTCCCTCTGCCGCGGACTGCTGAGCGGCAAAATGTCGACGGACCGCTCCTTCGAAGGCGACGACATGCGACAGGTCGACCCGAAGTTTCAGGAGCCGTTGTTCGACCAATACCTAACGGCGGTGGCCCGACTCGATCAATTTGCGCGGGAGACGTACGATCGACGGATCATTCACCTTGCGGTGCGCTGGATTCTGGACCAGGGCGTGAACGTAGCCCTCTGGGGCGCCCGTGAGCCCGATCAGCTCGAGCCGGTGGACGGCATCGACGACTGGTCGCTTACCGACGAAGACCTCGAAGAGATTGACCGTATTGTCGATGAGTCAATCGACGAATTTCCCGTTCCCGATTTCATGGCCCCGCCTGCACGGGAAGAAGCTACGACTTGAGTAGCGCCTTCAAAACGAACAGAATGTTTTCCTTCTTCTCGCGGAGACGGCGCGTGAAGTATGGAAACCACTCTGTGCCGTAGGGAACGTACACCATCATGTTGTACCCGTCCCGCGCCATCTGGCGCTGGGTGTCTCGCCGGAGACCGTAAAGCATTTGAAACTCAAAGGTGTCCGGGTCGATGTCACGACGATCGGCAAACGCCTTCGTGGCCTCGATGATATTATCGTCGTGAGTTGCAATTCCGGAGTACTCGGTATGCTGAAGAAGGCGCTCCATGTAATCGATGTAGCGCTCGCGAATCTGACCCATGTCCTGGTACGCGATGGCCTCCGGTTCTGCGTAGGCCCCCTTGCAGAGGCGCACGCTGGCCCCAAGCTCACACATGCGGTCGACGTCCCGCTCCGTGCGACGGAGCATGGCCTGCAGCACCGGCCCCACGTGATTGGGAAAGTCGTCGTACGCCGCTTCAAACAGGTCGAGTGTCGACTGCGTGAGATCGCTTCCTTCCATGTCCAGCCGGACGAAGATGTCTTCTTCGGCCGCCACCTCTAGGAGTTGCCGGAGATTGTCGAGACAGAAATCTTCGTCGATCAGCTGCCCCATCATCGACAGCTTGATGGAGATGCGGTTGCGCAGACCGTCCGTCCGTCGTTCGGCCAGCGTGCGAACGAGATCGATGTAGGTGTCGCGGGCGGCATTCGCCACCTCGCGGTCGTGGACGTGCTCCCCGAGCTTGTCGAGGGCAACGTGCAAACCGTCGGCGTTGAGCTGATCAAGGACAGGCAGTGCTGTCTCAAGCGTTTCGCCAGCAACGAACCGACTGGCGAGGAAGGACGGAAGCTTCATGTTGGGAGGGAAAACAGCAGGAGTGAAAGCGCTACCAATATACCTACATCCATCATTCGAAGAAGTTGAGGACTCACGACTTCCGTTATCGATTTTCACTATCAAAACCGCTGAAGCCTCGTCCTGTCGTTTTTTCCATAACGGACATTCGCCTTCAAAAAATACCTCCGGTACTCGCCTATCTGGAAGGGCGGCGGCTCTCGGTGGGAGTAGTTTTCCACACGAAGCGAACGGCTTCACCCAATACATCAGAAATAACGGAAATACGTACCTGATAGGACGAAGGAGGGAAATGAGGCATTCCTCCTCCACTGAACTCTGTTATTGTGCCCGTCTGCCGTGAAGTCTCCAGCTATGAGTGAGTTGTCCACAATCCAATCCACAACGAGGGCGTTGATAACAGAGGCTCGTTTCGGATCGACGGTCGGCAACAACAAGTTTTGTCGGCTCCGCTGGAAAGCCGTTCACGGGACGACGTACGAATTCCATACGGAGGTGGACCCGTTTCGGAATCCTGTTGAAATCGTTGGCGTTTGTAGATTTGTGCCTGTACGAAAAGGCCTCTCCGTTCTGCCTTCATGATTGATGGATTCTCATGCCCGACGAAAGTAGTGCATATCCTGAACCCAGTGACTTCGAGGTCATGCGGCCCACCTACCACGAGAACGACGATGGATTCGTGACGGCCCGCATCTCGATTTCGCCGTTTAGTGTAGAGGGAGAAAGCTCAACGAAGGCGGGTGCGCGGCGTGCGGCGCTCTACGAAGCTCGGAAGACTTATGCCTCCTATCACCCGAGCTACGACGAGGAGAATCCGTTTCCAGAACACTTTGTCGATCGTCAAGGGACCGAATGGGAGCTCCTTCCGCCCTTTGAGCGAAGCACCTACGGCGACTACCGCTTCACCGACGACCTCGGAGAGGAAGACTACGTCGACATCGAGACGATGCTGATGTGGGACGTGCGTCCGGACGAGATTATTGAGGAGGAGGATGCCTAACGGGCCATTGGCGCTCTCTTCCATCGGACGGCTCAGTGGATTCGGGGCCTCATTCTTGGCGAATCTCGGTTTCGTACGCTTCTATCCCGAAGCATCCGTTATTGTCCCAGGCTTCAACGGAGCGTGACGATCCAGAAACAGGAGTGCAAGCGGGCGCTCTGTGGACAGAATGTGGAAAGAAGTGCTTGATACTCCCTTGGTGTCGCCGTATTTAGTTGAGCAGAGTCTCAGTGTCGTCCCGAATTTTTCCATCGAGCGGGGCCGCGTTGGACGGTCTGTTGGAACCCATTTCCGTTTTTGGTGCCCTTCGTCGTCCGAAACGATGGAGCCGCCACAAACGTGTCCCGGTGCCTTCTTGAGTGAGAAGCTCCGCGCCCCGTAGCGTGCGGCGCAGCGCAATCCGTTTGGTGAGGCCCCTTGACGTGGACTCGAATGGATTCTCCCGGTCGCTGGCCGTCCATTCGCTTGAGCACTGAGGCTTCTACTGGATCCCCGATTTCTATTCCCCCAGCCTTCGCGGCGGATCGCACGTCCGAAGGCAATTGCAGTCTCTCGGTCACACAATACGTATATCGGCAATATGTCCCAGTCTCCTCCCTCCTCGGCAAACCCATCATCCGAATCGGCTCCCCCCGAGACCGCAACTCCCCCGCCCGGCGGACGAGGCGACGGTGCCGTCCAAATGGCCCCCGCCGCCGACGTGCCCGACGGACAGTTCGAACTCGATCAGAGTGATCGGATTGACGACGATCGGACGAATGCCGACATCTTTGAAACGGCGATTTCGGAGGAGGTCTACGAGCAGAATTACCAGTACGGCACCGATACGCACGTGCCGGACACGTGGTACCGGAATGCTCGCTATCTCGCCTCCGTCGAACAGAATGAGGCTCGCTGGACGAAGCGCTTCTACGAATTGCTCAGTGGGCACGGTCTCTCCACCGGTCCCTTTCCCTTCACGCCGGGGGGCCGCATCTTTGCCAATGCCGGCACCTCGCTCGGGAAAGCGACGCTGATCAACTGCTTCGTCTCGGGCTTCCAGGGCTACGACCAGGACTCGATGGACGAGATCCAGGCGGAGCTGACCCGTCAGGCCAAAATTCTGGCCAGTGAAGGGGGATACGGCTTCTGCTGTCACGTCATGCGCCCCCGCGGCTCGCGCATCGGCGGCGTCGGCTCAATGACGCCCGGGGCCGTGCAGATGCTGGACGTGTGGAACGAGCAGGCCGCGACGATCGTCGCCGGCTCCGGCATGCAGTCCGACCGCGACGACGTGAAGGACAAGATCCGGAAGGGTGCCCAGATGGTCACGATGGGCGTGTGGCATCCGGACATCATCGAGTTCATCAAGGCAAAGCAGGAGCCGGGACGCCTGCACAAGTTCAACATGTCGGTCCTCGTGTCCGACGAGTTCATGACGGCGGTGCAGAACGACGACGACTGGGCGCTTCGCTTTCCGGCCTTCGAGGAGGAGCCGGAGTTCTACAGGGAGCACTGGGACGGCAACCTCAAGGCCTATGAGGCAAAGGGCGGTACCGTGAAGACGTGGCGTGACCCAGCCACCGGCGAAAAAGCCATTTACGAGGCGCGGGAGATCTGGGATCTGATCATGGATTCCACCTACAACCGAAATGAGCCCGGCGTCATCTTCGTCGACACGATCAACCGGGAGAACAACCTCCAGTACTGCGAGCACATCAACGCCACGAATCCGTGCGGCGAACAGGTGCTCCCGGTGGGTGGGGTCTGCCTCCTGGGCAACTTCAATCTCACCCAGTTCGTCGATCAGGACGCGGGCGCGATCAACTACGACCTGCTCGACGAGCTCATTCCGCGGGCCGTCCGCTTCCTCGACAACGTGAACGACCTCTCATACGTCCCGCTGGAGGAGCAGCGACGCAACCTGCAGGAGAAGCGCCGCATTGGGCTCGGCCACTTCGGCGACGGCTCCGCGCTCATGATGATGAAGAAGCGCTACGGGTCGGAAGAGGGCGTGAAGGTCATGCGCGAGTTTCAGCAACACCTGGCGAACAAGGCCTACCAGGCTAGCGCCCGGCTCGCGGACGAGAAGGGCGCCTTCCCACTCTTCGACAAGGACGAGTACCTGTCCAACCCGTTCGTACAGCGCCTCTCCGAGGAGACCCGCGAGATGATCGGCGACCTCGGGCTGCGCAACTCGCACCTGCTCTCCATCCAGCCGACGGGCAACACGTCGACCCTCGCCAACGCGCCGTCGAGCGGCATCGAGCCGGTGTTCATGCACAGCTACATCCGAACGTCCGAGCAGCCCGCCCTGCCCGACGAGCTGACCGCTCCCGAGATGTCCCCCCGGGCCTACTCGGCCGGCGACACTGTGGACGCCGATGGCACCACCTGGACGGCCGAAGAGCACGGCGACGAGGTGGTGCTCCGCTGTGCCGACGAGGGCTACACGAAGTGGCAGATCCACCCGACGCGCGGCATCTGTAAGGACGAGAAGGTCGAAGACTACGCGGTGCGGCACATGAAGGAGTGGGGCGAGTGGGACCCGGAGGCCGACTGGGCCGTCACGACCCGCGACCTGGACGTGGACGATCACCTGCGTCAGATGGAGGCCCTCGCCCCCTTCATCGACTCGTCGATGTCCAAGACGGTGAACGTGCCGCAGGACTACCCCTTCGAGGAATTCAAGGATCTCTACCGAAAGGCCTGGGAGACCGGCTCCATCAAGGGCGTGACGACCTACCGCGCCGGAACCATGAGCGCCGTTCTTTCCGGCGACGACGAAGAGGACAATACCGTGCCCCGCACCGAGGCGCCCGACCGACCGAAGGAGCTGCCGTGCGCCATCCACCGCGTGCGCTACCGCGGCGACCACTGGACGATCCTCGTCGGCTTCCTCGAAGAGGATCCCTACGAGGTCTTTGCCTTCACGGCTGACGGCGAGGCGCCCCTCTTCGGCGAGCCGGAAGACCGAATCGACGAAGGCATCATCCGTAAGAACGAGAGCCGACACTACTCGCTCCTCACGCCCGAGGGCGACGTCATCATCGACGACATCACGAGCAACATGCCGTCCGACGAGGTGCGCGTCGAGACGCGGCTCGTGTCAACGGCACTGCGTCACGGGTCGAGGGTCGACTTCCTCGTCGAACAGTTGGAGAAAGCCGAGGGGTCGATTGCCTCCTTCGGTCGGGCCATGGCGAAGGCGCTCACGGCCCACGCCGAGGACCACGAGGTCACCTGCGATAAGTGCGGCTCCTCGAACGTACGCCACGTTGAGGGCTGCATGGAGTGCGCCGACTGTGGCCACTCGCGGTGCAGCTAATGAGCTCTTGGGCTTGAACTCCGTCTACGCGGACGGTGGGGCGGTGAGAAGCGTCCGCCCTGCCGTCGTAGACGAGCGCCGCAGCTCCGAGCGCAGAAGGTCTCGTCCGAGCCGTTGCTCCAGCGCATCGAGCAGAAACCCGGCAACGTCTTGGGCCAGTCTCGGAGCCTTGGGCGCGAGGAGGGGCGCCGGGTCCGGGAGACAGTAGGAAAAGGATCGGGACGGACCGTCCTCCACAGCTCCCTGCACGTCATACATGTTCCCTCCGACGTGACGGATGCTGAACGACGCCTGTAGGACCGGCAGTCCGGCTCGGTCAATTTGAAGGCGCACGGTTGAGGACAATGGTTCAGTCTGATCCACGCACTGTAGCGGGTCAGCAGCTCCGTATCGCCGTATGCACAGCCGGGGGAAGGCCGTGTGGAGGCTGTTGACGAGTACTTCGGCAATCTGGGAAGCGGGAGTGAGCTGTGGCATCGGCGGATCCTGAAAGGTGTGAGGGCAGCACGTTCTCCATTATACCCCTCTGGAATCATTCCGCTCGTCTCCCGCGGTGAATCTTATCCTCATTCAGAGGCGCTACTTTTCCCTCCTCCATTGAAGACGGAGCACGATAGAGGGGACTTCCGGCGCATAGCTAGTGGGCGTGCACAGGTCAACTGTGTACCAACTGACGTGTCAGGCATGGCCAAATGCCCGGGGGGAGCCCACGCGGAAAACTTGACGCACCACGACTCCGTCTTCTCTTGAAGGGAGCCTCTCCTATGTCACGCCGGTTTCTCGGCCACATTGGCACTCAGAATTTGCTTCCCGAGCTGCTTTTCCACCTCGTCCAAGATGTGCCTGGCAATCTTTTCGCCGAGGTACGGCGCAATGGAGAGAGAGAAGCCGGACGTATCCGGCTCACTATAGGTAAAGCGCTCTACCGAACCGTCTTCGACCTGCGCGGCGATGTCATACACGTTCCCCCCCACGTGGCTGATGGTGACGTAGATCTGAAGCGAAATCGTGTCCGGTCCTTCCAGGTTAAACGTCACGCGATCCGGGTCGGAATCGTCCACTCGTCGGAGGCGCAGGGGAGCCCCGTACCGCTCCGGGCACACTTCGCTGAACGCCTCCCTCAGGCTCTCGGTGAGAACGTCGGTGATTTGACGGAAGGAATGGGAAGAGTCAGACATGGCAGAAGCACCTCGGGGCAGAATTGTGGAGGAGGGCAAGCACCTGATATTGCAACACGGACGGACGCCGTCGGACAGGCCGTCTGTGCCCCGAAGTATCAGGTTTTCTTACTTTCGGGAACCTTACTCTAAGGATAAGTACAGATAAGTGCCAGTGGGAGTGCTTCCATGTCCTTGTAAGAAAATGGAGCAGTCGGACGTGGGCATATCTCGCACCCGACGGGCGCAAATCTTCAGCGGTCTCCGCGGCCAAGGGCAGTGCAGAGCACGTACGATTCCGGGGCTTACCGCACGAACGTCATCTTGCGTACTTTCGTCGTCCCACCCACGACGAGGCGGGCCAGATAGACGCCGCTGGCCATGCGGTGCCCCGATTCGTCCCGGCCGTTCCATTGAACGGTGTGCCGGCCCGCCTGCTGCTGTTCACTGACGAGCACGCGCACCTGTCGTCCCAGGACGTCGTACACGGTGAGACGCACCGACGATGGCTCTGGAAGCACGTATTCGAGCGTCGTTTGGTCTCCGAACGGATTTGGGTAGTTCGGCAAAAACTGGAGCTCGCTCGGCAGTGTGGTCTGCTTTTTCGTTTCCACGTAGTCGGAGCTTCCGACCAGCAGCCGCAGCGACCGGGTCTCCGTATCCGAGCGGAGAGTCACCGCACCGGAGGTCCGGAGATTGTAGCTTTCCCCGGCGCCAGGATCAACGAGAACGACTTCTTGGCCTTCCAACGTGGACATCCCCTCAGCCCGAATCGTGGTGGGGACACCGGGAGCGGTGCGCAGGGTCAGGGAAAAGCTGTGACCGTCCGCGTCGGTCGACCGGTACTCGGCAGCGAGGTGCTTCTGGCGTGAGGGCGTGGATTCCTCCGGAGACGTAAGCCGCAAGGAGGGCTGGGAAAAGCGAGCGGGAGGCGCGACGCGGTCGTACACGTCTCGTCCATTCGAGGCGTCGTCGTGGAGGCCGACCCGAACTTGTGCGGTGACCTCTTGCTGTGTGGCTGTAAGCGTGAGGGCCGGCGGGGCCTCAGTCGAGGCGGAACGGCCACTCGGTGCACCCGGAAAGGCGGGATACGGAAGCTGGAGCGCATCGAGATTTTGATCGTTCAGGAAGTAGAAGGCCTCTCCCTGACGGGCCGAGGAAAAGGTAGTGGTTTGTCTGAAGGTCCCCACAAAGCGCCAGAGTGCGGACAGCGAGCCCCCGTTGGCCGCCTCCACGGCGTGCCACGACACGTCTAGGTCGAAGGGATTCGAGATCACGTTCCAGCCGTCCTGAAGGGGAATGCTGTAGGTCCCGTCCTCCGTCAAGCGCACACTCCGTACGGACGAGCGGGCTTGCCAATCCCGGTCGCTGCGGAGCCAGAAGCCGGTCCCTGGCTGGAAATGAAAGGCGGAGGAGCCGTCGAAGGAAGCAAAGGCCTTCTCTCCCTGTCCACGGTCTCGATACGCCTGCCAGTCGACCCCGGCCCGTCCCTCCACGGTGCGCTCCAGTGGGCGCATTTGGCGCCCAGGCAACGCCACGAGGCGGTAGTCCCCCCCTTGTCCGGACGAGGTGAACGACCGTGTGGCCTCAACGGAAATCGTAGATGGGTAGTAGAGAAACGAGCGGGCCGGAGACCAGTCTCCGGAATACTCCAACCGCTCGGCACGCACCCGCCAGTAGTACCCGGTGCTCGGCGAACGGTCGGGGAGCGTCAGCGTGTGCCCCTCGGTCTGAAACGTGTCGGTTTGTGCCGGCGAAAAATCAGAAGAGGAGGACACCTGTACTTCGTAAGCATCTGCGGTTGGTACCTCTGTCCAGGAGAGCCTGGGCGAGGTCGACGACTCGACAATTGCCTTCGATTCCGGCCCAGTCGGGCGCGGCACGCCGAGGTTCAGTGCGAACGAGGTGCTCACCTGCAGGCCGAGGTCGGCAGACAGCGAGACCCAGCCCCCATTCTGTCGACGGAGCGATCGGCCCTCCACCGACTGTCGCTCACCGGCGATGCTGATCGCTCCTCCATTCTCCCCGACCCTCAGAACGACGTGATAGTCCGTGCCTGCCGACAAGATGACGCTCGTCTCCACCAGCGAGAGGAAATTGGTTGAGCGACTGACGAAGGCCTCCGGGGCCACTTTCACGTCCTCGCCAATCTGCGGCCCGGGCGTCCCGTCGGCATCCGCGTGGAGCGTCACCCGAAGCGAGTCGCGTAGGCCACTTGCCGGACCAGCGGCCGTCTGTACGAACAGACCGTCCGCCTGCCCGCTCTGCTCAGAAGTAAAGCGCAGGGAGAGCGCCCGGGCCCCCGACCCGCCGAGCGTGTGAACGGTCTGACGATCCTCAGGGGCGGGGTCGTCGTATGCCAGCCGATCACGCGTCGCCACGGGCATGCCGATCAGCCGAGCCATCGCCCCGTACACGTCCAGTCGGCCGTACCCCCCCTGAGCCGTCCACGAGGCGTCGCCCTGCGACTGCGCCTGGTCGGACAGCAGGGTCGTAATCCGATCCCCGGAGAGGGACGGCTCTTCCTGGAGAAGGAGGGCAACCGCCCCAGTCGTGGCCGCGGCGGCGGCGCTCGTGCCTCGATAAAAGGCGTAACCGTTTTCAAGAAACGATCGGCTATTCGAACGCGAGGCGTCCTGTGACTGGGCCGACACAGTCCACTGCCCCGGCGCCACCAGATCGGGCGCCTGGCCCCCGCCCCGGAGTGGCCCTCGACTGCTAAAGGCCGCTACGCCCCCGGATGCTTGGGAAACGGAGGGAGCCCCAGGACTGGGAGTGCGTGGACGGTGCGTCCAGGCCCCGACCGCAAGCGCCGACCGGGCCGTAGCGGGCGTTGTGATAGTGGACTGAGAATCCCCGTTGCGCAGCGTGCTGCCGGTGGTCGTGTCCACCAGCCAGCCGTGCATGTTCGCAGCTTCCGACGACTCGTTCGTCATCACGAGCATCCAGGCCCCGGACGCCGGCGACCGGTCTGCACTGGCATCGTAGGCCGCAACCTCGACGTGCCAGTCGCCCTGCGCAGATCGACTGTACGCGTACGCGACCGCTCCCTCCGGCGTACGAACGGTCGCGGCGCTGTCGGACACGAGGGGCACCCGGTGCCCATTCGGCGTGATGACCGCCCCCGACGGCCGCTCATTCCCCGTGACCCACGTATCCAGGTGAAAGGCAACGTCGTTGGCCGTCCCGTCCTGTGCAGCGTAGCGGGGAACCTGTACCGTCAGACTGTCCGCCCCATTGCCGGGCAGCGAACGGGTAGCGTGCTGATTCGAGTCGCCTCCATTCCCCGCCGCCGCAACGACACTGCGACTCGCGCCGGACACCCCATCGATGACGCGCGCCAGGGCCGAGCTCCCATCGTGCGGGCCGGCCGACGTCCCCAAACTCAAGTTCACGACCATCGGCTGATTCGCACTCTCAGCCTTCCTCTGGCAGTACCGCAGTCCGTCCGCAATGCCCACGCCCGAGAAGTCCGTCTTGACCGCCACAATGTCGGCCTCGGGAGCCATTCCCCCGTGCTGACGCGCAGGAGAGGCCTGCCCATTGCCGGCGATGGTCGCAGCCACCTGCGTGCCATGCCCCAGCGTGTCGACGCTGCGCACCGACGTGCCGGACCCGCCGAGTGCCGATTCGAGAGCGGACCGCGCGTACTCGACGCCGTACCCGAGGGCCTCCGGGGACTTTTCGGCGGACCGAGGGGAAAGCGTCTGGTCCCAGAGCGCACGGATGCGAGTGCCCGTGCTGTCCGCACTCCCTCGAAAGTCGGGATGGGCCCAGTCGAGGCCGCTGTCGATGACGCAGGCAAGCACGCCCTCCCCGGTGTAGCGGCGTCCGAGCCGCCCCGTGTGGAGCGAGTGTGCTCCCGTCACGCCCCGCACCACGTCGTTGAGCGGCTCATATTGCCGGGCCGGAACGACCCGACGGATCCCCTCCACCTGCGCGAGCGTGCGAAGCTGAGACGGCGTGACGCGAGCAGTGGCGAGGCCGGACGCAACCGGTGTCAACGGCACGTCCACGGTGTTCAGAACGTCCCGATTCTCCACGTTCACGAAGACCCCGTACTGCGTATCAGTCCCCGGAAGCGTCGGCAGCAACGGTCCGAGCGCCGCGCGCTGCGTCTCCTCCGTGGCCACGGATCGAAGCCGCGGAGCAAGACGATCCCGGGCCTCCGCTGAGAGCGATTGGGCATAGGTCTCCCCGCCGCCCAGAAGGAGCAGCAGGACAATCACACCGACAAGTCGTCGTGTCGTAGCGAAGTGCTCCATGCAGGCGGGCGGTGATCCAAGGGATTAAGCCCGACGAACGGCAGGAGAGGTGCTCAACGCCGTTTTATGCTGGAATCTACCTCCCCCATACGAGGCCAACGGCAAAGGGGTCCGAATCCCATAGCGATGCCCCCAGGAAGGCACGTTGCCGTAAAAACGTGTGACCTGCCCTCACTATCGGCCAAATCCGCACATCCTCTCCGTAATGAACAGTCCAGCTTATACAACAAACTCGCTTTCAAGAAATGCGTCCGAGGAGAGAATCGGGATCTCTCGAAAAGGATGTGGACACTCGTGTCAATCACGCAGCGCAGATCATCCTCCACCGTCCTCGTGCAGGAGTGCATCCAGCGTATCTGGCTTATACAAAATCCGACGGATGAGTCGGAATCCTATAGCCTGTACCTGACCCTGAACGACGTGGAATCCCATTCCCAACAAGGTATCAGCCGTCATCGCCGGTCGGTTTTTGCATTTGTCCCTGCCCGGCCGCATAGTCGCTCGCCCGCTCCGTAATCCGCCGGAATTCGCGCGCAACCTCCGATCGGGACATGAGCGCATAGGCCATGGCCCGTTCGGCCTGCTCCCGCTGTTCGGGGGAGGCCTCCCGGTAGGCCCGTGCAAGGACTTCGAGCACCTCAATGGGGGCTTTCGAGGAGGGCATGAGATGAGTTCGTCCGTGGATGTACATCTGGGTCGGATGTACGCGTTCTGTCTCGTGCTGATCCTCCACTGTGGTGTGAGGTGTATCCGATCTCCTGCAACTTGATGTTTAGCAGCGACCGAGACCACACCGTCCCAGATGAATCAGCTTCCTGCTCAAAAGGCAACACCAGACTCATGAAACAGATTTGAATGCAGGTGCTTTTCACTTTGCCTCTCCATGGATAATCGAAGTGAAGTTCGCACCTTTGTCGACCATAATCCCCACCACGTTGCGTGCCTCTCCTTGATCACTTCGAGCAACAAGAACATGAGTACGAAGACTACCAGTGGCAACTCCACGAAGCGAGATCAAGTCCGATTTCTTGTGCAAAAGTGCACTGCGTGAGGTTCGGTTAGGTAGCCATCGCTGGTTGTCGTTCAGTTGAATCGTCAGGTTCAGATTCAGGCCTGTTGGCCTGCTTCTTCCACTTCTGGAACTCGGCCATGTCGAGGTACTTCCGGCCCGTCGACCACTCCTCGTGCTTTTCGGCCAGCACGGCTCCAATCAGTCGCCAGGTCGAGTCGATGTTCGGAAAGATTCGGATTACCTTCTCCCGCCGACGAACTTCCTCAATCAGCCGCTCGATTATATTCGTCGTCCGTAGTCGACGTCGGTACTTGCCGGGCAGTGCAAGAACTGCCGTGGCATCTTCTAAGGTCTTCTTGAGGGTGGCCAAGGCAGGGGCCGCCTCCTCCCGAAGCTTCCGGTAGGCATCGATCTCCTCAGGTTGACCGTCCTCACCCGCAACAGTTACCATCTGTCGGCGCTCTCCTTCGAGAATGTCCTCGAAGATCTGCCACGCCTCCGGCTGACTGGAGGCCTGAAGGACCTCGTCCATCAGGTCCTTCATCGAGTTGCGCCACTCGTCAGGCGTATCGTCGAGCACGTTCCGGCGAAGGTGCGCGTGGCAAGATGTCCAGATTACGCCGGGGAGCTTCTGCCGGATCGCCTTCTTGAGTCCACGATCTCGGTCGCTGGTTACGTGCTCTACACCCGTAAGGCCCCTTTTAGAGAGCTGCTCCAGGAAGGACTTCCAAGCCTCCTCAGTCTCGCTGAGTGCCGTATGCAGACCGAGTATCTCCCGCTGTCCCTCTTCACTGATGCCGACTGCCAGAAGAACCGCAGTCGATCGAACTCCGCCTTGGCGGCGAACCTTCACGTGCATGGCGTCGAGGACCAGAAAGGGATACTCCCCTTCCAGTGGCCGCTCGTCCCAGGCCTTGACCTGCTCGTTGAGCTGCTTTGTAAGCCTGGACACCGTGGACTTCGCGAACTCGCGTCCGCACAGTTCAGTGGTGATCTTTTTGACTCGGCGTGTGCTTACTCCTTGAACGACCATCTCCATCAGCGCCAGAACCAGAGCCTTCTCTGACCGCTGGTAGCGCTGGAATAGCTTCGTCGAGAAAGAGCCGTCCTTACAGCGAGGCACCTCAAGGGTGAGCTGTCCCACGCGAGTGGTCAGCTGGCGTTTGTAGGAACCGTTCCGATGGCCGCTCCGGTCCTGGCTCCGTTCGTACCGATCGGCCCCTAAATGTTCGGTCATCTCGGCCTGGAGAATCTGATTGAAGACCTTTTCCATGAGCAGGTCCTTGCCCCGATCACCGAGCAGGATCTTTTCGAGTTCTTCCTCACTTAGATCGATAGAAAGGGTCATCGCGCTGATGTTGGTTTGGTTCTACTTTGGTGAGTAGCGTCCAAACCTAACGCAGCGCGGGGCCCTTTCTCATTTTCAATCGGGCCCGGACTTTTGCACAAAACTATGGACTCAACCCCTTGCCGAAAAGACCTCTGCTGTTAAGTTACCCGATGAGGTCCTTTCTGTTGTTCCTTCTCTCATACGCTGGGGTGTTCCAGATCCAAAGGCAGCAGAGTTAATGAACCGCGGAGTTGACTCACGGCGCCTCGCAACTGAGATCGCGAAAGAATGGAGAGATTCTGGTACAGAGTCTGACGTTGTAGAATGGGTGAGACATTTACCGCGCTCGGAGTGGCAAGAACGGTTTGATGCAACTGTGGCCGAGTTGCGAAATTTGGTTTCAATACTTCGGCCCCAATCAGATGAGACACTTCTGCCTTTCCTCAGCGGGGAATCAATCGCGGTTCCGATTCAGGAAATAGAGGAAGGCACAATTGAACCGGGAAAGCGGGCAGAGGTACTGCGTCCATCGGAGGAATGGGCACCTATCGAAATCATGCAAAGCGACGAGTCAGTAGGAACGGTTGAGGGAAGTCACACACAGGATGTACTGGCAATACTCCAGATGGGCATGCGGTTAAGCACAGAGCTTGACGTTGAGAATGGAAGTCCCATTCTTCGCCTGACCCCTCTTGAACCGGAGCAATCAGTCGGGTAATACGCCCATTCTCTGCTGAGAAGAAGCTTCTCTCCCATCTACATTGGGGCAAACTCTCCACGAACCCGGATCATCCCCCCGCCCCCATCATATCCACGACAGAAACCGAATGTCGGGAGTGCACGCCGGACCGAATGAGTCTCTCGTGACTCACAACTCACAACCCGAACCTGGCACCTCAGGCCGAGTACGCCTCACCGGAACAACCGCTCTCCACACCCGCGCCCCCACTCGCCCTTTCCCTCCCACGCCCATGCCCCAGACGCTTCCGAAAACCCCCGAGGTCGACCGCGAACTCGCGATCGACCACGGCCTCACCGACCGCGAGTACGACGAAATTTGCGACCGCCTGGGCCGCACGCCCACCTTTACCGAGCTCGGCATCTACTCGGTGATGTGGAGCGAACACTGCAGCTACAAAAACTCGACGGCCCTCCTCAAGACGCTCCCGAACGAGGGCGAGCACCTGCTGGCGGAGGTCGGCGAAGAGAACGCGGGCCTCGTGGACGTGGGCGACGGCATGGCGGTGGCCTTCAAGATCGAGTCGCACAACCACCCCTCGGCCGTGGAGCCGTACGAGGGCGCGGCCACCGGCGTCGGCGGCATTCACCGGGACATCTTCACGATGGGCGCCCGCCCGATCTGTGCGCTCGACTCCCTCCGCTTCGGCTCGCTGGAGAAGTCGCGCGTGCGGTACCTGTTCGACGGCGTGGTGCGCGGCATCGGGGACTACGGCAACTCGTTCGGCGTGCCCACCGTGGCGGGCGAGGTGGTGTTCGACGACGCCTACGAAGGCAACCCGCTCGTGAACGCGATGAGCGTGGGCACCGTGCGGCACGACCAGACGGCCAGCGCCGCCGCCGACACGCCCGGCCTGCCGGTCTACGCGGTCGGTGCCTCGACGGG
>JAHENZ010000116.1 GCA_018609755.1 Salinivenus sp. | reverse complement strand
GGATCGCCTGTGCACGTGTACGGCCCTGTCCGGAATGACGCCCCAGAGACAGAAGACCTTGCGTCCATCGATGCAGTCATCGGTGTGGAGGATCCCGATCGTGGATTTACCGTGGGCGAGGATACCCTAGACTTCTCGAATCTCGCTGAGCTCTTCACCAAGGAGGCCGAACAATTCATCGTGACCAATGCCGGCGAACGGGAGGCGGAGCAACAGATGTTGAATATTGGCCTTCTCTTTTCCGGCGTCGGGCTGCTGTTTCTCGGCGTCTTTGCGGGAATCACCCTCTTCTGACGTCCCGCTCCATCCCTTTTACTGCCTCCCTCTTTGACGACCAACGATGGGGATCGAGCCCCACCTCTCCCGATCTGTTAAGAATCGGGCACAATACGAGACCGAGAAGGCTTCCCGGAAACCCCTTCTCCGTCTGTATCTATCTCAACCCCGACCAGGGGTGTTCGAATGTCGCCCCTTCGTGTGGACGTTCGCGCAGCTCTTCTCCACTCACTCATTCTGCCCGGTGACACATGGCCATCGACCTTTCCTTTTCCGACACGTTCGCGCAACGCCACATCGGCCCCTCCGACGCCGAGGTGGACGACATGCTCGACACGCTCGGATTTGCGTCGCTCGACACTCTCGTGGACGCAACGATTCCGGACACGATCCGGACAGATCGCCCCCTCAACCTGCCCTCCGCCCAAACCGAGGAACAGGTGCTCGAGGACGCACAGTCTCTTGGGGAGAAGAATGAAAACTGGCGCTCGTTCATCGGCATGGGGTACCACGGGACTCTCACCCCTCCGGTAATTCAGCGGAATATTCTAGAGGACCCGGCCTGGTACACCCAGTACACGCCCTACCAGGCCGAGATCGCGCAGGGTCGGCTGGAGGCGCTCCTCAACTTCCAGGACATGACGATTGACCTGACGGGCATGGAGATCGCCAATGCCTCCCTCCTGGACGAAGGCACGGCGGCGGCCGAGGCGATGCTCATGCTGAATCGTGTGGACCGGCGGAGTGACGCCTCGACGTTTTACGTGGCCGAGGATTGCCATCCTCAAACAATCGAAGTGGTGAAGGGGCGAGCCGAGCCTGTCGGAATCGACGTTATTGTCGAGGACCCTGCGAACTTCGTCTTTGGAGAGGATACGTTTGGCTGCCTCCTCCAGTATCCGACCACCGACGGTGCGGTCCGAAACTACAGCGATGTCGCCGAGCGCGCCCACGACAATGACGCTTACGTGGCGGTGGCGGCGGACCTTCTGAGCCTCACTCTGCTGGAGGCCCCGGGCGAATGGGGCGCAGACGCCGTGCTCGGCTCCACCCAGCGCTTCGGCGTACCGATGGGGTACGGCGGCCCGCACGCCGCGTACTTCGCCACCCGCGAGCGATTCCAGCGGCAGGTGCCGGGCCGCATGATTGGCGTCACGAAGGACGCGGACGGCGAGATGGCGCTCCGCATGGCCCTGCAAACGCGCGAGCAGCACATCCGGCGGGGCCGGGCCACCTCCAACATCTGCACTGCGCAGGTCCTGCTGGCCGTCATGGCGTCGATGTACGCCGTGTACCACGGCCCCGAGGGCCTGAAGCGCATCGCGACCCGGGTGCACGACCTCACCAAAACGCTGGCGGAAGGCCTCCGCCGCACGGGCCACTCGGTGCGACACGACCACTTCTTCGACACGCTTCGCGTGGACCTGGCCGAGACCGAGCAGGAGCGGATCCGGGAGCGAGCGGAGGCGCACCAGATCAACCTCCGCTACTACGACGACGGGTCGGTGGGCATCGCCCTCGATGAGACGGTGAGCGCCGAAGACCTCGATGCTCTCTTTACCGTCTTCGGCGCCACGAACGGGCAGCGCCTCTACGCCGAAGAGGTGGCCGCCGAACTCGACAGTGGCTACGACGGCCCGATGGCCCGGCAGACGAGCTACCTCGACCACCCGGTCTTCAACAAGTACCATTCCGAGGGCGAGATTACCCGCTACATGAAGTCCCTCGCGGGAAAAGATCTTTCCCTGACCCACAGCATGATTCCGCTCGGGTCGTGTACGATGAAGCTGAACCCGACGGCGGCGCTCATGCCGATCTCCGATCCACAGTTCGCAAAGCTTCACCCGTTTGCGCCCGAAGAGCAGGCGGAGGGATATCATCAGGTCATCGAGGAGTTGTCGGCGCAGCTTACGGAGATCACTGGCTTCGACGACGTGTCCCTCCAGCCCAACTCCGGGGCGTCCGGTGAGTACACCGGCCTACTCGTCATTCAGGCCTACCACGAGGCCCGGGGCGAAGGGCAGCGCGACGTGTGTCTCGTGCCGGAGTCGGCGCACGGCACGAATCCCGCCAGCGCCAACATGGCCGGGATGGACGTGGTGACAATCGAGTGCGACGACAACGGGGATGTCGACCTCGACGACCTCCGCGCCAAGGCGGAGGAAAACAGCGACCGCCTCGCCGCCCTGATGGTGACGTACCCGTCCACGCACGGCGTCTTTGAGGAGCACATCGAAGACATCTGCGACACTGTACACGAGCACGGTGGGCAGGTGTACCTCGACGGCGCCAACCTGAACGCGCAGGTCGGCCTCTGCCGCCCGCGTGAGTACGGCATTGACGTGTGCCACCTAAACCTCCACAAGACGTTCAGCATCCCGCACGGCGGTGGGGGACCGGGCGTCGGTCCCGTCTGTACCGCCGAGCACCTGACCCCCTTCCTTCCCTCCCACCCGGTCGTCGAGACGGGCGGCGAGCAGGGCATCCCCCCCATCGCCGCGGCGCCGTACGGCAGTGCCCTCATCCTGCTGATCTCGTGGGCCTACATCAAACTGCTGGGGCCGGACGGGCTCACGAGGGCCTCCAAGACGGCCATCCTTAACGCCAATTACCTGGCGGAACAGTTGTCTTCGCACTACGACATCGTGTACCGAGGCCCCAACGACCGCGTGGCCCACGAATTCATCCTCGACCTTCGCCCCTTCCGGCAGGAGCTGGAAGTCACCGAACAAGACGTGGCCAAGCGGCTCATGGATTACGGCTTCCATGCTCCCACGATGTCGTGGCCGGTCGTCGGCACGCTCATGGTCGAACCGACCGAGAGCGAGTCAAAGGCGGAACTGGACCGGCTCTGCCGCGC
>JAHENZ010000115.1 GCA_018609755.1 Salinivenus sp. | reverse complement strand
GGGTCGCCTCTCGACCAGCGCCGGGCCACGCAGGCGGCCGTCAGCGGTCTCACCGCCGCCCGGCAGGCCGTGGAACGCGCCCGGCTCAACCTCCAGCGAACGCGGATCACCGCGCCCTTCGCCGGGCGCATTGCTGATCTCAAGGTGGAGGAGGGGCAGTACGTGAGCCAGGGAAGTGAGGTGTGCACGCTGCTGCGGGACGACCGGATGAAGGTATCGGTGGACGTGCTGGAAAGCGATCTCGTGCACGTCCAGAACGGGGCGACCGCTCGGGTGCACGTCCCCGCCCTCGGTCCGGCGGACGATTCGACGGCCGTGTTCGAAGGGCAGGTGTGGGCCGTGAATCCACAGGTGGAGCGACAGTCGGGCACCGGGCGGGTGACCGTCTCGATTCCGAATCCGGAGGGGCGCCTCGTATCGGGCCTCTACGCAAAGGTACGGCTGGAGACGGAGCGGCTCACCGATCGCCTCGTGGTGCCGGAGGACGCTGTGCTCGTGCGGCAGGGGCGCGACCTCGTGTTCGTCGTCCAGGACGGCCGTGCGCAGTGGTCCTACGTCGACCTCGGGGCCCGCTCGGGGGACTACGTCGAGATCACCGACGGGGTGGCGCCGGGCGACACAATTGCTGTAGACGGCCACTTCGCCCTCGCCCACGACGCGCCGGTCCGGATTGGGGGTGTTCGTACCCTGGATCTAGAGTAGGGGAAGCAATTTCGTAGAAATGTAGGAACTACAATTGGGTAACACATCTGAAATCCTATTACGGACACGTCTCAGTAATTTACGTCGTTTCCCAATTTAATGTCCTCCAACGACGAACTTGGGCTTTAAGAACCTGTTTCAATTTACGAACGTCTCCACATCCGTATTCGATGTTGTCGATAGGGATGCCAATTGGACGCTTGTGCGTTTACTTACTACAGTTGGAATGACCGTTTTGCGGTCGTTATGCGCAGCCATATTCGCTGCGTTTGAAATTGAAACAGCTTCTAAAGAGAAAATCCATCCCGGGGGACGGGACCGGGATGGGCGCTCGTAGGGAGCAAGATGCAAATGGACTCTCGCGGAAACGATCGAGGGCGAAAGCCACAATCTGCGAAGTGAAACGACATCTACAACGGCGTTCCGTCCGGTGAAGCAGATCTCGCCCCAAACGCCCCGCCGCTTCCCACGGCGGTGGGCAGGTGCCAGACTGCCCAAACCCTGCTGACCACTCATCAGTCTACGAAGCACAATTTATCTCAGAATTGTGTGCTCGTTATCAAACGATTACCTTCCCGAAATCGACGAGTCCCAAATCCTCTCCCTCCCACATTCGCGACCCTCGACGCCCCCTATTCTCTGTAATACCCGGAGACGGAATCAAAGTATCGTCCCCGACGCTCAGGTGGAAGCGCTTTGTATATAAAAATTTAACCCTCTGTAAGCACTTCCACGCGAATTTGTGGCTTGAATTGGTCCATTTACTAAATTAGATTCGGTCTGTCGACAGAAGAACTTTAACATTTGTGGCTATCCTCACTTGTTCGCCGAATTCTCGACAGTCCGCATATACCCGTGAATACGACCAATGGCACGACGGAGACCAACCCGCTCGGAAAGGCCACCACCATCGACTTCTTCAACTTCAGTACGCCACAGATGCGGGCATTCCACATGTCGTGGATTGCCTTCTTCCTGTGCTTCTTCGCCTGGTTCGGCATCTCGCCCCTGATGGCGGTTGTACGCGACGAGCTGGCGCTATCCGAAGCTCAAATCGGCAATATTGGGATTGCGGCAGTAGCGGCCACGGCCCTCGCCCGTCCCGTCCTCGGCAGTATCTGTGACTGGATCGGCCCCCGACGGGCCTATTCCGGCCTCCTTATTCTCGCGTCCTTTCCCGTCATGGGCATCGGCCTTGCCACCAATTACGAGGCGTTTTTGATCTGTCGACTGCTGATCGGATTCATCGGCGCCTCATTCGTGATTACCCAGTACCACACCTCGAAGATGTTCGCCTCGAACGCGGTCGGGACGGCCAATGCCATTACCGCCGGATGGGGCAATCTGGGTGGTGGCGCGACGCAGGCCATCATGCCCATGATCTTCGGCGCGTTCCTGGCGATGGGCCTCGGCGACTTCTGGAGCTGGCGTCTGTCGATGGTGGTGGCCGGCGCAATCTGCTTCCTGACCGGCATTGCCTACTACTTCCTTACCCAGGACACGCCGGTGGGCGACTACAAGGAGCTTCGCGAACAGGGATACGACGGCCTCACGTCTACCGACTCGGCCTCCGGCTCCTTCATGATGGCCGCCAAGGACTACCGCGTGTGGATCCTGACGATTCTCTATGGCGGCTCCTTCGGCATCGAGCTCACGATGAACAACTTCCTGGCCCTCTATTTTACCGACTACTTCAGTCAGAGCATCGGCATGGCGGGCGTGCTTGCCGGTAGCTTCGGGCTCATGAACATCTTCGCCCGGCCGATGGGCGGCTGGATTAGCGACACGTTCGCCGTCAACTACGGTCTTCGGGGGCGGGTGCTGTGGCTCTGCGGGGCAATGTTCGTGGAGGGCCTGCTCATGATGACCTTCGCCCAGATGGACACGCTCCTCCTGGCGGCCACGATGCTGATTCCGTTTAGCATTATGGTGATGGCGGCCGAGGGCGCTATGTATTCGGTCGTGCCGTTCGTAAACCGGAAGGCCATGGGCTCGGTGGCCGGGCTCGTGGGCGCCGGGGGCACTGGGGGCGCCGTAGCGGCTGGCTTCCTCTTTAAGGGCGCGTTCGACTGGGACTTCTCCTTCTTCCTCCTGGGCGGCATCGTGACGATCATCTCGTTTCTCGCCCTTGGTGTCACCTTCTCCGACGAGTACGAGGAAGAGATCAACGAGTCTCTCGAAAATGCGCAGGCGCAGAAGGCCGAACGGAAAGCCGCCGCGACCGCTGCGTAACGTACAGTGTGCCAACGGGTATCCTTCCCCATGGCGCGTCGAACGAGCCTGCTGCTCCGTTCGGCGCGCCCGCTCGGAAGGACCACGCGCACGACTCTGGGCACCTCGCTTCTCGTGCATCTTCGGTCTTGCCTCGTTTTCACAGTCCACGTTTCAGATGATGGATCGCTCTGTTCGTTTCCTTCGCCTCCCGATTGCTCTCGTCTCCCGAGTGGGCCTGGTCGGGCTCGTCGTCTCTTTCCTCGCGCCCACAGTCTGGGCGCAGGAGCTTCCGTCGTCGCTCGACGTCGGCGGCCAGATCCGCGAGCGCAGCCAGCTCGACGCCAAGGACTTCGACCCCGATGCGTCAACCGTCGATTTCCACGAGCTCCGCACCCGGTTGCACCTGGGCTTTGCACCAGTCGAGCGGGTGGACGCCTTCGTGCAGATTCAGGACTCGCGTCGCTTCGGGGCCGGCTCCGGGACGCTCGCGCCGCCGACGAACACGATCGACCTCCACCAGGCCTACTTCAAGATCAGTGATCTTTTCGGAGCGCCACTTGCCCTCACGGTGGGACGGCAGGAGATGGCCTACGGCAACCAGCGCCTCATCGGGTCCGTGGGATGGCATCCGCGGGGGCGCACCTTTGATGGGGGCGTGCTGGCATACGAAACCGAGACGGTTTCGGTGGATCTCTTCGCGGCCCGACTGGCCGACCGATTCACGACCCCTCCCGGCGGCGAGGGCTCGGAGAATCTGCTGGGCGTGTACAGTTCCTGGGCCCTGGCGGAGGCACAGACGCTCGAGGTCTTCGCCATCCTGGACAACGATACGGAGGACGTGAACGACGAAAATCGGCTGACGCGGTTCACGCCGGGAGGGACACTCAGGGGATCTTTCTCTCGGATCTCGTACACGGTGGAAGGGGCGTATCAGACCGGTACGATGCAAGGGACTTCGATTGGAGCCTCTCTTCTCAGCGCAACGGCCGACTACAGGTTCGGAACCGCCGGCGCTCCCTCGCTGGGGGCCGGATACACCCGCCTCTCCGGCGACGCCGATCCTTCGGACGATGAACTCGGCACGTTCAACACGCTGTTCGCCACGAACCACAAGTTTTACGGATACATGGACTATTTCCTCAGTATTCCAGACCACGCGCCCGGCGGTCTGCAGGATCTCCATGTCACGGGTTCCACGCCCCTCACAGAGGCGACGAGCGTACGTGCCAAATTCCATCACTTCACGCAAACGGCTGCCCCCGCTGGCGTCTCGCCGGACGTTTACGGGCAGGAACTCGACCTTACGCTCCGTTACCAGTTTGCCGATCCCGTGTCGGTCACGGTGGGGGCGTCGACCTTCTTCCCCGGCGATGCGATGTCGCCCAACGGGGAGACGGCGTACTGGGCCTACGTAATGACGACGGTGACCCTGTAGCCGCTCCGGACGCGGTCCTCGCCCGTGAAGGGGATGGCCCGTTCGACGGTGTTGGTGCGTTCGGGCACGTTGCCGGGCCGGTCGTAGTGTTCAGTACAGCCATAGCATCCAACGTAAAGCCTCGTTCGCTGGGCAAACGTTACACAGAAGGGCTTGACCAGCAGGAGACGGTTCCCGGAACGGGCAGCTTGATACGGGTGTCCAGCGAACGGATCGGGACAAGAAACGGTCGCACTCGATCCCGAACTTTCACCACTGAAATCCTGTACAACAGATTAACATACAACTCATTTGTGATCTTTCCCCCATGTGATTATGCGATTCGCGGTCCGGTGCTCCCTCTACTGCACTGTTTTTTTCTTGAGCGTGGGCCTTCTCGGCTGCGCGGGCTCTGAGTCCGCTCAGTCCCCGGCCGGGGATCAGGAAGCCGAAACCATCAACACAGGATACGGCAAACAGGATAAGAGCACGTCGACGTCGTCTTCCTCGACTGTCACCCCTTCCGAGTCGGAGCGATCCTCTGCAAATAATCTTTCCGACCTCTTGCAGGGCAAAACGGCGGGTGTGCAGGTGTCAAGTCGGCCCGGAGGCATCCGAGTGCAGATTCGGGGGGTCAACTCTTTCAACAGCGACCAGACGCCACTCTACGTGGTGGACGGGACACCGGTACGACCCAATCCGGATGGGTCGATTTCCATCTCTCCGAACGAGATCGAGTCCATCACGGTGCACAAGGACGCGAGCTCAACCTCCATGTACGGGTCGCGAGGAGCGAACGGCGTCATCATCATCGAGACAAGAGGCACGAACTAGTGCTGCGTCACGTTCTCCATGTCGGGTTGAGCGTTGGACATCGAATCGTATCGTAGCAGACAACAACCTCCAGACACAGAGTGCGATTCGACACTCGACACCCTCAGCTTGACTGAGCACTAGTGGACCGTTACAGATGAGATCGCGCCTACCTGCACAATTACGGTTGACGCTGTAGACAGGTAGCCTCACACTTCTTGAGGAAGAACACCTCGTCCTTTGGGAAGCGCTCCACGAATCCGTTGTCGAAACCCCTAGAAATGTCCTTCGGTCGCTCCCAGATGTCGACGTTGTTCCTGGTGCGCGCCCCTCATTATACTAGCGGTCGAAATTCGGCCCATTTCCAGTGCGAGTACCACGGTGGGTCCTTTGCCTCGATGACCGCCGGTGCTCTCCTTCACCGCTTAAAAATAGACGCCGATATTCAGGTTTAGCGTCGTGTGCCAGTCGGCACTTCCCTCAGCGAGCACCTGGCCGTAATTGTCCCCCGGCGTCACGAACGGATGGTTCTTCGTTCGGACGAGATCGGTGTACAGATACAGCGGCCCTGCGGTCGTGAGCACCCCCAGGTTGTGTGCAATGCTATCGTTCCAGTCAGACGGGGCCTTGTCGTAGTAGGTGTAATCGTAGTAAAACTGAAACGACGACACGGCTCCGAAGTCCACCGGGACTGTGTATCCGAGTCCCGCCGTGTAGATTGTGGCGTCGTTGGCCACCTTGTACGGAAAGTTATAGCCCGCCATGACTGTAAACAGGTCGTCCTGATCGGGCTCCTGGGGCGGATTCATCTCGTACCGGATCAGCTCCGTCTTCAGGTCAAAATTCCCGTACTGGCCGTGCACGTGGGCGGCATATGCCTGATGCGACCCGTCCTCTACACCGGCGGTGCCTCCCGTATATTTCAAGCTCCCGTACTGGCCGGAGAGACCGATCTGGGTCGAGCCCAAATCGCCGTGGCCGAGACGATAATCCACCTTGAGATTCCATTGGTTGTCCTCGACGTAGCTCCGGCCTCCCTCC
>JAHENZ010000114.1 GCA_018609755.1 Salinivenus sp. | reverse complement strand
GGTCGCGACCAGGAACTGGTTCGAGAGAAAGAGCGGTTCGACGACGCCGTGACCGTGGCGGTGGGGCGATAAGATGGGTGGCGCCACAGAGGGCGGCGCTGATATCGACGCTGAGGACATTGGCACGCTCTACGTCGTCGGCATCGGCCCCGGGCTCCCACACGCGATGACCCAGCGCGCGCGGGACGTGATTGCCACGGCCGACTGCGTCATCGCCTCGAACCTCTACCAGGAGTTCCTCCGGCGTGACGGGACGATCCCGCCGGAGAGCGCCGCCGTCGAAGCAGCAGCGGACGGCGGCGCGACTGCCGCTGGGAGTGAGGATGGAACCCTGCTCGAACGACCGGACGGCAGCCGACAGGAGCTCGTCCGGTCCTCGATGGGGCGCCAGGTCGAACTGGCGATCGAGGCCTTCGAGCGCGTCCGGGCGGGCGAAGACGTCGCCCACGTTTCGGGCGGTGACCCGAACGTCTACGGCAAGAGCGACTTGCTGTACCTGATGGCCGAGGAGGAGGGGGCCTACGACGTCCCAATCGAGATCGTCCCGGGGGTCACGGCGGCGCTGGGCGGCGCGGCAAACGTCGGCGCGCCGCTGTCGAACGACTTCTGTACGATCTCGCTGTCGGACAAGTGGCGCGGTTGGGAGGAAATCGCCGAGAAACTCCGGGCGGCGGCGATCTCGGGCTTCGTCATCGTCCTGTACAACTGCTGGCGGGATTACGAGCGCGCGATCGAGGTGATCCGCGAGCAGCGGGCCGACGACGTGCCCGTCGCGATTTTCAACGACGCAGGACGCGGCGACGCCGGCCGGAACCTCGAGGACGAGACGCACACGATCACCACCCTGGGCGCGGCGACCGAGCACGACGAGGAGGTCGGGGGCATGGGCACCTCGATCATCGTCGGCACGGCCGAGACCCGGGTCTGGGAGAACGACCACGGCGAGCACCTCGTCACCCCGCGCGGCGGGCGTGACGTGGAGGACTTCTAAAACGATGAGTACCGACGAACCCACCACCGGCGAGACGAGTACAGACTCCAAGTGCGGCGCGTCGACGTCCGACGGCGCCGAGGCGAGTACCGACGCGGGCGCTGACGCGAGCACAGAGACCGGCACGGAATCGGCGTGTGGCGCATCGACGACCGACACCGACGAGACGACCTCGAAGTGCGGCGCGTCCTCGTCAACCGGGTCGTCGAGTTCCGGCTGTGGTGCGTCGTCGAGTGACGACGAGCAGGCGGTCGGGTCGACCGTCGAGGACTTCGACGCCGACCCGGGGCGACTCCTGGCGGTCGGGCTCGGCCCGGGCCAGCCCGAGGGAATGACCTCGCGGGCGAAGGCCGCCCTCAGCGAGGCCGAACACATCGTCGGCTACACGACCTACGTCGACCTCCTGCCCGACGAGATCACCGAAAGCGCCGACGACATCTACGATACGCCGATGTGCGGCGAGGTCTCCCGGACCGAGGAGGCCATCGACCGGGCACTCGCGGGCAACGACGTCGCCATCATCGGCAGCGGCGACCCGAACGTCTACGCGCTGGCGGGCCTCGCGCTGGAGATTCTCGAATCGAAGGGCGGGACCGCCAGCATGGTCGACTTCGAAGTCGTCCCAGGCGTCCCGGCGGCCCAGTCCTGTGGCGCCAGGCTCGGCGCGCCGCTCGTCAACGACACCGTCAGCGTCTCGCTGTCGGATCACCTGACACCGATGCCGACCATCGAGTCGCGGCTCCACGCCGTCGCGGGTGAGGGCTTCACCATCGCCATCTACAACCCGTGGAGCCGCAAGCGCCGCGAGAACTTCCAGAAGTGCTGCGAGATCCTGCTGGAACACCGGCCGGCGGACACGCCGGTGGGCATCGTCCACGGCGCTGGGCGCGAAGACGAACAGGTCGAGATCGTCGACCTCGGCGAGCTTCCGGACCTCGGCGAGACCGACCTGATCGACATGACGACGACCATCCTCGTCGGCAACGAGGACACCTACGTCTGGGACGGCCGGATGGTGACCCCGCGGGGCTACGAGTCCAAGTATGACTACTGAGTACGAGGTCAGCCTGGACCGCGAGCGCTGTGACGGCATCTTCGCCTGTCTCGTCCGCGACGAGCGGTTCGTCGAGGCTGCCGACGGGCTTGCGTCGATCGGCGACGATGGGGGAGGAGATCTGGCGGCTACCGACACAGTCACGGCCACCTTCGACGACGACCGGCTCGAAGATGCCGAGCAGGCCGCAGCGGCCTGCCCGGTCGACGCCATCGACGTGACAGAACTGGCTATTGCGGAGGGCCACGATGAGTGACGCCGAGGACGGATCCGCGTCACCGTCGCCACCGCCGGCAGACGACCTGCTCGCCGCATCGCCCGGCACGGCTTACTTCTGGGGCCGCGTCGCGGGCGATGGCGACCTGACCACCGGCTGTATCACCGTCCGGGCTGGCGACGAGACGGCCGCGGACGCGCTGGCGGCGGTCGCGGGGACGAGCCGTGCCGACGCCGACCACCGCGTCGCCGAGCGCACGTCGGCCCACGACGCTTCGATCGTCCGCTACGAGGACGAATACGAACTCCAGGTGCTGGGCGCGCCTGCCGACCGCGCCAGCGCGGCACTTGGGCTCCCGATCGACGGCCAGCCAGGCGGCTTTCGCCTCGACGCGCTGGATTCCCACCGGCCGGAACTCGTCCGGGGGCTGCTCGAAGCCTGCGGCACCGTCTGCTTCCGGGAGTCGACCGGGACCGTCGGCATATCCTTCGTTCACGACGACGAGGCGCTGCTGCGGACCGTCCGGTCGCAACTCGACGCCGCCGAGCCACACGTGCCCACCGAGGACCTTGCCGAGAGTTCCTCGGGCGGGTACTGGTTCGGACTGGCAGACGACGCCGACGTCGCCGGGTTCGCCGACTGGGTCTACGACGGCAGCGAGGCGTCGGGACTCTACGCGGCCGACCGGCGCCAGAAACTCCGGCGGAGCGTCGAGCGCGCGACGGGCGGCGAGGTAGGTGAGCTCTCGGAATGACCGCCGAGGCCAGGGACGCGCCGTCGAGCCTCGACGACGAGGCCGTACTCCTGGTCGGCCACGGCTCCCGTCGCGAGAAGTCCAACGAGCAGGTTCGGGACCTCGCTGTCTCCCTCGAAGGCAGACTCGGCGTCCCGGTCGTGCCCGCCTTTCTCGAACTCGCCGAGCCGTCGATTCCCGAGGCCATCGCCGGCGTCGCGCCGTCGGTTTCCCAGCTGACGGTCGTCCAGCTCTCGCTGTTCGCGGCGAGCCACGTCAAGAACGACGTGCCCCTGGCCGTCCAGCAGGCCCGTAGCGAGTACGACGGGCTGACGGTCCACAACGGCTCGCACCTCGGCGTCCACCCGGCCATCGTGGACCTCCTCGACGACCGGGCGGCCACCGTCGAGGCCGACCTCGGTATCGACCGCGCAGCCGACGACGTCGCCGTCGTCCTTGCAGCGCGCGGCTCCAGCGACCCCGACGCCAACGGCGACGCCCAGAAACTCGCCCGCCTGCTTTACGAGGGCCGGGCCTTCGACCGGGTCGAGACGGCCTTCGTGGGCGTCACCGAACCGGACGTAGAGACGGCACTTCACGGGCTGGCGAAACACCGCCCCGATGCCGTCGTCGTGTTGCCGTACATGCTCGGTGACGGCGTCCTCACCCAGCGCGTGCGCGACTGGGCGGCCGACTTCGACGCGGAATACCCCTACGTCGACGCGGCGGCGGGCGACCCGCTGGGCACGGACTCCCGGCTGCTGGACGTCCTGGGCGACCGCTGGCAGGCGGCGCGTACTGACAGCGTCCAGATGTCGTGTGACACCTGCAAGTACAAGGTGGAACTCGACGGCTACGAGGAAGACGTCGGCGGCGCCCGCGCGATGCTGCGGGCGCTGAACCACCAGGCGGCCCACGCCGACCGCGAGGACGTCGACGACGAGCCCCACGCCCACGACGCACCCGCCACGCACGTCGCCGTCTGTACGAACCAGACCTGTGCGGCCGACGGCGCCCCCGCCGTCCTCGAGCGCCTCCGCCAGGAAGCCCGCGACTCCGACGAGTGTGACGCCAGAATCACGCGCTCGTCGTGTCTCGGTCGCTGTGGCGAGGGGCCGATGGTCGCGGTGTATCCCGACGGCGTCTGGTACGGCGACGTCGCCGCCGACGACGCCGAACGCATCGTCTCGTCCCACCTCGACCGGGACCGCATCGTCTCGGACCTCGTCGATCAGACACTGTAACCATGAGCTGCTACGAAATCGAAGCACTCCGACTCGGACTGATGAACGTCCTCGGCACCGGGGACGACCCATCCCGCGAACACGCGGAGCAAGAACTCGAGGGCCACATGGACGGCCCCATCGAAGCCCTCGCCAACGCCGATACCTTCGACGGCATCGAACGCCACCTCGACGCGGCCCTCGTCGACCTCGAGGCCGAAATCGCCGAGACCGATCCCGACGACCCGGAATACGACTACAAGCGCGGCCGCCTCGTGGCCGTGCGCGACGCCGAGCAGGCCGTCCACCGCCTGACGACCCAGGGCGAGGACGTGCTGGCGGGCCTGGGCGACGCTCACGACCTGCTCCACGAGGCCTTCCCGGTCGATGAGTGAGGCCCGCCGCCTCCGGGCCGTCGACCTCGGGGAAGTGGAGCCGGCGCGCTCGCGCCACGCCGGACGACGGTCCGCGGTGGCACTTGCTGAAGAGCTGGTAATCGTCGGAACGGCCGACGGTGACATTCGGGCATTCGAGGCCGCGACGCTCGACGAACGCTGGTGCGTCCCGGGTGACGACGATGACGGTGCCGTCGTCACGATGGTCACCCAGGGCGATGGGAACGTCGTCGTCGGCGAGCGCGGCCAGTCGGGGACTGTTCGCTGTCACGACCGCGAAACAGGCCTGCTCCGGTGGCGCGAGGAGACGGCCGACGACGTCGGGACGCCCCAGAAGGACACGCGATTTTTCTTGCCGTTCGTCGTCGACATCGTGAGTGACGGCGAGCGCACGTACGCGGCTGCCCGTCGCTACGAGCGCGACTCGGGCGAGCGATCGTTCACGAGCGTGGTCTATGCCGTCGAGGCCGACGGGACCGTCGCCTGGCAGTACCAGACCGACGCGTCTCCGATCGCCCTCGATCGACGGGACGACCGCCTCGCCGTCGCCTACAACCGCTGCCCGGGCACCCACCGCGACGGACTGGTGATCCTCGACGCGGCGTCGGGCGAGCAGCAAACCTGCTGGGACCCAGACGAAGGCGGTGAGCGGCGGGTCGGCGACGTCTCACTGGTGGCCGACGGTGCCGTGATCGCGAGCCACGCAGACTACCGTGGCTACCGCCTCGACCCCGACGGCGCGATGCGCTGGCGGGTCGACCTCGGCCGGCCGACCGACGTTGGCGACGAGACCCTCTACACCTATCCAAACCACGTCCACGCGAGTGAGGACGGCGTCGTCTTCGTGACGGGGAATACCTACGCGACGGAGGGCCGCGAGACCGAGGGGCTCCACCCGCGCGAACACACGGCGACGGGCCTGATGCCGGCGGGCGAACCAGCCTGGACGGAAGACGTCGGCGGGTTCGCGAGCGAACTGGCCGCCGACGGTGCACACGTCGCCATTCCCGGCGCCCAGCACTTCCGGACGCGCGACGCCGAGGCCCACGGTCTGCGCGTGTTTGACGTCGCCGACGGCCCTGTCACGGACCGCCGGACCGACGGCGTCGTCACTGCCGTCGCAATTGCGGATGACACCGTCGCAGCTGTCGAGGAGCCGGTCGTCTACCACGACGAGGGAACAACGCGTGGCGACTACCGACTCCTGACGACGTCGCTCGACTGAGAAGCGTTTGTTTTCCCGTCAGTCCGACCCGCCAGCAACGTCCACCGATGGGTAGGCGCTGGCATCATGGTGCAGACTCAGTCGGCTCCCGTCCGGCCCGAACTCGGCCGCCAGGAGCTCGGAGACCTCGTCGGGACGCACGTCCGAGTACCACCGGTTGCGCGGCTGAATGGCGACCGCGGTCCCGTCGGCGCTGCAGAGGCCGAGACAGCTCGTCTCGGCCACGTAGACAGACGACCAGAAGATGTCCCGCTCACGGAGCCAGTCCTTGACGCTATTCAGGACCGCAGCACCGCCCGCGTCCGCACAGCAGGCGTAGTCCGAATCGCGCTCGTTGGTGCAAACGAGCACGTGGTCGGTGAACCCGCCTTCGCAGACCTCCGCAGTTCTGTCCTGCATCAGTCCGCCGCCACCGTCGCGTCGGTCGACCGGCCGTCGACCAGCGGCTCGGACGCCGTCCGGTCCGACCGCGACAGCCAGGCGTGGACGCCAGCCATTGTCGCCCAGAGCAGGCCCTGCCCGAGGACGACCATACCCGTCAGGGCGGCCGCGAGGGCGGGCG
>JAHENZ010000113.1 GCA_018609755.1 Salinivenus sp. | reverse complement strand
GTCCCGGCGACGCTCTGCTCGGCAATGTTTTCGACCGGGCTGTAGTCGGTGCCCGTGTAGTACTCCGTCACGATGCCGATGAGGAGGCCGGCGGCCAGCCCGATGAGGACGGCCCAGAAGACGCCGAGGGCCGTGTATTCGCTCCGGGCGCTGAAGGCAATGGCTTCCGTGCTCCAGGTCGCCGGCAGGAGCCAGGTGATGATGAAGTATGAGGCTACCGCCATGACGAACGCCGCGCCGAACTCTCCGGTGTTGAGGGCCGTCTGCGGGTCGCCGCCCTCCTCGACCGTCACGAACCAGGAGCCGATGATGGCCACGAGGATGCCGACGGCGGCCAGCACCAGCGGCAGCAGCACGCCCGCAAGCTGGAGGGTGTCGTCGGCTGTGCCGAAGGCCGCGGTGAAGGAGGCGCCCAGTACCATCGTTCCGATAATCGCGCCGACGAAGCTTTCGAAGAGGTCGGCGCCCATGCCGGCGACGTCACCGACATTGTCGCCCACGTTATCGGCAATCGACGCCGGATTGCGCGGGTCGTCTTCCGGAAGGCCGGCATAGACCTTTCCCGCGAGGTCGGCCCCCACGTCGGCGGCCTTCGTGTAGATGCCGCCGCCGACGCGCGCAAAGAGAGCGATGGCGGAGGCCCCCATTGAGAAGCCGGTGATGACATTAATGACCTTGTTCAACTCCCAGGCCAGTGCGTTGTCGTACAGGAGGAAGAGCCCTCCAAGTCCGAGCACGCCGAGTCCAACGACGGAGAGGCCCATCACGAGGCCCCCGGAGAAGGCCACGTTCATGGCCGGGCCGAGGCTCGTGCGAGCGGCCTGCGTGGTCCGGACGTTGGCCTTCGTGGCAACGGTCATGCCGATGAAGCCGGCTAGGCCGGAGCAGAACGCACCCGCTATGAACGAGACGCCGATCCACCAGGAGGAATCGGCCTGCCCGACATTCGCGACGATCAGCAGGCCGGCGACCACCGCGACGAAAACGCTGAGCCAGCGGTACTCCTGGTTCAGAAACGTGCGGGCGCCTTCTGCGATGTTACTTGCGAGATCCACCATCTGCTCGGTTCCCGGGTCCTGTTTGTTAATCCACCGCGTACGGGTGAAGGCATACAGGAGCGCCAGCACGCCGCTGGCGGGAACGAGCCACTTGAGAAGCATCGTCGTGTCCATGGAGAGGGTCTTCCTTTTCGTTTGGGGGTTATACTCGAAGGGACGGGGGAACGCTCGGGCCGACGCCAGAGCATCCGACAGGGGACGCACTGCCATCGACGAACTGTCAAAATCATGTGGGGACGTTCCCCATACGTTGCAAAACGGCTTGTAACCTACTGAGCGGCGCGCGCGGTTGGTAGGAACCTCTACGTAATTCAGAATGAAAAACCGCCGAAAGAGCGAAGAGGCGAGACGAACGACGTGGGACACTGAGAACACGTTCCCGAAGACGCGAGGGATGGGCCCCCGTTGGATCGAAGAGTTCCCGATTCGTGATGAGGGGGACCAGGGCCGTTGTTGCTCGCATTGCGAATGGTCCTCCACTCGCATGGGACGATGGTAAGGGTAATCGCACGGGGACCTACCGAATTGAAGAGCGGCAGTTGTTTTGCCTGTATCTCCGGTTTCGCCCACATGAGGCGGCGAATGGGCGCGTGGGAGAGAGTGCGGAGGAAGAACCGATCGGACCCTAAAAAACGGAAGCGATACGTTCAGAATGGGTAGATTGCGGATCGGTTCTGTCAGTAAACCGACCTCTTACTGGGCGTCGGTCCTTTTCCTTACTGCGAGTCGCACTAGACGTGGGGGGCATCTGGCTGCGCTTTTGGCCACATTGAGAAGACTGACACGGCGAGGTCGATTTCCGAAGGAGGACTGTTCAGATCGACCGGGTCGCCCTGTCGGAAGACGTGCGGAAAGAGTAAGTCGAGACCTTTCTGGTCTTTGATCTCCGACCGTATCATACAATTATATACACCAATAAATAATACAAATTATGGATCGATCAACAAAGAAAAAAGATAGTCCCCAAATGCAGAAGACGAAGGGAAGTTGGAAGCAATTCAAGGGGCACGTCCAGGAGAAATGGGGCGACCTGACAGGGGATGAGATGGATAAGTTCGAAGGAAAGAGAGAACGTCTCGAAGGCTACATCCAGAAGCAAACTGGAGAGAAACGACAAGCCATCCAGAAAAAGTTGGATGCGGTCGCAAAGAAGGCGGACTACTCCTTCTAACGGGGGGCAAATGGCTTTTTATGCCTACCGATCCGTGAGAACGTACGTGTCCCCGGAACGAAGAGAACTCAGATCCCGGGCATCCCAGATTTTGGAGATCCTAGATCTCCTGAACCAAGCTCACCCGTGAGCGACAGCGGATTTCAAACGTATTTGCGTATCGGCACCCTCCGACCGATGAGGTTGGGGGGTTTTGGGCGTTTCTCCTTCAGCGACGGGAGCTGTCGTTTCTGGAAGTGCTTCTCTGGAATTGTCTCCGATCACGTCGTTCCTACCGAACCGGACGTGACGATTTCGCGCTCACACGCGACTTCACAAACGCATTCCTAAAAAGTGACTCGCTATGAGTCCTCTCGTATTGATCCTCGTCGTAATTCTCGTTCTCGCTGTCATTGGAGGAGGCCTTGGCCTACGGGGCGGAAATAATGCCCTCGCCGGAGGGGGTGGGCTCGTGGGGCTGGTTCTGGTCGTTCTCCTGATCATGTTCCTGACCGGGAATCTGTAGGTCCGGCATTATCGGGTTTGTCAGAGAACCGCGATGGGACGAATGCTCCCGCTGCGTCGGTAAATTGACTGTCCGATGATTCTGCACTGTTCCTCGTATCAACGAATTATCGCTATGCGCATCCTGGGTGTGGCTCTCATTATTTTTGGAATTGTGGGTTTTCTGGTCACGGGGGTTTCGTATACCACCACGGAGAAGGTCGTTGACATGGGGCCGCTGCAGGTGGAGCGGGAGCAAGAGCGCTCGGTCCCGATTACACCGGTCGCGTCGGGCGTTCTCGTTATCGTGGGCGGCGTCCTCACGGTGGTTGGAACGCGCCGAAAAAACGGCTGAGTGACTGTGCGCACGTATCGAGTGGGGGCCTGCTCGGAGAATGGAAGCTCCAAGCTGAGGACTACGCTGACGGGCCAATAGAGGCTCGCACTCGTCTCGAAGCGTGTTCGATAAGCGCGTGGTGCTGTTGAATCAGCATAGAAGAGCTTCCCAGTGTTCGAAAAGCTCTCCATCGTTGCTCCCGACGTGCTGCAAGTCAAGCGTAGACCTTCCAGAGAAGCGACAAAGGGATTTTTCTCGCGTCTGAAAGCTGAATGCGATCAGCACCACGCGGAGTACCAGATTCTCGTAGTGACGGTCGCTGCGCGTTGTTTTCGAGAGGGGGAAGAGGGGGGACCGTGTACTAAGAGACCGTTTTGATTTTTGGATCTTGCTCATCCACGAGGTCGCTCCGTTTTCCCTAGGAGACTCGCGAGGACTGTGAGAGCGAAGAACGGTTGGAGTCGACCAAATTGCAGTCGTCGCGCGAGACTCATAACGCCAGCGTGTGAAATCAAAACAGTCTCTAATATCGCAGGAGGGCCGCCACGGGGCCTTCGGTCGGGACTGCGGCAGCATCGGTCACGTAGACCGTGCCTCCCGTTTGGAGCGTTTGGGCCGTCGCCGCATTCAAGAACTCAATGTCGCCGTGCTGCCGCTCAGCGTGAACGTGAACGCTGTGGGTGTCGGCGTCGAGGGTGCCCCACACAACCGGATCCTCGGCAACGAAGAGCGTATCGATGCGGCCTTCCACCCCTGCCAGAAGGACAGAGCCGGGATTTGCAGCCGTCCGTTCAGGGGAGGCGTGAAATTGATCGAGCGCGTCCGTCCGCGATTGGGCAAACTGCGGGTGGACAATCTCCCACGCCCGGCGATGTAGGTTGGCTGTTCCCTGTCTCCGAACAGAGTCCTCGACTCCCTCGTCCACGAGGTGGTGGTAGCTGTTGGCCTTGTGGTAGAGTCGGCGCAGCTCTGTGGGACCGGCCAGCACGAGAGGCGTTGGGCCGGATTCCTCGCCGAGAAGGGGGCGGACGCGATCGTCGAGGCGCCGGAAAAACCGAAGCAAGCCGGCCTCTACGTAGTCCTTTTGACGAATGTCGGCTTGACTCCGATAAATGACCGGTGGCTTCCGGGCATCCTCGTCAGCATCGGCGGCGGGTGTGGGCCAGTTTAGCTCCGATTCGATGTGCACGTCCGCGCGGAGGACAGCATTGAGGGAGGTTCGTGAGCCCCCCGGGGGAATGACGTCGATCTGGTGCCGAGAGGCACGATGCAGCTTGGCTCCCCCTCCCCACAGACTGAGCACGTAGAAGTGACCGTCTGGCTCGATTCCCCGCCAGAGCGGGCGCAACCAGGGGCGCTCATCGATCTGGGCGACGAGGGGTGGGGCAAAGGGAAGCGGGAGGAGCGTGGGGGAATCGGCACCGGGGGGAAGAAAGAGGGCCACTCCGTCCGAGTCGTCGTTCGTCTCCATCGATTCGCGGAGAAGATCCTCTGCGGGGGCCAGCAGAGGGTCAATGTCCGCTTGGGTCAGGCCAACGTGCGAGGCCTCGTCTCGCAGCTTCCCGAGCAGGTTTCGAAGCTGGATGCGGTTCCGCGCCGGATCCACGGGCATGTAGAGGGACATCCAGGGAGTGGCATTCGACTCCAGGAGGGACTGTGCTGCCTCTCGGAGAGAACTTGAATCGGTGGTCGTAGTAGGTGGGGCCACAATACTCGAAGGACGTTTGCCGGGGAGGAATGACAGGCAACGGCCATTTCACTTCCAACAACCTGCTCGTTCTCGAATGGCCGTTCACCACATCAAAAAACCACGACAACAGAGGGCAGAACAGCGGGTAAGCTTTGGTGTCTTCCGGCTCCTGCCTCTGGATTCCGTATCGGGGCTCTCATAGAGAACGCGGTCGATCGTCGGGATAGAACGGATCGCCGGCATGCGAATGTCAGGCACGCGAATACGCGTCCTGGACGACCGGCAAGGGCCGACGAACAATGTCGACAGAGATGGCCCTCCTCGACCGGGAAATCTTGAATGAGGCAATGCCGGACGACCGCGAAAGGAAGAGATGGACAACAGCCAGCGGAACGTCCAATGTCGGCTTGGCCCGAAGAAGCCGTTATTGTCGGTGGTTCAGGCAGCAACACAAGCTCGGACCCCGACCCCGAAACTATATCCCTCGATTTCTCCGACGACTTCGGCGTTTTGAACTATGCCTATGCTCTGGAGCAACTTGAGGCGGCCGTTTACGCCGAAGCCGCCGACGATTTCTACGGGGATCCCCATTCGGTTGAAGGGCAGTACTTCGACGACCTGGCTGCCCATGAAGGGGGGCATCGTGACTTCACTAGCCGCTGCTATTCCTGCGCTAGCAACCTGTTGCGCATTATAGTTTGGAAGCTCAGCCGAACGAATTTTTGGCGCTATGTATACCCTGAAAGAGAAAATTTCCCTTCCCTGCCAAATTGAAGCCAACGTCTTCGGCAGTTTTGGAAGCAAGTGTGAAGGTGAGTCTATGCGCAACAGCCTGCTAGTGGTGCGTCAAGTTTTCCATGTCGAGTAGAGCGCCGATCAATGAATGGGGTTCAGGCCGTTGACGCGGCATTCAAGTGGGCGTACTCAATTCGGTACCCGACACCTTTGGGTTGACTGACCACTAGCATCAAGATTCCTTTTCAGGGGACGTGTCTTCCTCGAACGGCTCGGTCGGAGGCACGGTGGTTTCAGTGCCCGGACCCTGAGTGTGCGTCCACTTCACTGCATACTGGAGGAGGTCCGACACCTTTTCGAATCCCAGCTTCTCCTTCGCGCGACGGCGGTAGGTCTCGATCGTCTTCCGGGCGAGATTGAGACGGTCTTTGATGTCATCCATGCTGTATCCCTGTCCCAGCATCTGAAAGACCGCCATCTCCCGGTCGGTAAGTTCGTCGGTGGGCGGGCTGGAGTCAGAGTCCTGCCCGGACGCCACCTTGTTGAGGAGACGCGATGCCATCTGCTGGCTTAGAAACAGCTCGTCGTCGACGGCACTCCGAATCGCCTTGAGGATCTGATCCGTCGGCTCGCTTTTCATGACGTAGCCGGACGCCCCGGCACGGATGGCACGCTCGGCGTAGACTTGCTCGTTGTACTTCGAGAACACAATGCTTCTAACGCCGGGGTATTGCGCCTCCACGTTTTGAACGAGGTCGAGCCCGTGGGCGTCGGTGAGCGAGATGTCAACGATGATGACGTCGGGGGCCTCGGCTTCGATGTTGCGAAAGGCCTCGTCGGCGGTCGAGGCCTCTCCACAGACCGTGAGGTCATTCTCCGATTCGACGGTGTCCCGTACGGCCGCGCGAACGGCCGGGTGATCGTCGATGAGAAAGACGCGAGTGTTTTTCGTCGTTGGTTTCGTGGCAGGCATAAGCCGAAGCGAGTTTTGAGCGGTTGGGGGCGAAACGCTGATCCATCAGCATGTAATACGCTCTATGAGGGAATCATCCTCTTCGCAATTGAGAACGAAAGGTTTCTTGGACTTTGCTGTGCGTATACAGTACACGGACAGTCCCCTCTGAAAGATGAGGGGAAATGAGTCATTGACCCCTCTACATGTAAAGACGTTACAAAGTGAAGCGATTAAAAAACACTTCCTCGTTGGGATCTCCTTGCTTGAGAGGGGACGTGGGAGCGCGGGAGAAGGACTGACGGGCCTGCGGGAAATAGACGGGAGACGACAGAACGTCAGTTAAATCGGTTCATCGCCGTATCGAGGTCTTCACGGACAGTCGTGAGGACTGCCTCGACGGCGTCTTCGATGGCCGCCTCCACCTCCGGTTCTTGTTCGGGGCTAAACGGGGCAAGTACGTAGTCGACCTGTTCCCCGGGGCCAAAGTCATTCCCAATGCCGATGCGAAGGCGGGGAAACGCCGTCGTCCCAAGGTGTTGCGCCACGTTCTCCAGTCCGTTGTGCCCCCCGCTACTGCCCTTCGGGCGGAGTCGCATCGTGCCGGGGGAGAGATTGAGGTCGTCCACCACCACGATGAGCTCAGAGGGGGATACGTCGAAGTGCTCACACAGGGGCGCCACCGATTCGCCGCTGCGGTTCATGAGC
>JAHENZ010000112.1 GCA_018609755.1 Salinivenus sp. | reverse complement strand
CGACGATCTGGCGTTATGACTCCGATTGATTGGGCCGTCGTGGGCCTGTATTTCGTCCTGCTCATTGGCATCGTGTGGTGGTCCGCAATGGGTATTAGTACGTCCTCGGACTACTTCCTGGCAGGGCGCGACGTGGGGTGGTTTGCCATTGGGGCCTCGTTGTTTGCGTCCAACATTGGCTCGGAGCACATCGTGGGGCTGGCGGGGAGCGGGGCGCTCAACGGCATGGCGCAGGCGCGCTGGGAGTTGCAGGCGTGGATCCTGGTGATGCTGGCTTGGATCTTCGTGCCATTCTACTACCGCGCGGACGTGTTCACGATGCCCGAGTTTTTGGAGAAACGGTTCGACGGGCGTACGCGCTGGGTGCTGTCGACCGTGTCGCTGGTCGCCTACGTGTTTACGAAGGTGTCGGTGACCGTCTATGCCGGGGCGCTGGTGTTTGAGACGCTGCTACCTACCACGTTCGGGACGCCCGAGAATGCGTTCTGGATCGGGGCCTTCTCGACGGTCATCCTCACCGGTCTCTACACGGTGTTCGGGGGGCTGCGGGCCGTCGTGTACACCGAGGTGCTACAGACAGGCCTTTTGCTGATTGGGTCGGTCTTCATTACCATCTTCGGCCTCTACCAGCTTGGGGGATGGGGAGAGTTGCAGGGCGCCCTGTCGCAGAACCCGGAGCGGTTTGCGCTGTGGCGTGGGCTGGACGACCCGTCGTTCCCCTGGCTGGGGGTGATGATTGCCTCTCCGATCATCGGGGTGTGGTACTGGTGTACCGACCAATACGTCGTGCAGCGCACCCTCTCGGCCCGGTCGCTCCCCGACGCTCAGCTGGGGGCCGTTTGGGGTGGGTTTCTGAAAGTGTGGCCCATCTTCGTCTTCATGGTGCCCGGCATGATCGGGTACGCCATGGTGCAGGAGGGCATGCTGTCGATCCCGATGGGGCCGGAGGGAGAGAAGATTAACGGTGACATGGTCTTCCCCACGATGGTGAAAGAGCTGCTGCCCACGGGCCTGCGGGGCTTGGTCGTGGGCGGGGTGCTCTCGGCTCTCATGAGCTCGCTCTCCTCACTCTTTAACTCGTGTGCAACCCTGTTTACCAAGGACATCTACGAGAAGCTGCGGCCGGGCATGTCGGAGGCGCACCTCGTTCGCGTGGGGCGGATCGCGACCGGCGTGGTCGTGGGCTTCGGGCTCCTCTGGATTCCGATCATGAAGGAGATGGCCGAGGGCGGTGGGGGGCTCTACGACTACCTCCAGCAGGTGCAGGGCCTCCTGGCACCGCCCATCGTGTCGGTGTTCGTGCTCGGGCTCTTCTACGACCGCGTCAATGCGCGTGGTGCGGTCTGGGGGCTGGGGGCCGGCTTCGTAATTGGCATGATAAAACTGACCCTGCAGGCTATGGCCGAAAGCGGCGCACTGGGGAGCGGCGGGCCGCTGTACTCCATCGGCACCTTCAACGGCTACTACTTTACCGGCGTGCTGCTTCTGATCAGTCTGGCGATCATCATCGGGGCCTCTCTCACAGGAACGGCGCCAGAGGAAGAGAAGCTGGAGTTCACCTACGGGAAGGTGACGCCGGAGCAGCAGGCCGAGAACCGAGAGGTGGGACGAGCGGCCATGTGGGCGTCGGTGGGTGTGATCGTTCTCGTCCTTGTCATCTATCTCTACTTCAGCTTCTGGCTGTGGTAGGTGTTATTCTTCCCGGATGGAATTTGGGGCGGGGGCGTTCGAGACGTATGTACGACTCCCTCGTTTTTCTTCTTGCATTGGCCGTTCGTTCCATGATTCGTTCCCTCGCACGACACCGGCGTTCTGTTGATGTCGTCCCCCTTTTCTTTGTCCTCGTTCTGGGGCTTGGCCTTCTAGGGTGTGACAGTCAAGACCCGACGACCTCGGCCGGGGGGAATGGAGATGGGGATCAAGAAACGGAGGTGGACTCAATTCCGGTCACCGTCAATCTGGAGGGGGCCCTGCAGGACGTGCACGATCCCGCCATCATGCAAGCCCACGGCCAGTACTACCTGTACTCGACCGGTGGCGGCATTCAGTGGCGGTCTTCGTCGAACCGTACAGACTGGGCGTACGGGGGCGACGTGCTGGGGGGCGTGCCCTCGTGGGCGGAGGACATTACGGAAGGGGACCTCTGGGCCCCCGACGTTGCCTACTTCAACGACCGGTACCACCTGTACTACTCCGCGTCCACCTTCGGCAGCGGGCGGTCGGCCATCGGCGTGGCCACGAATCCCGTCCTGAGCCCGGACAGTGCCGCGTACGAGTGGACGGATCGGGGCAAGGTGATCGAGTCCTACAATTCGGATCCCTACAACGCGATTGATCCGAACGTCATTCGTGATGAGGAGGACCGATTGTGGATGGCCTTTGGTAGCTGGAACGAGACCGGCATCCGCATGCGACGGTTAAATCCGGAGACGGGCAAGCCCTCCAGTGAAGACGAAACATTCTATTCATTGGCAAATCGCCCGGATGCGGATGAAAATGCCATCGAGGCTCCCTATATTATCCGTCGCAACGATTTCTACTATCTCTTCGTGTCATTTGATGAGTGCTGTCAGGGCGTCGACAGCGACTATAACATTCGAGTGGGACGGTCCGAGTCCGTGACCGGGCCGTACGTAGACAAGAGCGGCACGGAGATGACGGACGGAGGAGGGACGCTCGTTCTCGAAGGCTGGGATCAGTGGCGGGGGCCGGGCCACAATTCCGTGTTGCAGGATGACGGCGAGACGTACCTCGTCTACCATGCATATTCGGTTGCAAACGATGGGACGCCCCTTCTTCGCATGTCGCCCCTTGAATGGACGAACGGATGGCCGTCTGTCCCGATGACGGCGGCCGAGTGAATGGCACACAGCAGGTGACACGAACCCCGCACAACGATTTCGACGGATTTGACGGGACACTCGACGATGGTCCCCGTCCACATTCAGATACCGCTCCCACGGAACGGAGAGGGAGGCCCTCGCCCCTCTGCGTAGGATCGAGACCATCGGTCGGATCCGGTCATCCGTGTAGCGACGACAGACATTCCTTCAAAAGATGACAACCTCCATGTCTACGGAGATCCTTCAGGATACTGACATAGAAACGCAGGCAATCAACACGATTCGTTTTCTGTCGGCCGACGCGGTCGAGGCGGCGAAGAGCGGCCACCCGGGCACGCCCATGGGGCTGGCTCCGGTCGCGTATACGCTCTGGACGCGTCACATGCGGCACAGCCCCGACCACCCGGATTGGCCGAACCGCGATCGGTTCATTCTCTCGGCCGGCCACGCGTCGATGTTGCTCTACAGCCTTCTGCACCTCAGCGGCTACGACCTGTCGCTGGAGGAGATCAAAAACTTTCGGCAGTGGGGCAGCAAGACGCCGGGCCACCCCGAGGGGCACCTGACCCCGGGCGTGGAAACCACGACCGGCCCGCTCGGACAGGGCTTTGCGAACGGCGTCGGCATGGCCCTCGCCGAGCGCCTACTGGCGAATGAATTCAACACGCCGGAGCACCCGATCGTCGACCATTACACCTACGCCATTTGCTCGGACGGCGACCTCATGGAGGGCATTTCCCAGGAGGCCGCCTCACTGGCGGGCCACCACAATCTCGGCAAGATCGTCTACTTCTTCGACGACAACAGCATCACGATCGATGGCTCCACGGACCTGGCCTTCACCGAGGATGTGCCGGGTCGGTTCGAGGCCTACGACTGGCACGTGACGTACGTCGACGACGCCAACGACCTCGATGCGGTCGACGATGCCATCAGCGAGGCGAAGGCTGTGGAAGATCAGCCGTCGCTCATCGTGGTGAAGTCGCACATCGGCTACGGCAGTCCCAACAAGCAGGACACGGCCGCCGCTCACGGAGCCCCGTTGGGCGAAGAGGAGGTGCGCCTGACGAAGGAAAACCTCGGCTGGCCGACCGATGAGACGTTCCACGTGCCGGACGGCGTCTACGATCACGTGCAGCAGGCCGTCAGCGACGGGGCCGAGCACAAGGCCGCGTGGGACGACCTGATGGACGACTACGAGAATGCACACCCCAAGAAGGCGGCGCAGTACCAGCGCTGGCAGGACCTCGATCCGGGCGAGGGCTGGGAGGACGCCGTTCCGACGTTCGAGGCCGGCGAGAAGTTGGCCACGCGGAAGGCGAGCGGCCTCACCCTCAACGAGCTGGCCCCCGAAGTTGGGTACCTCATCGGCGGTTCGGCCGACCTTACGGGATCGAACAAGACCGACGTGACGGGCCGATCGGATTTCCAGCCCGACAATCCGGATGGGCGGTACTTCCGCTTCGGTGTCCGCGAGCACGCGATGACCGGGGCGATGAACGGCATGGCCCTGCACGGCGGCATTCAGCCGTACGGCGGTACGTTCCTCATCTTCAGCGACTATCTGCGCCCGTCGATGCGCCTGAGCGCGCTGATGGAGCAGCCCGTCGTCTTCGTCCTTACACACGACTCGATTGGGCTCGGCGAGGACGGACCTACGCACCAGCCGGTGGAGCACCTGATGGCCCTGCGCGCCATTCCGAACCTCACGCTCCTTCGCCCGGCCGACGCCAACGAGACGGCCGAGGCCTGGAAGGTGGCGGTGCAGAACACCGATGGCCCAACGGCCCTGGCCCTCACCCGCCAGAAGCTTCCGACCTTCGACCGCGATGCAGTCACCTCCGCGCGGGGCGTGGAGCGCGGCGCCTACGTACTGCGGCCCACTGACGGCACGCCCGACGTGCTCCTGATGGGCAGCGGCAGCGAGGTGCAGCACGCCCTGGCCGCCGCCCGCACGCTGGCGGACGAGGGCATCGACGCGCAGGTCGTGAGCATGCCCTCCTGGGAGCTCTTCAGTGAGCAGTCCGAGACGTACCGCCGCAAGGTGCTGCCGCCCGAGGTCACGGCGCGCGTCTCCATCGAGGCAGGCGTCACGCAGGGATGGGAGCGCTACGTCGGCTTCAACGGTGCGCGCATCGGCGTTGACCAGTTCGGTGCCTCCGCGCCCGGCGAGATCGTCATGGAGAAGTACGGCATCACCGCCGAGCACGTGGCGGAGGAAGCGCGACAACTTGTACAGTGATGCGTGATGAGTGATGCGTGAGGGGAGACCCGGTGGTCGGGGACTCACGCATCACGATTCACTCGTCCTATCAGCATCCGAGCAGAGTATTTTGAGCTACGGAATCGAAAGAACTTTCGAATTGAAGTCCTATTCTACTATGAAATTTTTTGTTGACACCGCAAACCTCGAGGAGATTCGCGAGGCCAACGACATGGGCGTCCTCGACGGCGTCACCACAAATCCGTCGCTCGTGAAGGCGGAGGGCAACGTGGACTTCCATGAGCGCGTGCTCGAAATTTGCGAAGAGGTAGACGGAGACATCTCTGCCGAGGTGACCGCCACCGACTTCGACGGCATGATGGAGGAGGCGCACACCCTCGCCCAGATTCACGACAACGTCGTCGTCAAGATTCCGCTCATCAAGGACGGCATTAAGGCCCTCCGGGCGCTGGACGAGGAAGGAATCCCGACGAACTGCACGCTCTGCTTCTCCCCGACGCAGGCGCTGGTGGCCGCAAAAGCGGGAGCGGACTACATCAGTCCCTTCATCGGACGGATCGACGACATCTCCTCCGACGGCATGACGCTGATCGAGGAGATCGTGCAGATCTACGACAATTACGGCTTCGAGACGGAGGTTCTGGCCGCTTCGATCCGGCACCCCACCCACGTGAAGCGCGCGGCCCTCGCCGGGGCGGACGTGGCGACGATGCCGTTCGAGACGATGACGAAGCTCCTGAACCACCCGCTCACGGACCGCGGACTGGAGCGCTTCCTGGAGGACTGGAAGGAATACCAGGCCTCGAAGGAAGAAGAAGCTGCCGCGGCCGTGTAACCGTGGGAGCGATTGTTGAGAGCAAGAGCCGCAGCGGGGCGGGCCCACCCATCCATTCCGGTGATCAACAGCGGAACGGGAGCGGGGCGGCCCGGCCTCCACGCGGTCTCGTGGAGTGGACGTTCGATTGGAGCGAAGGCTCCGAGTCGGACCTTTTCGCATCCCGTCTACGTCGGAGGATTGAATCATTTCACTAAACAAGAAAACATTCCAGCGCCGATGGGGTCACGAGTCACCATTCGCGACGTGGCGGAGCGGGCCGGAGTGTCCAATGCCACCGTCTCGAACGTCATTAATGAAAAGGGCAAGGTGAGCGAGAGCACACGGAAGGAGGTGCTCGACGCCATCGACGCCCTCAATTACCGGCCCAACGCCTCTGCTCAGCGCAAATTGCAGTCGAGCGGCCCGAAGAGCATTGGGCTGGTGGTGAAGGAGATGCACAACCCGTACTTTGCGGACGTCATCATTGCGGCTCAGGAAGCGGCCAACGAGAAGGGATACTCGATTATGCTCTCCAGCTCGGAGGGGAAGCGAGACACGGAAGGACGGGCCGTCGATCTCTTCGTGGAGAAGGACGTGGACGGCATCGTGATTAATCCTCTCCTCGATCGCGACGCCGACCTGACCCACCTCTTCGAGCTCAAGCGGCGCAACATCCCGTTCGTGCTTCTAGAGAGGGTGCGAGGGCTCCGCTCCAACCTCGTCGACATTGACAACGTGAAGGCCGCTCGGGAAATCACGACGTACCTCATCGAGCTTGGCCACAAAAACATCGTCCACTTCAGCGGCCCAGAGTACTCGATGCACGCGGAAGAGCGGATTGAGGGCTTTCGGCGCGCCTTCTTCGACTCGAAACTCGTCTACAGTGAAGACTACGTCGTGCGGGCGGGGGCGCACCTGGAGGAAGGATACGAGAAGGGGCTCGCGTATTTTCAGGATCGCCCCCCGGAAGACCGCCCGACCGCCGCCATGTGCTACAACGATCTGGTCGCGATTGGGCTGCTTCGGGCGCTGCGGGAACTCGACATCGACGTGCCGGGCGAGGTCTCGGTGACAGGCGTGGACAACATCAAGACCTGCGAGTACGCACCGGTCCCGCTCACCACCATGGGGGTTCCCACGGCCGAGATGGGCCGGGCGGCCGTCGAGATGGTCATCCGCCAGATTGAGGCGGGCGGCCAGCACGAGCCCGAGACCGTGAATTTGCAGGCCGAGCTGACCGTGCGAGAGTCCACGGCGCCCCCTCGGGAGGTCGCGTCCGCGGAGTGATGCGTGGCGTGAATCGACAGGGTGCGTGCATTCATCGCACATGACGTCTTCTTGCTCAGCTCCCCGATTGTGAGGGAGGTGTTGCCCTCATATCGATTCGCGACACCCGTCTCGGCGTAAGTGGGGAACGGTCCTCCGCTCGCGCTGGAAAATGAGGGGAATCGCGCACGAATTGGGAATCGCACTCCACATCACAGTTGCCACTTGTAACACGTACGAACACAATGTCCAATTCAACTTTTGCCATCGGCCTCGACTACGGCACACAGTCCGTGCGGGCGTTGGTGGTGGACGTGCAGACGGGAGAAGAGATGGGCACCGGCGTCTTCTCGTATCCCTCCGGAAAGAACGGGACCTACGTCGATCCGGAAAATCCGAACCTTGCGCGGCAGGAGCCGCAGGACTACGTTGACGGCCTGGTCGAAAGTGTCCAGCTGGCCCTCGCGGACGCGGAGGAGCACGATGCGTTTGACGCAGAAGCAGTGATTGGCCTTGGCATTGACACCACTGGGTCGACGCCGATTCCGGTGGACGAGGCCGGCCAGCCGCTCGCGTTCGACGACCGGTTTGCCGACAATCTCGACGCCAAGGCGTGGCTGTGGAAGGACCACACGGGCCACGCGGAGGCGGAAGAGATTACGGAGGCAGCGCAGGAACTGCGGCCGGAGTACCTGGCCAAGTGCGGGGGCACATACAGCTCGGAGTGGTACTGGTCGAAGCTTCTGCACTGCAAGCGCACGGCGCCCGAGGTCTTTGATGCAGCCTACACCTGGGTGGAGCTTGCGGACTGGATTCCGGCGGTCGTTACCGGCACCGATCATCCGGACGACCTGCAGCGCGGCGTCTGCGCCGCCGGGCACAAGGCCATGTACAACGAGGAGTGGGGGGGCTATCCCGACGAGGAGTTTCTGGCCGAGCTCGATGAAGGCCTCGTTGACGTGCGCCGCACGTTGGACGACGAAACGTACAACACGTCGGAGCCGGCCGGCACGCTGACGGACGACTGGGCCGAGCGGCTCGGCCTTCCGGCGGACGTTCCCGTGGCCATCGGTGCGTTCGACGCCCACCTGGGCGCCATCGGGGCTGGTATCGAAGAGGGGACGCTCGTCAAGATCATCGGCACGTCGACGTGCGACCTCATGGTGGCGCCGATGTCGGAGGGGCTGGACGACATTCCGGGGCTCTGCGGCATCGTGCCGGAATCGATTCTGCCCGGTTACTTCGGGCTGGAGGCGGGGCAGTCCGCCGTGGGCGACATCTTCAACTGGTTCGTGGAGGTCGTGCAGCCGGACAACCTGGACCACGACGCTCTCACGGAGCGGGCCTCGAAGCTCGATCCGGGCGAGAGCGGACTGCTCGCGCTCGACTGGCACAACGGCAACCGCACGGTGCTCGTCGACCAGCGCCTGACGGGCGGCATTCTCGGACTCACCCTTCACTCGACGCCCGCCGAAATCTACCGCGCGCTCGTCGAGGCCACTGCCTTTGGCGCCCGCGTCATCATGGAGCGGTTTGAAGAGTACGGCGTGACGGTCGACCGCATCATCAACTGTGGCGGCATTTCAGAGAAGAACCAGATGGTGATGCAGATTTACGCCGACGTGCTGGGGCGGCCACAGCATCTCTCGCGCAGCTCGCAGACCCCGGCGCTTGGGTCCGCCATCGCCGGAAGTGTGGTGGCGGGGGCGGAGGCTGGCGGCCACGCCGACTTCGACGCCGGGACCGCGGCCATGACGGGAACGAAGGACACGGTCTTCGAACCGATTCCCGAGAATCGGGAGGTCTACGACCGGCTCTACAAGCTCTATCGCCGCATCCACGATGCCTTTGGCGTCGAGGGGACGGAGGACGACCTCTACGACGTGATGAAGACGCTCTTCGACATTCGCGAGGAAGTGCGGGGGTAGGGCGTTCGGATGTGGTTGCCTTCGGTTAAACGTGATAGCTCCGAGGGCTTCGATGGTCGATTATGTGGGAATAGCGCGTGGGGGAGTGGGAGAAGAGCGAGAGGCGAGGGGGCGCGTGGGAGAGCGGGTGCGTGGGGGAAAGGGTGAATGGGGGTATAGGAGAGTGGGCGCATGGGCGAGGAGAGAACAGAGAGTCGAACAGGATTTCCACGCAGTCTCCTATTCAGGGCGTCCTCAATAGCAGGGTTTTGACGTGTGATGAGTGGCGCGTGAGCATTCGGTGTGCCTTTCACGCATCAGGTCTTCACTCATCACCGACGAGTGGAATCGCTCTTCCACATTGAGAATGACATCTGAACAGTACAGCAGGCAATTCCAATGGGATACGACTCTTTGAAAGAAACCGTCCATCAGGCCAATCTAGACATTGTCGAGGCGGGGCTCGTGGAGCTCACGTGGGGCAACGCGAGCGCCGTGGACCGCGATGCGGGCGTGTTCGCCATCAAGCCGAGTGGGGTCGATTACGACACGATGACGCCGGCGGACATTCCCATCGTGTCCCTGGAGACCGGGGAGCGCGTGGAAGGGGACCTCAAGCCTTCGTCCGACACGCCGACGCACCGAGAGCTGTACCGACAGTTTTCGTCCATCGGCGGCGTCGTGCACACGCACTCGAACTACGCCGTGAGCTGGGCGCAGGCCGGGCAGCCGATTCCATGCCTCGGCACCACCCACGCCGACCACTTCTACGGCGCTGTGCCGGTGACGCGCCGCATGACGGACGAGGAGATTCAGACCGAGTACGAGCACAACACCGGTGCGGTCATCGTCGAGTGTTTTGACGAACAGGACATTGCCCCTGCGCAGGTGCCCGGTGTGCTGGTAGCGGGCCACGGCCCCTTCGCGTGGGGGAGCGACATGGAGCATGCGGTCGAGAACGCGATCGTGCTGGAGTCGGTGGCGGAAAAGGCGCTCCACACCTACCAGATTGATGGGCAGGCGGAGCCGATCGACCAGACCCTTCTCGATAAGCACTACCTCCGCAAGCACGGTGACGAGGCCTACTACGGGCAGGAGTAGGGCACTCGCGCGTTGACACCCGGACCGATCGAGTGGAGGCCCAGTTGCTTCTGACGAGAGATAGGTGCTGGAGGCGAGAGGGCGCGTGGGAGAAGGGGGGCACGGGAGAATGGAGGCAAGTTTTTTTAGTTACAGGGACTCGCTTCTGCAGTGCTTCCGTTTCGCAAACACAGGGGGTAAGAATTGATGTCAGAACAACGCTCTACTGAACAGATGCAAGCTGCTCTCCTTCACGGTCCTGGCGATGTGCGCGTCAAAGAAGTCTCCGTGCCCGAGACGGATCCCGGGCAGGTGCGGCTCAAGTCGCGGAGCGTTGGCATTTGCGGCAGCGACCTGCACCACTTTCGCGAGGGGAGCACCGGGGGGCACGCCAACGAGGATCCGTTCGTGCTGGGGCACGAGCTGGCGGGGGAGGTGCCGGAGGAAAGTGCGGAAGTGTTGGGGCTAGACCCGGGCACGGTCGTCGCTATCGACCCGGCGCATCCGTGTGGCGGGTGCGAGTGGTGTGAGCGGGGACATCACAATTTGTGCCCAAATGTCGAGTTCAAGGGCGTGGCCGAGCATCCGGGCGGCCTCGCCGAGTACATCGACGTGTATCCGGAGCAGGTTATTCCCGTGCCGGACGACTTCGATCCCGACATGGCGGCTCTTCTCGAACCACTGGGGGTGGCGATTCACGCCGTGGATCTCGCGGACATCGACCTGATGGACACCGTCGCGGTGCTGGGCGCCGGACCGATCGGGCTGCTTATCGCACAGGTGGTCCAGGTCGCGGGGGCGGGCGAGTGCGTCGTGATTGACCCGCTGGACTATCGCCGGACGGTGGCCGAGCGCTGCGGCGCCGACCGTACCGCGGCACAGCACGAGGCCATCGCGGACTGGACGGACGGGCGCGGGGCCGATGTGGTGATCGAGGCTACCAACACGCCCGACGGCTTTGAGCACACGATCGACAGCGTGCGGATCGGCGGCTCCATCGTCCTCGTCGGCATTCCAGAGGGCAACGAATACCAGCTCACGGCCGCCCCAGCGCGGCGAAAGGGCGTGACGATCAAATTCTGCCGCCGGATGGGTGACGTGTATCCACGGGCCATTCAGCTCGTGGACCGCGAGCGGGTCGACCTCGATCCCATTATGACACACCAATTCTCGCTCCACGAGACGCCCGAGGCGCTAGCGCTCCAGTCCCGCTACGACGACGGCGTCGTCAAGGCAATGGTGCATACGTCGTAGCACTTCTTTTCTACAACGAAAGTCACGACGAGTAAATGAAACATCATGCTTGGGGATGGGGCGCTGTCATCGGATTGATTGGACTCGGCCTGGTGAGCGGGACCGCCGGTGCACAGACGCCTGCAGAGCGAGACACGGTGATGCAGGTGACGAGTCCCAATGGGCAGGTCGAGGCGCACGTTATGCTGGATGGGGAGGGTCGGCCCGGCTACGCAATTGCCCTGGGCGATCAGCCGCTTCTGAAGCCCTCGCCCCTCGGTCTGGCGACGACGATGGGCCGCTGGGCTGGGACGCTATCGGTGCAATCGGTGAGCGACGTGGAATCCGTTCGGGATGAGTACGAGCTGAAGCATGGCAAGTGCAGTGCCTGCCGGTACGAGGCCCGGCGGCGCGTGGTGCGGATGGCCAACGAGGCAGGATCGACGTTGGCGTTGGTCTTTCAGGTTTCGAACGACGGCGTGGCGTTCCGCTACCGCATTCCGCAGCAGGAGAAGGCCGAGCAGGTCACCGCGTACCGGGAGTTTACGGGGTTCCAGTTTGCAGAGGAGACGACCTCGTGGCTGATGCCGATGCACGATCCCGTCTCCGGATGGCAGCAAACGTTTCCGGCGTATGAAGGCCACTACGTGAAGGACGAACCGGTGGGTCAACCGTCCCCGAGCGGCGTGGGATGGGCGTTCCCCGGGCTTTTTCGGCGGCCGGACGTGGGGTGGGCGCTGGTGACCGAGGCGGGCCTGGACGGCTCGTACCACGCGTCCCGGCTTGAGGCCCGGTCGGACGGGCTCTACCGCGTGGCGGGACCGGAGCCGGGCGAGGGAACGGGACCGGGGGATCCGACGGCGTCCACGTTCACACTTCCGTTTGCCTCCCCGTGGCGTCTGGTGGCCGTGGGCGAGGATCTGGCGCCGATTGTGGAGTCGAGTCTCGTGTCGGACGTGAGTCCGCCGTCGATGCACGACGCTGCCTCGTTCGTGGAGTCCGGCAAAGTGGCGTGGAGCTGGCTGCCGCTCAAGGACGAGTCGATTGTGCCCGAGATGCAGCGCCGCTTCATCGACATGGCTGCGCGGTACGGTTTCGAATACTGCCTCATAGACAACTGGTGGGACGAGCAGATCGGCTACGACGGCGTGCAGAAGCTCGTCGATTACGCCGAGCAGAAGGGTGTGGGCATTTTCCTCTGGTACAACTCCAATGGATCGTTCAACACCGCCCCGCAGATGCCTCAGGATCGGATGCACGCGGCGGAGGTACGGGAGGAGGAGTTTCAGCGCCTTCAGGAGATGGGCGTGCGCGGCGTGAAGGTTGATTTCTTCGGGGGCGACAAGCAGTCGGTCATTCAGCTCTACCGGAATCTCTTCCGCGACGCGGGCGAGCACGACCTCATGGTGAACGTCCACGGCTCCACCTTGCCGCGCGGCTGGCGTCGAACGTATCCGCAATTCATGACCTCTGAGGCCGTACGGGGCTACGAGTACATCACCTTTGGACAGGAGGATGCGGATCGGGCGCCTTCCCACGCCACTGTTTTGCCGTTCACCCGCAACGTCGTGGGGCCGATGGATTTCACACCGACGATGCTTACCGACTCGGTGGGCGCCTCGGAGCGGCGAACGAGCGACGCGTTCGATCTGGCCATGACGGTCGTGTTCGAGTCCGGCCTGCAACACCTGGGCGTCACGCCCGAGAGTCTGGAGCGTCAGCCGGGCGCCGTGCAGGACCTTCTTTCGGACGTGCCGGCGGCGTGGGACGAGATTCAGTTTCTCGACGGGTATCCCGGACAATACGTTATCCTCGCACGGCGGTCCGGCGACACGTGGTACGTCGGCGGCTTTAACGGCGAGGCGGAGGCGCGGACGGTGCAGGTTCCGCTATCGTTCCTGGAAGGGGCTGTGAGCGGGACGATCATTACGGATGGGACGGATCGTCGGAGCGTCGAGCAGCGGTCTTTCTCAGGCGAGTCCTCCGACACCCTTACTGTAGAGCTTCAGGGGCGCGGCGGAGTGGTGGGCCGAGTGACGACCTCTGCAGAGTAGGAGGCCATTCTCCACGAGCGGATCGAATGACATCCTCCCTAATTCTGATGTGCAGGTATGGAGCCACGTCGGGGGAACTGTTCAAGAACCGTATATGCCGATTCTCTTCGCTAGAGATGGCATCAGGCGTACTCTGAGAGCACATCCTCACTTCGTTTAGGCGCCCTCCAAGACTACTTCCTCGTTTCACTCAGGGCGCCGTTGGAGTCCAAACGGTGCTCCGAATAGGAGGCATCAATACCCGAACGGTGATAATGGTGGAATCATGAAAATGAGCAGTCCTCACCTTCTGGAATTCCTTTTCCGATTCCTCGTGTCTGGGGTGATTGTGGGAGGTGCAATTGTAGGACCGGCGATTCCGGCGGAGGCGCAGCAAAAACAGGTCGAACGTCTCAAGCGCGGACTGGTGGCCGCAGAGACGGGCGACGGCTACTATCTGGCCTGGCGGCTGCTTGGGGACGAGTCGCACGACGTTGGGTTTAACGTATACCGGGGCTCGCAGAAGCTGAACGACCGTCCGATTACGGAAACCACCCAGTATCTGGACGAGGGAGTCAGCGATCCGAGCGCGTATGCCGTGCGAGCGGTGGTGGATGGGCAGGAGCAGGCGGCCTCAGACCCTGCTCGCGTGATCCCTCAGACGCAGGGGGCCAACGCTGCCTACGTTGACCTTCCACTGAATCGGCCCGCAAGAGGAACACACGGGGGACGCTATCATCCCAACGACCTTTCTGTGGGAGACCTGACCGGCAACGGGGAGTACGAGATTATCGTAAAGTGGAGTCCGTCGAACGCAAAAGACAACTCCCAGACCGGCATTACCGACAACGTCTATTTGGATGCGTACACCCTGGGCGGCACCCTGCTCTGGCGCATCGACCTGGGACCGAATGTCCGGGCCGGGGCGCACTACACCCAGTTTATGGCCTACGACTTTGACGGCAACGGGCAGGCCGAGGTGATGATGAAAACGGCCCCGGGGACGAAGGACGGAACCGGGCAGTATCTCCAGGCCGGTCCAGCCGCCGATGCCGATCACGGCGCCATCTACCGTAACGACGACGGATACATCCTCGACGGCCCCGAATATTTGACGGCCTTCGACGGGGCGACGGGCGAGGAGATCGATACCAAGAACTACCGTCCCCCTCGCGGCAACGTTGCCGACTGGGGCGACGAGTACGGCAATCGGGTGGACCGCTTTCTGGCGGGTGTCGCTTATCTCGACGGGGAGCATCCGAGCGCCGTCTTTGCGCGTGGATACTACACCCGCATGGTCGTGGTCGGCTGGGATCTGGACGACGGGGAGCTAACCCATCGTTGGACGTTCGATACCGACGCCTCAGCGTACGACGACGAGTGGACCGGTCAGGGTAACCACCAGCTCTCGGTGATTGATGCGGATGGCGACGACAAGCACGAAATTGTCTACGGATCGGTCGTGATTGACGATGACGGCTCCGGCCTGCACACGACCGGGCTGGGCCACGGCGACGCACTGCACGTCACCTACATGGAGAAAGGAGCCGACACGCCCTACGTCTATATGCCGCACGAGTGGGAGGTGCCGGGGGTGTCTTTGCGGCGGGCCGATAGCGGGGCAATGGTCTTCCGCAAAGATCAAAGCGGGGACATTGGCCGCGGAGTTGCGGCCCCGCTGGACATCGATCATCCCGGCTTTCAATTTTGGGCCTCCAACGGATTGGGACTATACGATGTCGACGGCACGGTCATCGGAGACAGTCCGAGCTCTATGAACCACGTGGTCTGGTGGGACGGCCAGTTGAGCCGCGAGCTGCTCACCCAAAATCACGTCACGAAATGGGACATCGACAGCAACAGCGGGACGCGACTCTTGACGGCCGAGGGGGCCTCGTCGATCAATGGGACCAAGGCAAATCCCAACCTACAGGCCGACCTGTTTGGCGACTGGCGGGAAGAGGTGATCTTTCGAACCGACGACAATGAGGCGCTGCGGATCTTGACGACCACCATGACGACGTCGCACCGGCTCTATACCTTCATGCACGATCCGGTCTATCGCACGGCGGTCGCGTGGCAAAATTCCGGCTACAATCAACCGCCACACCCGGGGTTCTACGTGGCCGGGAACATGGACCTTCCGCCGCCCCAGCCCGATGTCGCCCCGCTCAGTAGCGAGTTTTCCAGCTGCGAGCCCACGACACTGGCGCCTACTGTGGCGGGGGGAGACGGTGAGATACAGCAGGACTCCGGACTTCAGGTGGAAGAAGGAGAGAGTGTCACCCTGAGGCCCAGTGCCGATGGGGAGGGTTCCTGGCGCTGGACCGGCCCGAACGACTTTCGCAGCAGTACGCGAGAGGTCACCATCGAAAACGTTCATGCCGAGACGAGCGGCAACTACGTCGCAACGTTCACCAACGACTGCGGAACGCTGAGCCGTCTCGCATTCTCGGTGAGCATGCTGGAGAACGATTGAGGGATCGGGCCCCTGCGGGGGAGCGTGAATGCCAAGTTCGGGACGGACTCCGTTATCGCCGCACGTGCCCACGAGAGCAACTACTTCGTTGAGGTTTCCGGAGTCGCCGGCAGCAACGAGGGTTATCTGGATCTGTTCTCGCCTCGTGTAGTGTCGGGAGCGTGCGCTTTAGGTGTACAGCGAAAGGCGCCAGAATTGGTTAGGGGGGCTGGAGTGGGATCGCGTGCTTATGATCGCCCCAGAAGCATCCGTTTGAGACGGCGACTAGTGACCTTGCACAACAACTCTGGCGGTTTCGGGCGTCGGTCCCCTGACGTCACAATCGTCCCCGTTTGCTGGCAGCGGTCGATCCCCGAGCAGATTCCGCACAGGAGAGACAGACGGAAATACCGATCCGTGAGAACGTACCTAAACGACTTTTTTCAGCCTGTTGAGAACCGTGCGCAGCTAAAATCGAAACCAAACTTCAGAAACTTATTCACGGATCGGTGG
>JAHENZ010000111.1 GCA_018609755.1 Salinivenus sp. | reverse complement strand
TGGAGGGCAGCCTCGATTTCCGTCTGCGCAACGGCACTGCCTATTCCGTCGATCGCCGCTTACGCAGCACGCCCCAGGGCCGCCTCCACGAGGCCGACGGCGACTCGACCCGCCTCCGCAACCGCACCGTGCCCGCCGTCCAGCACGTGCCGCAGTCGGTCTACGCGTCGGTCTACGCCCTCCAGCTCGACGATCTCGTGCGTCTCGACGGCGAGGCGTGGGACGAGGTACAGGACCGCCTTCTCGGCACCCTGAGCGTCGACCACATCCGCCCGGCGCGCGTCGTAATTGAGGAGCTGGAGGACGAAGCCACAGACCTGTGGCGCACCGACAATCGCGGAAAGCCGGAGGCCAAGCAACTGGAACAGCGCCGACGCGAATTGCGCGAGGCGGCGAGCGACGCCCGTGAACGCGACACCGAGATCCGGCGGCTCAAGGACGAGATTGCCGAGCACACCGAGCGCATCGAGAAGCTGAAGGAGGAAGAGGTCAAACTCAAGGGAAAACAGCGGCGGGCCGAGCGGCTGGCCCCCGTCCGCTCCCTCCTCCAGCAAATCGAGGAGCTGGAAGCAGAAGCCGGCGATCTGTCGGACTACGAGGACCTGCCGGACGAACCGCGGGCCCTCCTCGAAGACCTGAACGAGAAAATTTCCGACCTGGAAGCCCGCGTGGAAGACAAGCGCGGCACCCTCCGACGGCTCCAGCGGGCCCTCGACGCCCGCACGGAGGCGGACGAACAGGTGCTGGACCACGCCGACGCCATTCGGGGGTGGACGCGCCGCGTGGAACGGCATCAGAAGCAGCGGGTGGAGCTGGAAGAGGCCCGTCGCACGGAAGCGGACGCGCAGCGTCGGCTGGAGGAGGCGGCGTCGGTGCTGTCTGCCTCTTGGTCCGACGCGTACGCCGAGCCCCTGCGCGACCTGTCGATGGCCGACCTCCGGGAACGCATCAAGATGTACGAGCGGGCCGAGCGCCGCCTTCGGGAAACGCGAGCCCGCGCCGAGACCGTCGGCCTCCACGCCCAGGCCCACAAGTCGCTCGTGCCGTGGATCGTCGTTCTCGTCCTTGGCCTCGCCACGATGGGCGTTGGACTGCTGATCTCACTGCCCGTCGCGGGGATTCCTGTGGCTGGGGGCGCAATTGCCCTGGTCGGCCTGTTGCTCGGAATAGAGGCGTGGCGCCACAATCAGCAGATCGACGTGCAGGAGGAAACCCTCGACCTGGAGGGCAAACAGCAGGAAGCCGAGGAGCGCGCCGCGAAGGTGGAGCTGCTCGTGGACGACCTTCCCCTTCCGCCGGAGCGCCTGGAGCACCCGAGCGCCGACCTGGTGACCGACCTTCAAGCCCTGAAGGAGGCGCTCCGCGAGCGGGACGAGAAGGCGCGGGCGGCCGACGAGCGAGCAGCCGACATTGAGAACGATGAAGCTCGCCTCCGCAGCCTGGCACTGGACTGCGGGCTGTCCGAGGAAGACACCGACCAGTCGGTGGGCGAGGTGGTGGCAACGCTCGAACGACGACTTGACACTGCGGAGGAGCGACACGAGAAGGCGCAGGAGGCCAAAGACGAGGTGCCGGAGCTGCGACCAGAGGTGGAAACACTGGCCGACCGACTGGCGGAGGTGCGGGAGCGCCGCGAATCGGTGGTCTCCCGATTGGAAGCGTTGGGCAACGGCGACCTCGACGCCGGCATTGAGGCACTCAAAGAGCGGCGGCAGGCCGCCCGGCGGGCCGAAGCAAGCCGCGATCGGCTCCACAGCGAGTATCCAGACTGGGAGGAGCGGAAGGCCGAGATCGAAGAGCTGGAGGCCGACACGGACGGCTGGACATTTACCGACGAGGAGCGCGCGCGGATTGAGCAGCGCCTCGACGAGATTGCCGAGGAGCGACGGGAAGAAGAGAACGCCCGCACGGCAAAACAAAAAGACGTAGAACACCTGCTCGACCATAGAACCGTCGGCGACATCGACAGCGAGCTCGCCCACGTAGAGCAGCGACTCGACGAGGTGCGGGAAACCCGCGACCGCCGGATGCTTCTGGCCGGCCTTCTCCGGGAGGCCGACGCAGCGTTTCGCCGCAAACACCAACCGGACGTCATTCGCCGTGCGTCCAACTACCTGGAGGCCATTACGCAGGGCCGCTACGAGCGTCTCGCCCTCGACGAACAAGAGGACCGCCTCGTCGTCTTCGAGGCCGAAGAGGCTTTTTCACAACCCGTGGGGCCCCCACTGAGCCGGGGCACGCTCGACCAGATCTATCTCGCCCTGCGCCTCGCCATCATCGACCACCTCGACGCCGATCGGGAGCGCCTTCCCGTCTTTCTCGACGAGGTGTTCGTGAACTGGGACCAGTCCCGCCGCCACGCCGCCTTCAAGATTCTGAAGGAGATGGCCGCGGAGCGGCAACTCTTCGTGTTCACGTGCCACCCCTACTTTGCGAAGGAGGTCGAATCCCACCTCGACGCCGAGCGGATCGACCTCACGATGCACCGGGACGATGGGCCGCCCCAGACGCAGCCCCAGAACGTGGTGTTGCCGGAAGCCAGTCCCAACACGTAATCGGAGTGTCCACTAAGAGGCCGGATCGAGGGGAAGGTCCACGTCGTCCGGATGCCGGTCGTACATTGTGCTCATATTGTTGAGGGCGCGCGGCCAGTTTTCGGTGAGTCCCTCCCGCTCGCGATCCCAGTCGAACCACTGCCAGCCCAGCGCCCCCGTGTATCCCCGCTCATAGAGGGTCGGGTACAGCTCCTGCCAGGCCACGCCGTAGGTGCTGTCCGGATCACCGTCGCCACTGTCGCGGCTGCCCCCAAGGAAGAATTCGCCGACCACAACGGGCTTGTCTACGCCCCACACTGACACGTCGTGGTGAAAGGGCGACTGCTCCGTGCCCGCCCACTCGTAGTAATGGACGGAGTAGAAGTCGAGAGTGCCCTGCTCGTGCCCCCCAGCGTCGATCAGCCGATCGTCCCGATAGTAGTTGCGGGGGCTGTGCGACGACTTGCGGTACGCACGATAAAACGACCGGGCGGCTGCTCGCCCCACCGACGGCCCCGGGTAGCGGGAAAGGTGCCGCTGGATGGCCGTAACCTGTGCAGGCTCCAGCGCCGATGCCGACGGCATTTTGACCTCTGACGAGGGCAAGTCCGCGTCGGTAATCACACTGAAACTCCAGGCCCCGCTCGTCACCAGTGCGTCGGCGTCCGTCTCGTGGATGGCCCCGGCCGTGAGGTTCACGAACCGCTGGATGTCGGAAAACGGCACGTGGCGGATGTCGCTCCAGCCAAACTCCTCGGACATGCCGGCGGGCTCGTTGAAGATTTCCCAGGCCACGAGGGCCGGATGGTCGCTGAGCGCCTCCACCATCGGCACCAGGGCGTTAGTCACGTACGATTCTGTTTTGTCCCGCTCCGTCAGAAGGGCGTGTGCACGATTCGTCACCTCCTCCCCGTACGAGCGCCGAAGCATGTCGAACGACCACAGGCAGACGACCAGACCCACGTCGTGCTCCTGCGCCTCATCGAGAATGGCGCCGAGATCCTCAATCGTGTTCTCCCCCGGCCCCACGACCGTCGAGTCGCCCCACGCCGGCGTGTGCGCACCATTTGTGTGGAGCCACAGCCGCAGGACGTTGCCCCGATTCTCCCTCACCTGCTGAAAGATGTCGGAAAAGGCCGACAGATCGGGATGATTTGGGTTTGGCCCCACGTCTCTCGCGAAGTTATTCCAGGCGACGTTGCCCCCACTGACGAAAAACTCCGTGCCGTCATAGGAAAGGAGATTGGCCGATCCAGACGATGTCGTATCCGGCAGCGGGGTTGGCTCCGATTCGTCCCCCCCGATGCCCAGAAGTCCGCAGCCTCCCATCAATAGGCAGCACGCTACGACGAGTCCCCATCGCCGAAAACGTGGCAACGTGGAGTCGCCGAACGTCACGTGCGTTGAGCGACCGGGAGTCTTCATGTCGACGTGGGATCAGCAGAGAAAAACGTGGGGACTGCAATGATACTCGGCCAAAGTGATCCCCTGCGCGTCCCCCAGGAGCACTGCTGAAGTGCATCGGCCCTTCCCCAGAACCGTACCCACCTAAACATAGCCCGTTGAGGAATACCCCCAATTTCGCCCAATCAGATTTACGAACTCAAGTGGACCTTTGTATCACCACGGCAATCGCATCTTACACCCGACCGACTTGTCTTTACCAATCCGTGCGAACGTATCTGAACATGTTCCCGAGTGAGTAAGGGGATCTAGATCCCCAGAACCGTTCATCATCTGGGCAGACACGGTCTTCATGGACTTCTTCACGGATCGGTATCTTCGATTGAGGCAGTACGACCGTGCGCCCCACTCCCACTCTCCCTTTCTCCCGTGCCTCCCCGGCAGTATTGTCCATCGGAGGCAGACGACCCCCCGTCTTCAACAGAAAATTTTAACATACGATGGCCCTGTTTGTATCACGGATGTATCCCATTTTGGTAGAACCACACGCCCCCAAACGAATACAGACCTACCGGTATTCTTCCACCCTCCACCTTTTATCTTCTGTCCTCTTATGCCCGACTTCTTCGACGCCCGCCGCCCGCACAACGGCCTCACCTACGACGAGTACCGCACCCAGTGGCGCGACCAAAAAGAGCAGTCCAAGGAGGGATTGGATCCGGACGAGCGCAAAACGCTCCACTTTCTGAACTACAACTGGGAGCGTCAGGCTCACGTCCACGACCAGTACACGCCCTCGGACGCCCTTCGAGCGGCCGTGGCTTCCGTCGACGAGCCGCAGCTCTGGATGGTGCTTACGGAGCCCTGGTGTGGCGATTCCGCCTTCCTCCTCCCGGTAATTGCCGAGGCGGCGGCCCTGAGTGAGAACGTCACGCTCCGCATCCTGCTCCGGGACGACAATCTGGACATCATGGACCAGTATCTCACGGACGGAAGCCGCAGCATTCCCAAACTCGTCGCCTTCTCCGAGGACGGAGACGAGCGCTTCACCTGGGGCCCGCGTCCGGAGGAGGCCCGACAGCTCTTCGCGACGCTGCGCGAGGAGCACGACGACAAGATGAAGGCCATTGAGGAGCTCATTGCCCACTACGAAGACGGGGGGTGGGAGGACGCCGATGCAGAGTTGGCCAACGCCATTCGGACGTCCGTCCCCGCCCCACCAAAACAGTAATTCACGGTCTTTCCGGACCCGGGAATGGTCGCCATCGGGCAGGCGACCGACCACAAGCTTCTACCGATCCCTCGCAGCGGTCGGCGGTCCGCCGTCGTCGTTGCCTCGTGCGAACATCCTCGAAGACAACCCTGGAACGTACTGGTCTCATTGCGTCCGAATCTCGAACGAGCCGTCGTGGGAACGGAGCTCGATGCGTGGCCCTCCGCCGTTGACCTGCCCGCTGTAGTTGACCTCGTCCTCGTCGTCCCCCGCCGAGATCCGGTACGGCGCTAGGTCAATGTCCGCCCTGAGGTCGGCGTCGTCACTGAAGTCCGTGTGGAGGTCGAAGCCGGTCCCGGACGGAAGGACGAGCATGAAGCCACCGTCGTGAGTGTCAATTTCGACGTCCCCGGTCACCTCAGCAAAACCAAATCGGCCATCGCCATCGTGCGCATCTAGCTGGAGCCCGCCTCGCAGTCCGTCCGCCTCTACCTCAACGTCATGGGCGTCCATCTCCGTCTCCCCCTCCACCGAACGGAGGCGAACGCGGCTATCATGGGTGTCGATCGTGAGCGCCCCGGAGTGCTCCTCGACCGTAATTGGGCCGTCGTGAGAATCAATCTCGGCGGCCCCCACCTGCTTCCGTATCGTCACTGCCCCGTCGTGGGTGTCAACCTGTACGTCGGCCTCAAGGCCTGCCACCTGAATGTCGGACTCGTGGTCTTCAATCTCGACGTGGGCGGTCCGTGGAACGGTTAGTGTGTATTCTACCGGCATTACGTTCTGATTGCTGCCGCCCCAGAATCCCGAATCCTCGGCCTTCGATTCGTCGTAGTGGGTGCGAATCTCAAAGCGGCGAGAATCCTCCTGAACGCGGACCACGGTCGCATCTGGAAACTCTGCGCCGGATTCGGGCTGAACCACAGCCTCGTATCTCACCTCGGCCCGGTCCCAGGTCTCGATGGTGATCTGTCCCTCATGATTTTCAACCCTGACCGTGCCCTCCGAATCGAGGGCAGCGGTTCCGCTCGTGGTCCGGGACTGCGCAAAGGACGAGCCGACAAACAAAAGACTAGCCGCGAGTGCGAAGAGCGTCGTTCGAATTGGCATGATCGAAAAAGTGATTTGAATCAGTCGCAACGAAAAGGCAATCACTCCCGGTGGCGTGCTCCGGGGATGGACGCGTCGTGTCCTAAATCAGAATGCCGTTCGTGATCAATAGTGCTCCGAGAAGCGATATTGTGATCTGCCCAATGATCAGAAGGAGTGCCGGACGCAAATCATCAGAGGTTACGAGCGACCGGGTATGGCTGAGAACGTTGAGCTTGAAGTTGTTCATGGCTTTCTCTCTTGGGGAATGGTTCTTGAGAACGTGATCGATTCCGCTAACTCTCTCTGACCTCTCAAACTCAGAGTCTCGAAGGGACTCTCAAAACAACAGACAGGGGGATGCAGAAACAGGTTGCACCAACGAAACGGCGCGGCCATCTAAACTTTCTTTCAGTTTCGAATTCACTGCACTCCGAAGAGAAGCAGCGGTTTGAACGAAATCGACGAGACATGCAGATGCAGAGACGAGTGGACCCCTCCGTGCGACGAGCAGAAGTATTGGGCCCCCAACCCCAGTAACCAAGCTGTAACGGGCCCTCCGTCTCCTTCCCTCTTTGCTATTCGACCATTTTGCCTTATTTATTTGCCCTAACAGTTCAGTTTTCCAAATTTAATAATCCGTTTACCATATTACGTAACAATTAATTCACTGACACGCCTTTCTTTTCTTTTTCTTCAGCCTGGTTTCTCCGCTGTACGACCGGGTTCGGTGAAGGGACAATGGACGGTTCGTGAAGCGTATCCGCAGAACCCCAGTTCCGGGGGTTCAGGCGTGAACCTGGGGAAGCGTTAGGGATTCGAGGACACGACGCGCCGAGTTTCTACCGGGACTTGGTTATCGTCAGTTCTAACAACTTTCGGGGGCGGTCCTGCCCCTGCGCACGGAGGTTCGTTGCGCTGTTTTCCTACCACGACCCTTGTACTCGAATATGCCTCCTTCTTCTCGCAGCACCCCGACGATCCACGATGTTGCCAATCGTGCCGGCGTGTCTCCTGCCACCGTGTCTCGTGTCGTAAATGAGACCGGGCAAACGGCGGACGCGACGCGGGAACGGGTGCTCGACGCCGTAGAGGAACTGCGCTACCGCCCCAACCGCACCGCAAAGTCCCTTTCGCAGGGGGCCACGCAAACGATCGCCGTGGCCGTTCCCACTTTTACCACCCCGTTCCACAATGAGCTTCTAAAGGGCATACGAAGCCGTCTAAAGACCGTAGACACGGACCTGCTTCTCTGTGACCTGGACTGGGCAGCCCCCGAAGCGTCGCTCACGAAATTTCTCGAACGGGGCGCCATGGACGGATTGCTGGCAGCGGGCCTTCCGATGAGTGAATCCGTTGCTCGCGAGGTCAAGAAGCTGGGCGGCCCCACCATCCTGATTGGAAACCGCTGGGACGACATCGACTCGTTCCACTGGGACGAAACGAAGGGGGCCTGGTTGGCAACCGAGCACCTGATCGACCGGGGACACTCGCGAATTGGGATGATCACCACCCACCGCGAAAACCCCATTCGGGATGCTCGGATTCAGGGATACCAGGACGCGTTGAAGTCCGCCGGCATTCAGCCGAACGATGACTGGATTGCAGTGGGTAGTACCGAGAAGCATGCCGGCTTCAGCGAGGAATCTGGATTTGAGGCCATGGAAGCCCTCCTCGAACAGAGTCCCGGCATTCGCGCCGTCTTTGCAAGTAGCGACGTGCAGGCCATTGGGGCGTGGCAGGCACTCCGCAAACGCGGCCTGGGGGTGCCCGAGGACGTGGCCCTGGTAGGGTACGACGACATCAAAATTAGCCAGTTTATCGAGCTCAGCAGCGTGGCCCAGAACATGCACGAGATTGGCGAACAGGCCACCGACCTTCTCCTCCGCCGTCTGCGAGGAGCAGGGCCTCCCGACGTGTTCTCGCGGCTCGTCACCCCGGAACTGCAGGTCCGGGCCTCTTCGGCGGGACGTATCGAAAACGGGACACACTAACCCAGCGTCACTCCGTGGGGCCGCTCCGATCCCCTACAGCGAAGGAAGAGGGTGGACGTAGAGGAGCAGGGCCGTTTCTTACACCAGAACTGCGCCGAAGGTGGAGCCCGGACCCATCTATTCGAGCACTTATTTCGTGCTCTCCGGTCGCTTCTTGAAATTGTCAAGCGCCCCCTTTCCTCTTCCGAGTGAAAGGTCGCGCCCTTCTTCGACCTGACCCTCCCTTCCGCAGATGTTTGGTTTGATTCAACTGTTTCGCTCTGAGTCTTCCTCCCCTCTCCCTGCACTTTCCATCATCGGGGACGACACCACCATTCACGGGGACACGATCACAGGCACCGGGGACCTCCGGATCGAAGGGACGATCCGGGCGGACGTGGAGCGGGAGGGACGGGTCGTGGTCGCAAAGGACGGGGCGGTGTACGGGACCGTGCGAGCCGAATCCATTCTCGTGGCCGGAACGGCCCGGGGCAAGCTTCACGCCGACGGCACGCTCGTACTGTCGGCCTCTTCGGACGTGCGCGCCCGGCTCGAAGCCGATTCCCTTAACATCGAATCGGGGGCCAACTTCAGGGGACAAGTCCACGACACGTCCGAGTCCCCCTCTCTTACTCCGCCCCCCTCGGGCGACCACGACGGGTCAGAAGAGCCCCCACCGTTCATCGACGAGGACGCGCACCAAGTCTTCCCGCTTGACGAAGCACTGGAAGGCACCGACGCCTGACCGCGTCCTCCGCCGTTCCCCCGCTCGACGAACGGAGCCGGCTCGGTTTCCGCCTCGTTCCGAAATGTGTTCGACGGGCAGGCCAGCCCCCCTACGCCGACGCGACCGCAAGCTCGTGGAATTGCTCTGCCAGAGACACGAAGCGCTCTACGAGCGGCTCCGGAGGCTCCCGTGCTTCGTAGTGCCATTGTCGTCGCCAGTTCTTGGCGTCGGTCATGACCGAATGGGCGTTCTTTTCCAGGATCCCGAGTTCATCAATAAGGACGAGATACACGGCGTAACCAATCCGTCTACGGGCATTCAGTAGAACACCAAGAGGAGAAAAAACCTGTATGGGTGGAAACACAGAGACCAATTCTGGCCCCTTCACGGATTGGTAAGCACACCGCTGTGGGATTCTCGCGATGAACGGTCTCTTGAGAGGAGAAGGGCGTTGACGGTAGCGATCATTGAGAAGTATGCTTCCGATCCTGCCAATCCGTTCCGACCGTGCTCAAAACAAAACCGCGCAGCCCCGAGATGAGACTGCGCGGAATCGAGATATTCGTCCGTGGTGTCGAGGCTCATATCTCTACTCCCCCAGCGGGCAGCGATACCTCGTCTTGCGGCTCCGCCGTGAATGGCACCTCCACGCCGTTCTCGATCAGTTCGGTGCTCAATTCCGAGCCAATCCGGTACGCGTCCTCTAAGTCCATCTCAACGACGGCTAAGAGGCCAAACGGGTCGTACCGCTCCCCCGAAACGGGATCATGGGGGACGACGTAGAGCCCGCTCAGTCGGTCACCGAGGCGGTCTCGAATGATCTCGGGCGCGGTACGTCTCTTAGCGCGAGTCGTGGGCATAACAACAAATGCATTGATTAGGGGGTCTCCTGTTATGCCAGTTCGTGCGTTGCTGGTTCCCCATCGAAAGGAACTCGTTCACGAAAGGGGGGGCGAAAGTCGGAGTACCCCTACGGGACAAGCGGGAGGAGTGGATCGACGGGTATGAGGTCATGGCTCTTTCTGAATCGGACCTCATTGCGCTGTGAGATACCTAACCGGACGAGCAATCCATCTACTCCGGCAGCCCCGGCTCCACCATGATCACGTCTTCTCTGTCAACTCGCACCACGCCGGGATCCGCGCCTTTTGGACTCGTCACGTACTTGCGCTCCGTCACCATGACGGGCACGAGGGCGCTGCCCTTCGCCTTGCTGAAGTGGGCCGCGATGGCCGCGGCGGTGTAAATGCGATGCTTGCCCGGCTCGGCGTCGCGGTTGGGAAGATGGAGCACCGTGTGTGCCCCCGGCCGCTGCCGCACGTGCATCCAGAGATCGTATTTTTGTGCGGCGTGGAACGTAAGTTCGTGGTTCTGGCGTGCGTTTCGGCCCACCCACACCTCAAACCCGTCCCCGAGATCGAACCGGCGGTACGGAAAACGGTCCACGTCGGCGTCCTCGCGCTCAACGAACGGCAGGAGCGCATCTTCCTTCTCGTCCCGAAACTGCTTAATCCCATCCAGCGTGTCGATCTCCCGCAACGCCTCCAGAAGCTGCTGCGCCTCGTCGGCCCGCTCCATCGTTTCGTCGAGCCGGCGCTCGGCCTCCTCCCGCGACCGGCGCGTGCTCCGGGCCCGCTGGTAGTAGTGTTGCGCGTTCTCGACGGGCGACTTGGCAGGATCGATCGGAATCGTGACGGGATCTCCCTCCTCAAATAGATCGGGCAGTTCGACCTCCTCCGCCCTCTCCGGCACCTGGTCCTGCTGCGCCATCAAGAGGTGCCCCCACCGCTCGTAGCGACCCGCGCGGCTCTCACTGTCGAGTTCGTCCATCATCCGCTCGGCACTCTGCTGGTAGTGCTCCGCGGCCGATTCGAGCGCCTCTTCCAGCGGATCGTAGAGACGGTGAAAGTGCCGCTCGGCCAGCGTCCGGCGCACAAAGCTGCGCACGGCCACGTCCACCGTGTCAAACCGTTCCCCTGAATCGTCCTCTCGGTGCCGGAGCGGAATCAGTGAAAATGCGTCGGGAAACTGCCCCTCCCCGTAGACGACCGGGGCAGGCTTCTCCAGAACCTCGCACAGATCCATTGCAGCCTCGAACAAGTCGCGACGTGCCGCCTCCGTACAGTCCGCCGGCGACTCGGTCTCGACGCCCGCGCGGTGGAGGGTCTCTCGCGCCAGCGTACGCCCGAAGAGCGGCACCGCGGACTGCACGGCCTGCCGCGTCTTGTTTCGGTTGTCCTTCCAGCGCTCCTCGAAGTCCGCAAACGTCTCGGGCATCGGAGCGGGGTACGGTGTAGGGGCCTCCGTGCCGGCGTGATCGTCGTTGCTCTGAAACGCTTCGCGGATGGTGCCGTCGGCCGCAACGTGGAAGGCGTTGGCCCGTGCGCCGAAGAGCTGCCACAGAATTGTCGTTTTGTCGTCGAGGTCGAGATAGACGAGGCGATCGCGGTCGGCAATGCGCACGTCGGTCACCGTCCGGTCGATGGCATCGCCGAAGAGCGTGGCCACGTTGCGGCGGGCCTTGCTGTAGCCCTCGACGCGGAAGAGGTGGAGGAACGGGCGCTGGACGGAGCCGCGCACCATCCAGTCGCGCTCAGAGCCCGCCAGTGCCACGCTCAGCTCATTCTTGTTCTGCGAAAACACGTCCAGAACGGTCGTGCCCACGAGATCGGACTGCCACTCGCGAACGAGGGCCCGGAGGGTGTAGTAGTTGTTGACCACGGGGTGCGTACGTGTGTGGGCGTGTGGGCGAGGGGGAGCGCGGGAGGAACCGATTCAGACTGCAAAACTCGACAGGCAAGACAAAACGATGCTCCCTTGTATCAACACAACTGCAAGGAAAAATACACTTCCTGAGAACGCCGTTGGAGTGTAAGATTGAGAGAGTGTCCGCCGGAAGAGAGTGAGCCTCTCCTTGCAGCGCCGTTGGACTCCAACGGCGCTACAGGAAGGACCCAGATCTTTTCGGAGGAAGAAACGCCCAGCGCTCCGAAAGACCTCAGCGAATTGGCCCTTAGAGACTGTTTTGATTTCACACGTTGGCGTTAGGAGTCTCACGTGACGACTGCAGCCTGGCCGACTCCAATCGTTCTTCCCTCTACCATTCCTCGTGAGTTTACTGGGCAAACCGGAGCGGCATCGTTAATGAGTACGATCCAAAAATCAAAACAGTCTCTTAGAACCTGTTTCAATTTACGAACGTCTCCACATCCGTATTCGATGTTGTCGATAGGGATGCCAATTGGACGCTTGTGCGTTTACTTACTACAGTTGGAATGACCGTTTTGCGGTCGTTATGCGCAGCCATATTCGCT
>JAHENZ010000110.1 GCA_018609755.1 Salinivenus sp. | reverse complement strand
GCCACCATCAACGACCTCTTGAACGCTGAGCAGCGGCGCCGGGCGACCGTCCAGACGGCGCACACGTTTAGTAGCGTCCTCGTCGAAAATCAGGGCGACGGAGCGTTCGACATGCGCCCCCTCCCGCAGCGTGCCCAGTTTGCCCCCATGTTCGGGCTCCTCGCCGAGGATGTTACGGCGGACGGGACGACCGACCTCATCATGGGCGGCAATTTTCACGGGCTCCCCGCTCGTCTCGGTCGAATGGCCGCCAGCTACGGAACCGTGCTGGAAGGAACGGATCGCGGAACGTTTACGGCGGTTCCCTCCCGAAAAAGCGGCCTCCTGGTGCACGATCAGGTACGCGACGTCGCGGCCCTCCGGACCGCCCAACACGGCCGCGTATTCATCTTCGCCAAGAACGACGCCCCCCTCCAGATCGTGGCTCCCACCGCCCGGTGATTTCTCAGCGCCCCGGCCTTGCCCTTATGCCTCGCGCCCTCTCCCGCCTCGTTCCCGTCCTCATTCTGATCGGCTGCTCGGCCTGTGGTCCCGAGGATGAATCCCCGCCCCTCTTCCAACGCCTGGACTCAACGCGAACCGGCGTCACGTTCGAGAATGCGCTCGCCGAGTCGGCAGACCTCAACATTCTGAACTACCTCTACTACTACAACGGCGGCGGGGTGGCCGTCGGCGACGTGAACGGCGACGGGCGCGTCGACCTCTACTTTACCGCCAACGAGGGGCCGAACGAGCTCTACCTCAACCGAGGAAATTTCCAATTCGAAAACGTGACCGAGGCGGTGGGCGTGGCCGGCACGGCCGACTGGTCGACCGGCGTGACGATGGCGGACGTAAACGGCGATGGGCGGCTCGACATCTACGTGTCCGTCGTCCACGGCATCCACGGCCTGGACGGGCACAATCAGCTCTTCATCAACCAGGGGACCGGCGAAAACGGCGTTCCAACCTTTGAGGAGCGGGCCGCGGCCTACAATCTAGACCAGCAGAGCTTCGGCACGCAGGCCGCGTTTTTCGACTACGACGGCGACGGCGACCTGGACGTGTACCTCCTCAATTCCTCCGTCCACGAAGAACAAACCTACGGACGGGGAGCCCTGCGGAACAAGGAAAGCGAACGCGCCGGCGATCGGCTCTACGAGAATACGACTGGATCGGAGTCCAGCCCAGGCGATTCGGCCTTCGTAGAGGTCACCGAAGAGGCCGGCATCTACAGCGGGCGCACGGGCTACGGCCTCGGAGTGGCCGTCAGTGATCTCGACGGCAACGGCTGCCCGGACCTTTACGTGGCCAACGACTTCCACGAGCACGACTACCTCTACTACAACAACTGCGACGGCACCTTTACCGAGGCCATTAAGCAGGCCACCGGGCACGTCAGCTACTCCTCGATGGGCGTCGACGCGGCCGACTACAACAACGACGGACGCCCGGACGTGGCCGTGCTCGACATGCTCCCCTTCCAGGAAGAGGTCCAGAACACGTCCGCCGGAGCCGACACCGAGCGGCTGTACGACCTCAAGCGCCAGTATGGCTACCATCACCAGCTCGACCGAAATACGCTCCAGCTCAATCAGGGAAACCGCCGCTTCAGCGAGATCGGCCTTTTGGCCGGGGTGGCCGCCACCGATTGGAGCTGGGCGCCCCTCTTTGCCGACCTCAACAACGACGGGCGGAAGGACCTCTTCGTGACGAACGGCATCGTCCGGCGGCCCAACGACCTCGACTACGTGAAATATGCTTCCCAGCAGTCGGTCGCGCAGAAGATGGAGACGATTGAACAAGAGGATTTGTCGATTCAAGACCGCCTGCCACAGCGGCCCGTCTCGAACTTTGCCTTTCGCAACGACGGCGATCTCACCTTCTCGGACTCGACGACCGCCTGGGTCCCGACAGCTGTCGGGACCGGCTTCTCCACCGGCGCGGCGTACGCGGACCTCGACAACGACGGGAGCCTGGACCTCGTCGTCAACAACATCAATACCCCGGCATCAATCTACGAGAATCGCGTCGACTCCCTTCGCGATCACCATTCGCTGACGGTGCAGCTTGAGGGGGAAAGCGCGAATACGCACGGGATTGGAGCAAAAGTCCGAGTCTATCAGGGAGAAAGGACCCAGCTCGTCGAACAGAGTCCCACGCGGGGCTACCAGTCGTCCGTCGACCCACGCCTGCACGTGGGGCTCGGCTCGCAGGCCGTCGACTCGCTCACGGTGACGTGGCCCAACGGGCACACCGAAACACGCACGGCGGTGCCGGTGGACACGATCCTATCGCTTCGTCAGTCCGACGCGTCCCCGCCCGGCCCCGCACCGGACACGACAGACGCCCCGCCCTTTTCGGTCGCGCCCGCCGACACGCTCGGCATCGACTTCCGCCACGAGGAAAACACCTCGTACGACGACTTCCAGCGTGAGCCGCTGATGCCCCGCCGCCTGTCGACTGAAGGTCCAGCCCTTGCGGTGGGCGACGTAAACGGCGACGGCCTCGACGACGTGTACCTCGGCGGCGCCAAGCGGCAGCCCGGCGCCCTCTACGTTCAACAGTCGAATGGGCAGTTTCGGCGCTCCACGAGCAATGACTCCCTCTGGAGGGCCGATCAGCTCCACGAAGACGTCGATGCGGCCTTCTTCGACGCCAACGGGAACGGCCACCTCGACCTCTACGTGGTGAGTGGGGGAAATGAGTTCTGGGGAGATGCCGAGGCGCTCCGGGACCGCGTGTATCTCAACGACGGCACCGGGCACTTCCGGCGGGCCTCCTCCGCACTCCCCGACACGATGGCGGCCAATGGAGGCGTCGTGGCCCCCGGTGATTTTGACGAGGATGGGGATACCGATCTGTTCGTGGGCAGCCGCGTGGTGGCGCGCCAGTACGGAAAGGCGCCCAGGAGCTATCTCCTCGAAAATGACGGCACCGGCCACTTCACCGACGCGACCGACGAGACTGCGCCGGCCCTCCGCCGTGTGGGGATGGTGACGGATGCGACCTGGACCGACGTGCGCGGCAGTGCGGCGCCGGATCTGGTCGTGGTGGGCGAGTGGATGCCGATCACCGTCTTCGAGCAAACCGACGACCAGCTCGTGAACCGGACCGACGCCGCCGGGCTCTCCAACACTACTGGATGGTGGAACGCGGTCCACGCCGCCGACCTCACCGGCAACGGGGCATCCGACCTCATCGCCGGCAACTTTGGCCTCAACTCGCGCCTCAAGGCCACGCCCGAGACGCCCGTTCGACTCCATCGAAACGACTTTGACGGAGACGGAACGACCGATCCCGTCCTCACCCGCTTCAACGACGGCACGTCTTATCCGTGGGCTGGGCGCGACCGACTCCTTCAGCGCTTCCCGTCCCTCAAGGAGAAATTTCCCACCTACGACTCCTTCGGCGACGCCCGACTCGACGATCTTTTCCCCTCCAGCACGATTCGGGAGGCGAGCGTCCAGACCGCCCAGACCTTTGCCAGTGCGTACGTCGAGAACCAGGACGACGGCACATTTACGGTCGAGGCCCTGCCCTCCCGTGCCCAGTTTGCCCCCGTGTTTGGAAGCCTGATCCGCGACCGGGATGGGTCCCAACCTCGTGAAGTGATGCTTGGAGGAAATTTCCACGGCGTCCGTCCGAAACAGGGCCGCTATGATGCCAGTTACGGCACGCTCCTCCGACGCACTGCGAATGGATGGTCTGTAATTCCACCGTTTGAAAGCGGTCTTTCCCTCCGAGGCGAGGTGCGCGAGCTCCAGTTGCTGCAGGGCCCCGGCGAGACCCGGTACGTGATCGTTGCCCGGAATAACGCCCGGCCGCAGATCGTCACCCTCTCCGAATAGGGTCGATTCGCACGGGGGAGCGAGACCACTCGTGACGGCCCGTTCCGGAACATTGCTGCGCGCCTTCCGATCGAGAAGTTCCGTCCTCCGGCCCCCAGCGGCCTTCTGATCCCGGCCGTTCCACCGCTCCCGAGGGCCGACTCGCCCCATTGCTCCTCCGACTCCTTTGCTCCAATGCCCACCGTTCGTTCCCACCTTACGTCCCTGTTCCTATCCCTTATTCTCCTCGTCGGGTGCCAGTCCCCCGATCCGTCGTCCGAGACCTCGGAGAATGAGCCTCCAATCCAGGCCGATACAATCAGCGCTACGGGGACCGAGAAGATGCGGACCGTCCTTGCGGAGCTCAACGAGCAGGCGTACGCTCATCCCATGGACTACTTTCACCTCAACGGTCCCCGAGCGGAGATTTTCAAGGAGCGACTAAAGAAAGCGACGGACCCGAAAGAAAAAACGGACCTTCGCTACCAATACGCCTATGAGTTGTTGTATGCGGGGAAGGTGGAGGCAAGCATCCGTCAACTCAACACCCTTATACAGGAGGAATCTCTGAAGCTTCCACAGGTCACCAAGCAATCAAAGCCGATCTTCAATTTGCTAGGCCTGGCGTACCTGCGACTGGGCGAACGCGAGAATTGCATCGAGAGCCACTCGTCGGCGTCGTGCATCCTGCCCATTCGGGGCGCAGGAGTCCACACCGACCCGGAAGGCTCGAAAAATGCCCTTCAAATCTACAGGACGTTGTCCTACCGCTTCCCCCAAGATCTCCAGAGCCGGTGGCTTCTCAATATTTCCCACATGACGCTCGGCCAGTACCCTGAAGGGATTTCTCATCCGCGTCTCCGCATTCCCGGCATCGAAGCGAACGACGACAGCCCCATCAATCGCTTTCGGGACGTGGCCGGGACGCTCGGCGTGAACCACAATGCCATTGCCGGAGGGGTGAGCGTAGAGGACTTCAACAACGACGGCTTTCTCGACATTCTGGCCACGTCGTACGGGCTGGATGATGAGCCCCGCTTCTATCTGAATGACGGGGAAGGGGGATTCACCAATCACACCGAAGAGGCCGGTCTAAAGGGGCTCGTCGGCGGCCTGAACACCGTTCACGCCGACTACAACAACGACGGCTACGACGATGTCTTCATTCTCCGGGGCGCGTGGTTGGGCGAACAGGGACGCCGTCCCAACTCTTTGCTCCGCAACAACGGCGACGGCACCTTTACGGACGTGACCTACAAAGCCGGGGTCGATTCGTACCATCCCACCCAAACGGCTGCCTGGGCAGACGTAAATGGGGATGGATACGTTGATCTTTTCGTCGGGAATGAGTCGAGTGCAAAAGTGGACCCCTTCTCCGGCGATACCACCAGCACGAAGGTCGCCTCCCATCCGAGCGAACTCTATCTGAATCAGGGCGATGGTACATTTGAAAACAAAGCCCCCGCAGCGGGCCTGAACGTTCAGGCCTACGTCAAAGGATCGGCCTGGGGGGACGTAAACAACGACGGGGGGCCCGACCTCTACGTCTCCGTCCTGGGCGGCCCGAATCGGCTGTTCGTCAATCAGGGCCCCGGGGCCGACGGCGTTCCGGAGTTTCGCGAGCGAGCACAGTCGGCGGGCGTTCAAGCCCCCCTCTTCAGCTTCCCCGTCTGGTTCTGGGACTACAACAACGACGGCCACCAAGACCTCTTCGTCTCCGGATTCGACATGCGCTACTTCAAGCGCGTGGCCCACGCAGTAGCGGCGGAGTACATCGGAGCCCCCACCCGCGCACAAACTCCGCGCGTCTATCGCAACGACGGAGATGGCACGTTTACCGAGGTCTCTGAATCCCTCAACCTCGACAAGGTCCTCTTCACCATGGGATCCAACTACGGGGACCTCAACAACGACGGTTACCAGGACTTCTACGCCGGAACCGGGGCCCCCGACTTCAGCTCCATCGTCCCAAACCGTATGTTTCACAATCAGGGCGGGGACGACTTCGAAGAGGTCTCCTTCGAGGGAGGGTTCGCCCACATTCAGAAGGGGCACGCCGTTGCGTTTGCCGACTTTGATCGGGACGGCGACCAGGACCTATACAGCGTGATGGGCGGGGCCGTCCCCGGAGACTCCTTCCACAATGTTCTGTTCGAGAACCCCGGGCACAATAACAACTGGGTGACGATCGACCTTCGGGGTCGGTCGGCCAACCGATCGGCCATTGGCACACGAATCGCGATCACAGCTCGTCGGCCCGACGGCTCAACCCGATCCATCCACCGCACGGTTCGTACCGGGGGGAGCTTTGGAGCCACGGCTCTCCAGCAGGAAATTGGACTCGGAGACGCAACCCGCATTGACACTCTGCGAGTCACGTGGCCTACAGCCGATCGGCCTGTTCAAACCCACACGGAGCTCGACGTAAACCGGAGCTACCGTCTGACACAAGGGGACGCTCCCGTGCGGCTCGACCGCCCGCACGTTCCCTTTCAATCCCCAGAGCCAGAAACAGCCGAGACGCCGTAGAGCCGCTCTCTCCGTTCGATCTTTCTATTTCTTCCGCCCCCTATCCTCATTGCCTAACTTCTGCTTGAAGCCTTTTAAGACCCGAAGAGCCCACCACACTTCTTGAAATAACAGAGAAGTTTTCTCCCTCTTTTTTCCGAGCGCCCCCCACTGTCGCATAATTGACCTTATTTTTGAATAAAACAGTTACATGATCGTTCGTTTGAAAACCGTTTCATGCAGCGAAACAGTATAGTCATATTTTAACCTTATGACTTCACAGTAACTACAAATTATCTGGCCCTCTTGATGCCCATTCTCGTCGTCTTTACAATCAGGACAGTTGGTTTGGAATCGTTTACAACTGCGGCTTGGGAACGAGTTTACTCCACCAGTGCCTCCCTTCAGGTACTGTATCCGATTGAGGAGTTTTTGTCCAAGGGGCCGGCCCCCCTTCCCTCGCAGTTGCTCGACTGATCGCACACTTTGAGATTGCACGAGCACCAGATATGAATCAATCGATATTACGGATTGCTGCATTCGGACTCGCCCTTTGTTTCTTCTGTGCAGGAAGCGTTCTTGCACAGGAGAACATGGTACGGGGCACTGTGACCGACGCCCAGAGCGGAGAAACGCTGCCGGGAGCGAACGTCACAGTCCAGGGCACCGACATCGGCACAACGACAAACGCACAGGGACAGTATCAGCTCGAAGTCCCGGGCCCGAACGCGACCCTGATCTTCTCCTTCGTGGGGTACCAGAGCCGAGAAGTCCAGGTGGGAGATCAGACGGTAATTGATGTCGACCTACAGCCGGACGTGGGCCAGCTCGATGAGGTCGTCGTTACGGGCTACGGAACGCAGCGGCGAGGAGACATCACGGGTTCGGTTTCTTCTGTGGACATCGAATCGGCCAATGTCGGTCAGAACTCCAGCCCACAGGACTTGATGCAGGGCCGGGTGGCCGGCGTAAGCATTGTGCAGAACAGCGGAGAGCCGGGAGCGGGGATGCGCGTTCGAGTGCGTGGCCAGAAGTCCATTAGCGCCAGCAATGACCCGCTGTATGTGATTGACGGCGTTCCAATTAGTAGCGCAAACGTGACGCCGGGCGGCGCCAGCGCCGGTGGAGCAGGCGGTTCGAACGAGTCCAATCCCTTGTCCACCATCAATCCCCAGGACATTGAGTCCATTCAGGTATTGAAGGATGCTGCTGCCACCGCCATCTACGGATCGCAGGGGGCCAACGGTGTGATTCTGGTCGAGACCAAGGGTGGCAGCGATGGGTTGCAGGTCGATTACAGTGGAAAAGTTTCGCAGTCCTCGGTCCTGAACGAGCTCAATCTTCTCAGCGGCGAGGAGTACCGTCAAGCCGTGAATGAGTATCAGGACGTGCCCGTTAGTGATCAACCTGGCGGAAACACCGACTGGCAGAATCAGTCCATGCGGTCGACGCTCGTTCACTCGCATAACCTGTCGCTTTCCGGAGGGACAGAGAGCTCTCAGTACCGGGCCTCGCTCAACTATTCCGACCAGCAGGGGCTATTTGCCAACTCAGCGCTTGAGCGAACGTCGGCTCGGGTCAACGCAAACCACTCGACCCTCGACAACCGCCTCCGGTTCAACCTGAACGTGATGGGGTCCTTTCTGCAACGAAACCACACCTTCTACAACCAGGCCGGAGGGTTTCAGGGTGGTGTCATGAAGGGCATGATCGGCTTCGATCCCCGACGTCCCGTGCGGGAGGGAGAGACATTTAATGAGTACTCCCGCAATATTCGCAATCCGGTGGCTCTCCTCCAGCAGGTGACGGACATCACCGATCAGAAGCGTGGAATGGCCAACTTCTCCACAGAATTGGACCTCCTCGAGAACCTTACGGTGAAAGGGACCTTCGGAGCAGACGTCCAAGACGGTATTCGACGGTCCTACGTCCCAAATGCCTCCAGCGTTGGAGGAGAAGTCGGAGGAATTGCCGTACAGTCGGAGCGAAATATTTCTAATCTGGTGTCCCAGACGACGCTTCGATACAACCGAGATCTTCTGGATGGAGCTCACAGCGTCCGGTTCCTCGGCGGGTTCGAGTTCAAGCAGGAGACCTTTCAGGAGCTGGGAATTGAGGGCCAGAACTTCATTACCGACGCCACGCTCTACAACCGGCTTCAGAGCGCGCAAAACGTTCAGACGCCGTTCTCCGGCAAAGAGCGGGTGACCCAGGTCTCCTTTTTCGGTCGGGCAAACTATAACATCCAAAACAAGTACCTCTTAGAAGCGACGGTTCGCCGAGACGGTTCGTCCGTCTTTGGCCAGGAAAACAAGTTTGCGATCTTCCCGTCGGCCTCGATCGGATGGAATATTGCCGAAGAGTCCTTCCTGGACGTAGAGGGTCTGAGCCAGTTGAAGCTTCGCGTGTCCGGAGGAATCAGCGGTAACCAGGCAGTGCCGCCGTACGAGTCGCTCGCCCTTCTGGAGCCGGATCAAGGCTTCACGGGCATCTACGGGGTCGGCGAGAACGAAGTCGTCGGTGTTGCCCAATCCCGTGCGGCCAGCCCCGGACTGAAGTGGGAGGAAACCCGCGAGGTCAACGTCGGCGTCGACTTCACGGCAGGTCGGTTCGACGGATCGGTCGAATACTACAACAGCCGCACCGACGACCTTCTCCTGAACGTACGTGTTCTGCAGCCGGCGCCTTCAGGATTCGTTCTCGATAATGTCGGCTCCGTCTCGAACGAAGGAGTTGAGGCCACCCTCGATGCTCTACTCATCGACGGGGAAAACACGACCCTGAACGTCGGCCTGAACGCCAGCTCCAACAAGAATCTGATTGAGGACCTTGGGGGTCGAGGCACGATCGACCACAGTCCGGTAAGTGGAGCCGGCCAGACCGGGGTTGATGCGCAACGCCTCGAACCCGGTCACCCGATCGGCTCGTTCTACGCACCGGTCTTTGCAGGGATCGACGGAGACGGGAATGAGACGTATGAGACCGAGGACGGAGGGACAACTACGGACCTCGGCGAAGCCCGTCGTGCCCACGTCGGAAACCCCATTCCCGACATCTCCTACGGGGTCAACACTCGGTTCCAGTACCAGAACGTTGACCTAAGTGCCTTCGTCCGTGGCGAGCAGGGCCGGCAGGTGTTCAACAACACGGCTCTCGAGTTCACGACGAAGAGCAACCTGGGGCAGCAAATCAACGTCCTCCAGGAGGCGGTCGAAGATGGCACAAATGCTGGTCACGTGCCGGTGTACTCGAGCCGCTGGATCGAAGATGCTTCCTTCTTGCGTCTGGACAAGCTCAGCTTGGGATACACGCTCCCCAACACGAGCCGGTACAATCTGCGTCGGGCCCGGGTGTACGTCTCGGCTCAGAATCTCTTCGTCCTGACGCCCTACGACGGCTACGATCCAGAGGTAAACACCAACGTCAGCGGCGAGGGCCTAGGATTCCGCGGACTGTCAACGCCGTCCCGTGGTGTTGACTACACAAGCTACCCGACCTCGCGGACCTTTACTCTCGGGGTTGAGATTGGGCTGTAGGCCTCCGCTCCCCTTGTTGCAAGACTTGAATCCAATCCGGACGACCCATGAGCTTTGATAGAACGACCTTTATGAACGAGATGAGCCGGGTGTTAGTGCTTATCACCATTCTCGCGCTTCCCATCGCCATCACCTCCTGCGACTCCCAATTAGACCAGGAGACATTCGGACAGATTTCGCCGGAATCATTCTTCAACAACGAGGAGGAGTTTTTGTCGGCGGTCTCGGCCGCGTACTCGCCGCTCCGGGGCTTTATCTTTAACCCCTTCGACCTGGCGGAGCACTCTGCGGACCAGGTCATGGTGCCCACCCGAGGGCCGGACTGGGGAGACGGCGGTCAATGGCGTGTGCTCACACAGCACGATTGGACGCCGAACCACCCCTTCCTCAACGGCAACTGGGGCCAGTTTCAAACGGGCATCTCCCGGACGAACGGGCTGCTCTCCTCCCTCGCAAGCTCCGAGGCGCTCACCGAAGAACAGACGGCCCGCTTTGCGGCAGAGGTCCGGTTCCTCCGGGCATTCTACTACTACTGGCTGATGGACCTCTTCGGAAACGTCCCGATCGTCGTTGAGGATGGTAGTGACCTCGACTTTCCGCAGCAACCGGTCTCGTCGGATAATCCTCCCGCGCAGAATACCCGGAAAGAAGTCTATGACTTCATCCTTCAGGAACTGACGGGGTGCACGTCCGACAACTTCGATACCAGCTGTGTCAATAGTCCGTCTGAGGAATCGGCTCTTGCAAACTTGCCCCCTAAGGGAGAAGTGGATTACGGACGGGCCACACGAGGCGCCGGGTATGCCTTCTTGGCCCGGCTTCTCATCAACTCGGAGATCTACTCCGGGACCGTCACGCAAAACGGCATCGAGCCCGGAACGGCCCTCTACGAAGAGGCCTCCGCGGCCGCCGACGTGGTGCTAAACTCCGGACAGTACTCTTTGTCCGAAGATTACTACAACAACTTCGCTGCGGATAACCGGACGTCGTCCGAAATTATCTTCGCTGCGACCTTCAAGGCCGAGAGCGGCCTGGGCTTCAACAAGCAGCAAGCGGTGCTCCACTACAACCATCCGGTAGGAGCTACGCCCTGGAACGGCTTCACGACGATCGCTGAGTACTACAAATCGTTCGACACGGAGGCCGGCCCAGACGGAGAATATGGAACCAACGACGACGTCTACAACGATCCGAGAGGAGCCCAATTCCTCGTCGGCGAGCAGTACCAGGAGCCGAGCTCCGGTTGTGCGGGAGCTGAGTGCTTCAGTAATCCGAACTCGGATCCGGTCGTGGTTCGAGGAGGCGATCCTTCCAACCCGGAGGACCAACTCGAAATCAGCCTCGAGATGGAGAGCATCCAGCTGGAGGGTGACGCAGCGGCCCTTGAGGCTCCCGGCGCACGTCCGCTGAAGTTCGAGCTCGATCCGAGTGCCGCGCAGGCGGCCATGGGGAACGACTTCCCGCTGTTCCGCCTCGCCGAAGTCTGGCTCATCAAGGCGGAAGCCCAGAACGAGCTTGGGAATATCGGCACCGCCGAAAGCATTCTCGAAACTCTCCGGGGCGCCCGGAGTGCGGATGACGACGTTAATATTTCGTCGACCGCAGAGGGCCACCGGCTGATCCTTCAGGAACGGGGCTTTGAGTTCAACTGGGAGATCCAGCGTCGACAGGACCTCATTCGCTACGAGTTTGCCCACGGCGGGAGCGATACCGACGATCCGTACGCTCCTACCTTCACGGGCCCGTGGCGGTTTAAGGACGCCTCCTCCGGCTATCGGGTCCTCTTCCCGATTCCGGAGCAGCAGCTTAGCGTGAATCCGAATCTTTCCCAGAACCCTGGGTACTAACGATCCGGGACATGAGAATGGACGGATACGTCCGTCCCTGAAGATGAATGAACTAGAAGGGCCTGGCCATCCCCGGTCAGGCCCTTTTATTTTGTCGCCCGCACGACCGCCTCACGCCGTACCGCCCCTGTTCATGAAGCGAGTTCTACAAGCTACTGTAGCGTTCCTTGGTCTACTCATTCTCGGTGCTGGGCTCCTCTTTTTCTGGTCAACATCCGACCACATAGCGGAACAGGAGCTGGCCCAGAAGAAGACGTACCCATCGTCTTCAGCGCCCCCAGACCGGGACACCTTTACGGTTATGACCTACCATCTTAACCACCTGGCGGGACCAGCTTCCTCCTCTGCAAACCCCTCTCCCGATAGCCTCTACAACAGAAATCTGGATCGTGCGACCGAACTCATCCGTCGCGCAGATCCCGACTTCATTGGGTTTCAGGACGTTGACTTCCATGCTGCACGCTCCGCGTACGTCCATCAACTTGATTCTCTCGCCACTCGCCTCGGTTACGCGGCGGGAGCCCAGGCAGTAAATTGGAACGACCGGTACGTTCCATCTACGTTCGTGCACCCGGCCGTGCACTCCGGTCCCCTCGTTTCCGGACAGGGCATTCTTAGCCAGTACCCGCTCCGCCAGCACGTACGCAAAGAGCTCAGCCACTCTCAATCGTTCGGGAGGAATGCCTTTCGTCCCAATTCTCTGGTACAGGTGACCCCTGCCGACATCGGAGGCTGGCCTCTTCTCATCATGAACGTGCACCTGAGTGCGACCGACCCCGACGTCCGCGAGGCCCAAGCCCGTACGGTCAGTCAGTTTTACGTCCGGCTGGCAGAGAAGGGATATCCGATTGTGATGATTGGAAGCTTCAACAGCCTGATGCCATCAGCGCAGGCAAGTGGCGGAGCGACCACTGATGAGACGATGGAAACATTGCTGCAAGGAACGAACCTTCAGACGACTCTGTCGTCGGAAAGTGCCCAACTCACTGGGCAGTCCGTGGCGACGTACCCAGCGGAGAATCCCACCCAGAAGATCGACTACGTCTTCTATCGCCCTCGACTGGTGGTGCCCATCGACTCGGAGATTCGCTGTGGCGACCCTTCTCCGCCTTCGTCCCACTGTGCGCTCACGGTCTCGTTCGTCCTTCCCCGTCCGGAAGACAAGCTTCCCGACACCCGCATTCCGGACGAGCAGCTTCCCTCGCTCGACAGTATCCTGCAACGGTAATCTCTAGCCGGACCCCGCGGCGTGCGAGGAGTAGAGTGAGACGGCAACACGTAGAATCCGGCCTCACTCCGCGTCGTCTGGAATCTCGCGAACGAGCCGAAAGCCCAGCTGCGGATCCCGGCTGTCGGACCGGGCCCACGCCCGATTTGCGGATCGCAGGTCCGCCACCACGGAGTACCAGCCCCCGCCTCGGATGACGTAGGGGACCCGAACCCCTTCGGCCTCGTTCACCGGGTCAACCCGGCGGCTGCGCTCGTAGAATTGAGGGGAATACCTGTCGCGCGTCCACTCCCAGACGTTGCCGTGCATGTCGTACAGGCCAAACCTATTGTTACCCTTTTGCCCAACCCGATGGCTTCGCCGGTCCGAATTCAGACTGTACCACGCGTGGGACGATAGGGAGTCTCGCCCATCCCCAAAGTGAAAGCGTGCGTCAGACCCTCCTCGGGCAGCGTACTCCCATTCCGCCTCCGTTGGTAAGCGATAGAGATCTGTGTCTTCTTTTTGGTTGAGCCGCTCGATGAAGTCCTGAACCCGATGCCACGACACACTGTCCACCGGCCGGTGAGGACCCTCAAAATAACTGGGATTCTCGTCCATGAGAATGTCCCACTGAAGCTGCGTGACCTCATGCGCGCTCACGTAGAACGGCTCCGAAATCTTGACCTCGTGCACGGGCCGTTCGTCGTCTTGTCCCCGCGCGGATCCCATCTGAAAGGTGCCCGCCGGCACCCGTTGAAATCGAATCCCAATGGAGTTTACGTAGCTTGAGTCCGGCTCTCGCGGCTGGGGCTCCGATTCTCCTTGGAGGTCACATCCGGAAACCAGACATAGTCCGATCAGCAGTCCGGCAAGCAGCAACTGGGATGAGAAGAGACGCATCAAGGAAATGCCCCGCAGTTCTGAGGGGAGCGATTCGGTGGGGACACCGCCCGAAGAACAGGAATACGGAGATCGCCATTGCACGTCGGACGGATTACTAATCCGAACAGATTTCGGATGGTTCGAGTTCATCGCTGTGAAATCCGAAGGGGCCCTCCCTGGATCGTTCTCAAGCACACGTGCGAAGAGTTGGGAGCGGCACTGTGGACATGCAAACGAGGGCTCTACCGTGTTGGATGAAGAGAGAATAAATCCCTGAGGATGTTGTCACGTCTGTCGTCGGCCCGTCGTCATGGGAATGCGATACTCACTCATCATTTCCCCATTCCCTATGACCGACGTAGTGACGCCCCTCAACGAGCCCACAACCGACGATGCCACCGAAACGCCCCGCCTCGCCCCCATCGAGGACCCGTCGTCGTGGAAAACCCGGCTTACCTACACGCTCGCGCGCTGGCAGCAGGGCACCGTGATCACGCCGCTAAAGGTGGTGTGGGCCCGCCTGCCCGAGGGCCTGCGCCTCGCCTACGAGATGAACAAGCTGGAGGGCCAGCTTACCCTCGATTCGGAGCTCCGCCTTCTCGTGAAGGAGCTCGTCGCCACCATCAACGGCTGTGCCTTCTGCCAGGACATCGCTCGGGCCGACGCGCAGACGGAAGACGTAGCGCCCGAAAAGTGGGAGGCCCTCCTGCAGTACGAATCGCACTCAGCGTTCGACGAGGCCGAACGAGCCGCCCTGACGTACGCGGAGGACGTGACGCGGTCCGTAGATGCGGAGGAGGACACGTTCGACGCCCTTCGCGCACACTTCGACGAGCGTGAGATCGTGGAACTCACGTGGCTGGTGGCGCTGGAAAACTACTACAACCTCCTCAACCGCCCCCTCGGCATCGGTTCGGATAATTTGTGCGCCCTGACCGAAGGGAAGAAGTAGTCTCGGGCTGCGAGCTGTCCAGCGGAACCGACTGACCCGAACGCGCCTTGCTACCGATCCGTGCGAAAGCATCCAACATGTTTCCGACTTCGCGGAGAACCGTCCTCCATTTGAGCAAAACCGTTCTGTACAAACTTCTTCACGGATCGGCACGAGCCGGACGGAGAGGATCTTTCTCGCGACGGACGGGGCCGAGCGGAGGGTGGGGCGACGTAGGGGAGGGCCGCTTTGCGGAAAGCATCCCAGCATCATAGGATAAAGCCGTCCCGACGGGACGGCTCGACACTTCTTCTTACAAATAACATTTTCTCCATGGTCCAGATCGACACCGAGTACCTCGGCGACCTTCTCTGCAGGGCGGAGCACGGTCCCTCCGGAGTGACACTTACCACCGACGCCCCCAAAGACAATCACGGCCAAGGCCGCTCCTTCTCGCCCACCGACCTCGTGGCCACGGCGCTCGGCACCTGCATCGCCACCATCCTGGGCATCCAGGCCGACAAACACGACTTCGACCTGGAGGGCATCGAGATCTCTGTGGAAAAGGAGATGACCTCCGATCCCCGCCGCATTGACTCGCTAACGACGGAGGTGACGATGCCGGTCCGCCTCGACGAACGGACACGCGAACGCCTGGAGCGCGCCGCCCATCGCTGCCCGGTCGACGAAAGTCTCCACCCGGACATCAACGTGCCAATCACATTTCACTGGCCGGAGACAAAATCGACAGAATAGGGCCACCATACAGCGGTGCGTCCGTTCTCCTCAGCCGCTCCCGATCAAGGACCGAGCACAGTCGGCCTCGACACATCCGACGATCATTTCAGCGAACACCAGAAACGCTCCAACTAGTGCCGTGTCAATGCTCATTCTTATGTCCCCCGCGATCTCAAAATCCAAGGCAGGTCGCTCCGAGCGCAGTCGAGGAGCCTCCCAGAAGCGAGCAGCTTCGCCAAGAATATTTCTCGACTGGAGATCTCAGATCTCCTTGCTCGAAATGACGTGCCCGGATTTTGGATTTTGAGATCGCGCACACTCGCACAATCACGGTTGACGCAGCACTAGTGGGCTTGCACAACTGAAACGCGAGAACTCGCAGAGATCGTGACGCCACCGATCCGTGAATAAGTTTCTGAAGTTTGGTTTCGATTTTAGCTGCGCACGGTTCTCAACAGGCTGAAAAAAGTCGTTTAGGTACGT
>JAHENZ010000109.1 GCA_018609755.1 Salinivenus sp. | reverse complement strand
TGATACAGGTTCATGACTTCTCTCGACCCTGTCCTCCTGGGTTCGAGTGTCACAGCGAGAGTGGCGGAATTGGTAGACGCGCAAGACTTAGGATCTTGTGGAGGTCCTCCTCCGTGGGGGTTCGAGTCCCCCCTCTCGCACCAACAAAAACACCCCTGATCGTCGTAAAGCGGCGTTCTCGGGGGCGTTTTTGTTTTCCAGTGCTCCAAGTGGAATCGTAAGCGTCCGGACCCAGATCTCTCCAATCTACGCGGGCTGCTCCCCGACATCCGGAAGCGCATCGGCGTTGTGGAGGAGCTGAAGATAGAAGCGGACCACGGTCCGGTAGTCGTCGATCGAGATGCGCTCGTTGGTGCCGTGGATGCGCCCGCGGTCTTCCGGCGTGAGGGTGTACGGGAGGAAGCGGTAGATGCGAGTGGTCGCGTGGGCGTAGTGTCGGCTGTCGGTGGCGCCGGGCACGAGGTAGGGCGCTACGACCACGGAGTCGGAGGTGACCTCGCGAATTGTGCGCTGGAGCATTCGGAAGGCGGAATCGTCGACGGAGGAGACGGGCGTGGGCTCACTGGCCTGGCCGGTCGTAATCGTGACGGGAAGGCCCCCGATCGTCGATCGGATGTGCTGAAGCACCTCCTCGACCGACTGGCTGGGCAGAATGCGGTAGTTGATCGTGGCCGTCGCGCTGGACGGGATGACGTTGTCTTTCACCCCGGCGTTGAGGCGCGTGGGCACCTGCACGGTGCGGATGGCAGCCTCGGTGGCGGGCTGTTGGCTGAGCGCCCACGTGATGGCAGGGGCGGTAAGCCATCGGTTGGCGAGTGCGGCGCGCATGGAAAAGGGCATCTCGGGCGCCACGTAGTCGAGCGTGCGGCCCATCACCCCGTCGAGCCGGGCGGGCAGGGGATTGTCGAGCAGCCGTCCGAGCGCCGCGTTCAGAATCTGGATGCTCGTCGAGTCGGGCGGCGCGGAGGAGTGCCCACCGGGCGCCGTGGCCTCCAGCTCCACGCTCAGATAGCCCTTCTCGGCAATGCCCACTACCGCCAGCGGACGCTTCAACCCCGGAAGCGCCCCTTTCGTAATGGCGCCCCCCTCGTCCACGACGATAGCGGGGCTCGTCCCATCATTCGTGATGCGTTCTGCAATCGCCCGTGCCCCATTCGGCCCGCCGACCTCCTCGTCGTGCCCAAAAGCGACGTGCACCGTTCGATCAGGCTGCACGTCCTTTTGCAGCAGCGTAGAGATTGCTTCGAGCATGGCGACGACGCTGGTTTTGTCGTCGAGCGCCCCCCGTCCCCACACGTAGCCGTCGGCGATGGTGCCGCTGAACGGCGGATGCGTCCATTCGCTCTCCGTACCGGGCTCGATGGGCACCACGTCGGTGTGCGCCATCAGCACGATGGGTGCCTTCGTCGTGTCGGCGCCGCGCCACGTGTAGAGGCGGCTGAGGTCATTTACGTGAGTCGTATCGAGGGTTTGGTGCACCACTGGAAAGGCCTCCTCCAGGGTACGGTACAGATCCTGGTACGCTGCCGTGTCGAGGGCCGCCGGATCCCGCTTCGTAATGGTACGGTGCTGAATGGCCGCCGATAGCCGCTCCGGCGCGTCCGACGCCACGGACGTAGCCACCGAGTCCGTGGGCGCCACCTGCCGAGTCTCGAGCTGAAAGGTGCGGAGTCCGCCAACGAGAATCACGAGGAGGAGTCCGCCCCCCAGGGCCCAGAGCAGATAGCGAACGACGGCGGTGCGAGTCATCATGAAATACAGGGCTGGTCCAGTGCGTCAAGATACTTCGCGAGCCCCACGCGAACCGTTGCTGCAGGTTCCTTTTTCCGTTGTAACGAACGCCCCCCCGCGCCCAACGGTACTACCGGGCCCACATTGAACATACTCGGCCCATCATTCACTCCACATCTCAAGCGTAGACCCATGCCCTCTGATTTCGTACAGGATCCGCCCGAACTCGAGAATCAGTACGACCGAGACCGGGTGCTGCAAAGCTACGTCCGCCGGACGTTTTCCGAGTCCGTGCGCAAAACCATCGAGCCGGAGCTGGTGGACCTGGGCAAAAAGGCAGGAAACGAGCTGTACGAGCTTCAGCAGGCGAACCTCGACGCCGAGCCCACCCTCGCCCAGTGGGGCCCGTGGGGCGATCGGATCGACGAGATTGAGCTGACCGACGTCTGGACGCGGGCTGAACCCCTGGCCGCCGAGCGGGGCCTCGTGGCTACGGCCTACGAACAGGAGCACGGGGCGCAGAGTCGCATTCACCAGATGCTCCTGGCGTATCTTTTCATCCCCTCTACCGACATGTATGGCTGCCCCCTCGCCATGACGGACGGGGCCGCCCGCACGCTTCTGGACTCGGAGAATGATGATCTCATCGACGAGGCCGTGCCGCACCTCACCAGCCGCAACCCCGAGGCGTTCTGGACCGCCGGCCAGTGGATGACGGAGCTCTCAGGGGGATCGGACGTGGGGCAGGCCCGAACGACGGCCCGGCAGGACGAGGACGGCACCTGGCGCCTGTACGGTCGCAAGTGGTTTACGAGTGCCATCACGGCCAACGTGGCCTTGGCCCTGGCTCGGCCGGAAGGGAATCCGGAGGGCGGCACGGGCCTCGGCCTCTTCTACGTCCCCATCCGCGACGAAAACGGCCTGAACGACGGCCTCCGAGTGAACCGCCTAAAGGACAAGCTCGGCACCCGCAAGCTGCCAACCGCCGAGCTGACGCTGGACGGCGTGGCGGCTCATCCCGTGACGGACGACCTCAAGAATGGGACGCGGCACATCGCGCCCATGCTGAACGTCACTCGCACCTGGAATGCCGTCACCGCGGCCTCTCTCATCCGTCGCGGACTGGCCCTGGCTCGCGATTACGCCCAAAAGCGCGAGGCCTTCGGAGAGGAAATCATCAACCATCCCCTCCATCAGGAAACGCTGGCCGACGTGCAGTCCACCCTGGAGGGCACGTTCCACCTTTCCTTCAGACTCGCAGAGCTGTTGGGCGCCCGCGAGACCGAGCAGGCGGACGCGTCTCAGGAGGCACTGCTTCGCATCCTGACCCCGGTGGCCAAGCTCACCACTGCGAAGCAGGCCGTGTCTGCAACGAGTGAGCTGTTGGAAGCCTTTGGCGGGGCCGGGTACGTCGAGGACACGGGCCTTCCGGCCCTGCACCGCGACGCGCAGGTACTCCCCATCTGGGAGGGCACCACAAACGTGCTGTCGCTCGACCTGCTCCGCGCGCTGCGGCAGGTGGGGAGCATTGCCCCCCTCAACGACGAGGTAAAGCGCTGCGTCGAAGCCATCGAGGCTCCCACCCTCACCCGCGCCATCCGCCCTGCCGTGCAGGCCTACCGCAACGCCGTGAAGTGGCTGAAGCAGGCCATCAGCGAGGGCGACGAGGCGATGGAAGCAGGCGCCCGCCGGTTTGCCCTCACGATAGGCAAGAGCCTCGAATTGCTCTACACTGCCCGCCACGCCCAATGGTCGCTTCAGGAGGAACAGGACGGACGCTCCGCCGCGGCCGCCGAACGCCTCGCCGCCCGCAAGATCAACCACATTGCGGAACTGGATCCGCACGGCGCCTACGTGCTGGTGTGGGACTTCAACTGTCCCACCCTCTTCGACTGCCACGCGCAGGGCGACGGGGCCGCGACCGAAGAGCCAGCACTCGACTCTCTGACCGACGTCATGTGACCCAAGGGCCACTCCTTCCGATCGGTCAAAAGCGATCACGAATCGAGATCGTCGAAGACCCCCATGATCTGGTTTAGCTCCTCCGTCGCTACCTCCTCATCTTCTTGGGACGCCTCGGGGGCGGGGCTCGTCTCGTTTTCGGGGGACGGGGCAGTCGAGGATGACGTTTGGGCTTCCGCCTGCTCCCCCTGAATGTCCTCCTTGATCTTGTTGAATTGCTGAGCGGCGGCGCCCTGTTCCTCCTCCCCGGCGGCCTGCTTCGACTCGTCGTCTGAAGCCCCGGACGCAGCCCCGGGTCCATTCGGAGCCAAACGCTTCGGAAACAGAGAATTGATGAGTTCCTGGGTCGATTTCTCCTTCGTTTCCTCGTCTGTATCCGCGTTCGACGTCCCCGACGCTGCCGATTCGGTACCCCCCTTGCCGTTGGACTCGGAGACCGAAGCGGCGCCCGAGCGAAGCTTTTCCAGAATCTGGAGCTCATTCTCCATTGCGCCCTGAAGACGCGCAATCACCCGCATGAGCTCTTCTTTTTCCGCCTCCACTGCCTGGCGCTCCTGCTCGGTCTCTTCTCGGCGTCGCTCAAGGGTCTCTGTTTCCTCCTCCAGTTGCTCGCGGCGCTCGTCGAGACGGGCTTCGCGGCGCTTCAGCTTCTTATAGACGTACTTTACGTTTTTCAGCTTTCCCTTGGCCCACTCAAGGCGAGCCTCCAACTGGTCTCGTTCCTCCAGGAGTCGTTCGACCACGTCCGCAACTTCTTCCAGAAACGCCTCAACTTCGCTGGCCTCCAGGCCGCGCAGGCTGCGCGAGAATGAGTGCGAGCGGATGTCCGAGGGCGTCAGATCAATAGACATGGAAATCAAAATGTCGAGATGAAGAGAAGTGAACTCCACCCGCTACGGATGGGCGGACTAGTGCTGCGTCACGTTTTCCGTGTCGGGCTGAGCGTTGCTCGTCAAATCGTAAAGTACCGAGCAGTCAGCAACTTTCATACCCTGAGTACAATTCGAGGCTCGACAACCTCAGCTTGACTACTAGTGACCTTGCACAACGACCCTGACGGTTTCAAGCGTCGGTTACCTGACGCCAAAATCGTCCCCGTTTGCCGCCAGCGGTCGATTCCCGAACATATTCCACGCAGGAGATACAGACGGAAACAGCATCACGATCTCTGCGATTTCTCGCGCTTCAGTTCTCCAAGCCCACTAGGATCACCTTACTTTAAACTACATCAAAAGGAATGCTCGCTCCAAAGACAAATGGACGTGTCTTTTCGGGAAGACGTTTTGGGTAGATGTGTCCGCAAAGATCCAACTCCGATCGCTGGACCCTGTTGAAGATCGGACCTCGTGATCCAATTTCCGCTCCAAGAACGCTGCCGCCGCTCACCGTCTTTGTTGCCTCCACGCAGGCGCGTTTCTTCGAAATCGATTCCGCCCCACAGCCTTCTATTGACGGGGAGCCAGGGAATCAATCGGAACCCAACCAGCAAAATATTTCTTGTTTAGAAGAGCTCCTTCTATGTAGATTTCTTCCTCTCGTACGCGCACGGCACGAGCAGTCGTTCGGGTATCGCCAAGGATAACCTGGACAGGGTCTCCTGGTCGTAAAGCTCGCTCGTCTGTGCCCTGCTTAACGGGAGCACGGGGAGACGAAGCAGAACGGCGCTCTGAAGAATCGATGTGCATCGGCTTTTGAGAATAGGGAGGAGATCCAGCCTCGGGATCGGGCGGTCCGAAACGCTGGTCGTGTAGGTTAGGGAAGAGAGCAGGGCCCGCTGTGATACGTGTCGACAGCCCTCTCTTCCCTCTCGCCCTACCGATGGTAAGTCTTCAGATCAACGTGGTGCCGTTAAAAAACGTCGGTGAAGAAATGGTGTACACGCTCCTACCGCCGCACGTCCGCTCTCCCTGATCTTAGCCTACGCCTGCTTCGATTCTTGATTTGCCACGGCAATGTCCTCTTGCCAGAAAAACCGGACGTGCCCCTCCTCCTAAACATTCTCGCTCAAACTAAAGCCGCATGAACGCATCACGTCCACATTCACATGCATTCCTGCCCACCCGGAGGTGCGAGGGAAGACGAGCCTCTCTCTCGGGAAAAATCTGACCATACGACTGCCCCACCTCACGTGTCAGACGGAGACTTCTCCAATTACTCCGCGGCCCCAACCCCAGTCGGGGGACGCCGCAGCACCGCCACACGGACGCGCCGATTCTTCCGGCGGCCCTCCGCCGTCTCGTTCGTCGCCACCGGATGCTGGGCCCCAAACCCCACCACCTCAAAGCGGTCCGGGTTCATGTCGTGCGTCCACTGGAAGTGGCGAGCCACCCGGGCCGCCCGGGCGGCCGAAAGCTCCCAGTTACTCGGGTATTTGTCCTCCAGTTGCGGCCCAATCGGACGCGAGTCGGTGTGTCCTTCAATCCGGACGGTTCGATCGGGAAACTCCTGCTGAATCCGCTGGGCGACCGATTTGAGTTCCTCTACGCCTTTGTTTGTCAGATCGGCACTTCCACTTTTGAAATTGACATCCGTCGAAAGAACCGTGACCGTCTCTCCGCGCTGGGGGGCCGCTGCATCCTCGCGAGCCTGTTCCAGCTGCTGGCGGAGCTGGTCGTTCTCTTCGCGGAGCTTTTCGACAGAGCCACTCGATCCGCAACCCGCGAGACCGAACAGAAGGGCTCCGGCGAGAATGAGACGAAACGGTCGACAGAACGTAGATGGCTGCATCGAAAACGAGTGGGTCAAGAGATCGGGGGCCGGCTGGTAAACGGATTACGCGTGAGTAATATGAGAAATGATGCCTACCGGGATCAAGGAGCGAATGCGCTCAGGATCGATAATCGTACTGAATTCGCGGGGGTGACTTTTTGTAGGCTACTGATAAGCTTTTACGGACCCGATCGTCTCTTCTCGTCTCCGATCGTTTCCCCATGACCTCTCGTAGCCTCCAGAACGCCTTTTTCCTTTCGCTCCTGCTGCTCGTCACCGTTTCGTTCTTCGGTCTCATCCAGGCGTTTCTCCAGCCGATCTTCTGGGCGGCGGTACTCGCCACCATTTTCCACCCGCTGTACGAGCGGTGTGAACGAACGCTCGGGGGCTACTCAAACATTGCGTCGGTCCTGACCATCCTCCTGATCCTCATCGTCGTGATTGCCCCCCTCGCCCTCACCGGTAGCGCCGTGGCGTCGGAGGCGTCCCAGCTTTACGACCGAATTGCCGCGGGCGAACTTGATCCAAAGGTGATCATCGCGTGGATCGAGCGCAACCTCCCCCTCGCCACCGACCTGCTTGCCCAGGTGGGCCTCGGTCCCGACGAGTTGCGAACGGAGCTTTCCGCGGCGGCCATTACCACGAGCCGATACCTGGCCACCGAAGCCGTCGACATTGGCCAGAACGCCATTCGCATTGGGGGGCTGGCCTTCCTCATGCTGTATCTCCTGTTCTTTTTCCTTCGCGACGGCACGGCGCTGCTGGACGTGATCGTCGGGGCCGCCCCAATCGGCGACGTGCGGGAGCGACGCCTGCTCAACAAGTTTGCCGAAGTCTCGCGGGCGACCCTAAAGGGCACGCTGGTGATTGGAATCGTGCAGGGAGGAATCGGCGGACTTCTCTTCTGGCTGCTCGGCATCGACGCCGCAATGCTCTGGGGCATGGTGATGGGGATCTTGTCGCTGCTCCCGGCGGTAGGTGCAGCAATCGTCTGGGTCCCGGCCGCTGCCCTTCTCATTGCGACGGGCGAGGTGCTAAAGGGAATCATTCTTCTCGTCTGTGGATCGGTCCTCATCGGCCTGGCCGACAACGTCTTGCGTCCTCTCCTGGTGGGACGCGACACCCAGATGCCGGACTACTTGATTCTCGTGTCCACCCTCGGCGGCCTCTCCGTCTTCGGACTGTCCGGGGTGGTCATTGGGCCGGTGATTGCGGCGCTCTTCCTGGCGATCTGGTCGATGTTCGTGGAGGAGTACGAAAGTGCAGCGAGTGACGGGGGATTCCTGTCGAGCGCAACTTCCGACCCAAGCTCCCCCGCACAGACGCCAGCCGAGTAGCCTCCTCTACTCAGGAACCGTCCGATGAGGGACTTCCAAATGAGGGGACAAGGACCCGATCAACGGGCGGCTACGACGTTGCCCGTCGTTCCGAACCTCACGCTTTCCCCGAACGTAGAGAAGCACACGACCCGTTCACTCCCCCCGCCGTTGTTGGTGTTCAATGCGAGACCCTCTTAACGCACAGGACCTCTTCCACGAGCACATCATCCCCCTGGCGAGTGCCTGTTTTTTTATCTGGCTCTTTGTGGTGAGTGTGCCCGTGATCTATTTCATGGAGCTCTCCCCGGACACCGAACTGCTTCTCTTTACCCTTCTCTTCGCGGGCTGTCACCTCGCCAACTGGCCGATGCTCCAACTCCGCTCCCGGCTCTGGTTTGAGGGCCGCCTGACGCCGAACGCAGCGATGGTAACGACCGCCCTCTTGGCCGGCTCATTCGGCATTCCGTTCATCCTGCTGGTGGACATGATTGGATGACGGGTGCTTCTCCCCTCGCCTTGCACTGTATCTGAACGGAATCCCTCCCTCTCGGCTCATGTCCGAGCCTACCCCTGGCGACTTGCTCAACGATCTAGTGGACGCGCACTGGGAAACAGCCGCCCGGCACGCGTGGCGGCAGTACCAGGAGCGCGGGCGCGGCGCCATCGTGTTTCCGACGGCGTCTAGCAGCAATGGAGACCGACAGCCCCTCCGCTACCTCACCTTCAGCGACGAGGAAGCGGCAGCTGAGGGCTCCTTTTCGATGCTCTACGAGCTGATCGAGTCGTACGACCCGGAAACACAAGTCGTCATTGCCGTCGTCCTTCCAGACGAGCGCACGGTGTTCGACGTATACGAGCAGAGCCCGGCCCCGCCAGAGGCGTGAAGCACGTCCGCCGTCCCCCCTCCCGTCCAATCGACGACCCGTCCAGGAACGAGCGGCTGCCCAGGAACCTCGTCTACCGAGCGGCCCCCTGCGCCTCTCGACCGTCCCCTCCGACCAGATCGGCTGCCGCCTCTTCGTCGGCCAGCACCTTCTTCACCACGTCGCGGCTCATGCCCAGGCCCACGCCGGTCCCGATGCCCGACACACCCAGAACGGTGACCTGATCCGGCCCGATAAGGTTGAAGGCGCGGCGCTTGAGGGCGGACTTCCGAAGCTCGAAGTTGCGCCGAAGGGCATCAATGGAGTCCTGCAACGTCATGGCCTTCTTGAGCTTTGCCCGAAGCCCCGCAATAGCGCGCTCCAGCTCCGAGGCCCCCTGCTCCAGCTCCCGTCGCGCATTGATAAGCACCTCTTGCTTCTTCTCGTTCACCAGCTCGGTGATGTCGGTGTCCAGCGAAATCTTGGCCTGCTGCAACTCGGGCGTGCGGCGGCGGGCCTCCTTCCGCTTGGTGCGCAGCTCCGACTCGACGGCCTTTACTGCCGACTCAAGTCGCACCTGACGCTTCTCCTCCATCGCGTCAATCTCCTTGAGAAGCGTGCGGATCTCCTCCAGGTCCTCCAGAATCTGATTGTTTGCCGACGGCATGCTGACGTTGGTGACCCGAATGCCGAAGTCGTCAGAGAGGTGACTGTTCAGCGCATCGACGATGTTCTCCAGCGAATCGCGCCCGCTAAACTTGACCCGGGCGTCCTCGACGGACGTGATGATCCGCAGGGCGATGTACGAGGCATACAGGTTCAGGCTCTTCATAATGCCGGCGGGCGTGGTGTTCTCGATAAACTTCTTCGAGTCCACGACCTGGAAGACAATCTGGCTGGAGATCCCGATGCTCGCATAGTCGGCGGTAAAGTTGGCGTTGTGCATGTCCACCACCTGGTCGCGCCGCGACACCAGATAGGGAATGAAGTCCGGGAATCGGAAGAGCCAGTTTCGCCCTTTCCGGGTCGAGGTCTCCTCGTACGGCTCCCCAAACCGGCAAAGCACCCCTTCGTACCCCTCCGGTACGTCCACCTTCGCGTTGAGGACGTACTTCGAGCCAAACGACAGGGCCCCCACCAGGAAAAAGAAGTACGCGACGAAATTCAGAACGGCCGGCAGCAGAACGAATAGAAACAGCCCGAAGAGGAACGGACCGACGCCGCCGAATCGCCGCCGATCGGCCACAAACTGCAGGACGGCCCCCTCGTCGATTCCACTAAACTGCTCCTTCAGGGTCTCCTGGGCCGAATCGGCAACCAGCCCCACCATGTCCCCCATCCGATCTTGAATTTCCTGAGTGACCTCCTCCCGTCCCTCCTGAATGGACTCTTCCAGGGTGTCGGTTGCCTCGCGCTTAACGTCGTCCGCGATGTCGCCGGCAGCTTCCTTTACGGTTTCCATGTCTCACGGTAGCAGTTGGTGCAACGTCGTCTATTAACGTCTCCGTTCCCCTACTCCTTTCCCTCCATGGACGCTTCCGCGCTCTCCGAGATCTCGTGCAGGCGCGTTTCCACGTTCTCCAGTGAGAACCGATCGGTGGAGATCTCCGACTCGGAGGAGATCTCTTGGAGCGCACGTTCGAGCCGCCCCATAATCTCGTCCACGTTCACCTCCTCCGCCTTGCTCTCGATTTCCTGGATGATCGAGGCCATCTCCTCCTCATCGAAGGCCCCGTCGATCTCACTGTCGAGCAGCTCCTCGAGCTGATCCAGGGTGCCGGTGTCCGTAAGCACCCGCTCGACCACGTCCACCTCGGGGATGATGTCCTCGTTCACGCCGTCGATCACCACGGACCGGACGTCCGGCACGTACTCTTCGAGCTGCTCCTCGAGCTCGTCAAGAATCTGCTCCCATTCCGAGTTGAAGCGTTCGATGGCCCCAATCGTACTCATTTCCTGGGCCCGGATCTGGGCCTGGAGCGACTCGATGAGAGACATCGCAGACGCGATTTCCTCCTGGGCGGCATTTTCGATGGCGGTCTCGCGGGCCTCCATGATGGCTTCTTTGTTCTGCGGATCTTCGAGCGTTTCCATCATCGACTTGATCTCGCGGAGCACCCGGTCGGTCTCTCCCACGGCAAGCTTGAGCTTTGCGACCCGCGCCTGAATCTCTTCATCGATCTCCTCCTCCGTGATCTCCCGCAGCGTCTCGGTGGCCTGACGAAGACGCGTGATGGAGGACACCAGGGGCAGCGCCAGCGTGCGGAGATAGTCCCCGCTCGTGAGATTCCCGATGGGAATGTGGTCCAGAATTTCGATTCCGTACTCGGACCCGAGTCGCTGGAGACGGGGGAGAATTTGCCGTCGATCCGGATTTTCGGACTCCTCCAGGTCGAATTGCGAGATGTCGATCTCTTCGATCTCGGACGCCTCCGTTAGAAAATCGATGGACAGGTTGCTGGACTCTAGATTGTCGAGCCGCTCCGTGACACTTTCCTCCTCCACGTCCGGAACGGCCACCTGCTCCACCATGAATTGGTTAAACTCGCGGGCGTCGATCTCCAGCACCTGGTCTTTGATCACGCTCTCGTAGACCTCGCTCAGCTGACGCAGAAACTTGCCGAATCCGCCTCGCTCAATGAGCCGGTAGGTATCCTGCACGCGCATGCGGAGCGCGCCCCGGTACTTCTGCGTGATGTTCTCGCTGGTATTTCCCTCAATTTCCGGCATCTCCAGCACCATCAGTTTGGTGGACACCACCGCGTAGGGGCGCACCCGCGGGTCAAGCACAAAGCTCCACTCTCCGGGCCGGAGCGTCTGGACAACCTTCTCGTGCTTCATGAAGTGAATTTCGGCCCCCGGCTGGCCGGTGTACAAGTTGTCCTTCACCAGCGAAAAGGCGAAATAGACCAGGTAAAGAACGACGGCCAGTCCCCACGTGGTAACGGATAGCACCTCGAAATTGGCCAGCGCATCGAGGGTCCAATGCACATTTTCCGGAAGAAACCCCAGCGGCTGGTGCAACGAATAGAGAGAAAGCACGAACAGAAGTCCCAGAGTCCGGAGAATGGTGGGAAAGACGCTCAGGACCCGGCTGCTCGTCACGTACACGATGCCGATGGTCTGCCCATCTTCATCCTGCTGGCCAATTCGCCGAAGCGCGTCCTGATAGCTTCCCTCTTTCTCGGTGACGCCGATGATCGAGTCCATTGCGGTACGTGCGTGGGTACAATGAGCGAAAACGTACGCGAGAGAGCCCACTGTATTCTCGCGGAGCTCCCGGACGGATGAGCAGGCCGTTCCCACTCAAACAGGCGTGCAGTCGTTCGCACACTGCAGCGGGAATAGAGAGGAAGTGATGCCCAGAGGGGCCGCCGGGTCGGGAAGCGTATCAAGGAGAGTAGGATTGTGCTCGCCCCTCCGCACTCGGAAGCGGTGAGAGGCGCCGACCCTTCGTCTTCTCCCCATCGGATCGCTCCGCAGAAATGGGACACAAATGTAACTCCGTCTTATGCTCGCCCAAAGTATATCGTCGGATCGTCGACATCGCAAACTGAACGTCGAGGAAAGGGGACGCTTCTCGAATGAATCTTTTGTTGGATCCTTCAGACGTTTGCTCACAGGGGGGAGCGGCAAATCGAGTAGGGAGTGGGGCCGGGCGAGCCAGCCCCACGTCCCTCTCACACCACCGGGCATGCGTGCTACGCACCTGGCGGTTTCATTGAGTGGTCAACCGTAGTGGTCCAGTAAGCTGAAGAGTCCGATCGATCCGAAC
>JAHENZ010000108.1 GCA_018609755.1 Salinivenus sp. | reverse complement strand
TACCAATTTGAAATAACTTGATCGTTTCACCTTATGAATTTAGAATGGTGACTCCGTTGGGCAGTGTTCTCCCCCGTTGGAGGGGCTGTTCAAAAGATGCCCTGTTCTTCGCGAGTTGAAATCGAGCAGGCGTGTCTTCAAACGGAGATTCGCTTCCCTTTCGTTTAACGAAGTCCCTTTCACCGATCACTTCTTTCACCATGCCCGGTCCTATTATGGATCTGACCAAAACGGCTCTCCTGGCCTCCGTGCTCGTCCTCGTTGCATCTGCGCTCGTCTTCACTGCCCCCGTCGTGGCGCAGGATGGAGAAATTCACCCGCTTGAGGCCCCTGAGGAACCGAATGCCATTCCGCTCGGCACCGGCGGGGTCGAGGGGCAGGACGCACCCGAGTCCTGGTTCCGTCAGTGGGGCGACCCGATGGCGCGGAACGTGTCCAAGGCGACCCTCACCCCCTTCCTGCCCGACCCGGACTCGGCGAACGGCGCGGCCGTGATCGTGGCCCCCGGCGGCGGGTTTCGATGGCTCTCGATGGGCAATGAGGGATGGGAGGTTGCGGAGGCACTCAATGAGCATGGGATTGCCGCCTTCGTGCTCAAATACCGGCTCAAGCCAACCCCGGAGTCGCTCGACGACTTCAGAAAAATGATGAATCAAGACTTTGCCCCAGAAGACGACTCGTCCGGCACTCCGCAAGACGAAGAAGCGCCGAGTCGGCCGCGCCGGGATCTGTCCAATCAGCTCGAGGATGCAGAGGCTGCCTATGCTATGATCCACGACCGGGCCGAGGAATGGAATGTCGACACCGACCGGCTGGGCATGATCGGGTTTTCGGCCGGCGCCGGGCTCACGATGCATTCTACGCTCAACTCCGAGTCGATGGACCTGGCCTTCATCGGTCCGATCTACGGCGGGATGGACGCGGTTGAGGTGCCGGAAGATGCGCCGCCGATGTTCAGCGTGATTGCCGCCAATGATTTTCTCTTCAACGGGGAGTTCGGCGTGATCAAGTCCTGGTACGAAGCGGACGTACCGGTCGAGTTTCACCTGTATCAGAACGGGGGCCACGGGTTCGGCCTCGGGAATCCGGACCGCACCAGCAATCAATGGTTTGAGGCCTTCACGCACTGGCTGGAGGTGAACGATTTTCTCACGGCCGAGGCAAGCGGGTGAGGCCTGCGGGCGGCCGGGTGCCCGACGGCCGCTCCGATGCGAGCCAGGCCGTTTATGGAGACCCCGTCACCGTCCGGCTCGCGCCGTCATAGCTGTGCAGGATCACGCGCGAGGCGTTTTTCGGCACGGCCAGGCGGCGCGAGGAGTGCGACAGATAGCCCGCGCCGTAGTACAGCTCGCGGCGCTGCACGCTGCTGTCGGGAAAGACGATCTCGGCGTATGCCTCTGTGGCCTTGGGCGTGATGGTGCGAGGTGCTTCGCCACGGGCGCGGCGGAAGACTTCCGTGCTGTCGTCATTCTGCGTGGCGACGTACGTCGGCGTGCCGTTCGGGCCGTGGAGGCGGGCCAACCCCTTTGCGTCGCCGTCCACGAAAAAGCCGCTCTCGCGGTGAGAGATCGCCTCGAAGTGGCCGGTGCCGTCCCCGCGCAGGAGCACGCCGACGAGGGCGTCGTGGCGGCCCGTAATCACGTCGGGCGCATAGGAGTTGCCCACGGCCAGAACGTCGAGATGGCCGTCGCCGGTTACGTCTGTCGACAGCAGGCCGTAGAGCGGTCCCAGCTGGGCTTGCGTCGGCAGCGGCCGGATCTCGAACTGCCCGTCGCCCTGATTTTCGAGGTAACTGCTCGCAAAGCGAGTGGCCCGCCGCACCGTCGCCCGCTGACGCTGCTGCTTCGTGAGGAGGTCTGAGATCGAGGCGTTGGCGTAGTTCTCGTAGCTGGAAAATTGTTGCCGGAGCTGGGGCATCTGGGTGAGGAGCGCGTCGCGGCGATGCACCGGCACCTCCGTGCCCTGCACGTAGTGCGTGAGGATGGGGTCGATGCTCCGATTGCGGTCGAAGTCCCCGGCGTAAAGCGACACCGGCTGCTCGGGCGAGGCTTCGTAGCGCGTATTGAGACCGAGGTTGTCCACCACGTAATCGGTGTCGCCGTCGCGGTCGAAGTCCCCGCCGGTAATGCTATTCCACCACCCGGTGGTGTGGGAGAGGCCGGTTTGGTCGGTGACCTCGCGGAAGCCGTCATCGGTGTTTTCGAAGAAGCGAATCGGCATAAACTCGCCGACGACGATGAGGTCGATGTCCCCGTCCGTGTTGAAGTCGGTCCACAGGCTGCTCGTCACCATGCCGACGCGTTCGAGGGCGGGGGCACGGGACTGGGTGACGTCGGCGAAGGAGACAGAGCCTGTGCTGGACCCCGATCCAGTGCCTGTGCCGGACCCCGATCCGGTATCGTTGCGAAGCAGGTAGCTGCGGGGCGGCTGCGGGTAGCGGCCCGGCGTGAGGCGCCCGCCGACGAAGAGGTCGAGGTCCCCGTCCGCGTCATAGTCGGCGGCTGTCACTGAGCCGGTGCTTTCTGTGAGATCCGGCAGGGCCTCCGGGGCGAGGGTGAAATTTCCAGCCCCATCATTGCGGTAGAGGCGGTCCTGCAGGTGCTCGGAGCCGGACGGAAACTCGCTGCTGCCGGCCGCCACGTAGAGGTCGAGGTCGCCGTCCCCGTCGGCGTCAAAGAAGAGAGGAGCGGTGTCCTCCGGGTAGTGCGGCTCGTTGCCGATGGGGCGCTCCTCGAACGACCCGTCGGCCTGCTGGAGAAAGAGGTGGCCGCTGTCCCGGTAGGCGCCGCCGATGAAGACGTCTTCGAGGCCGTCATCGTTGACGTCGCCCACTGCTACGCCGGGGCCGGACCTCGAATGCTTGTGGGGAAGAAGGCGCTGGCGCTTGAAGTCGTTAAAGTTTTGCTCGCGGTGCCTGTGGTCGAGGCCGTTTGCGGCACTTACCTGTTGCAGAAGGAGGTCGGTGGGGGGAGACGGTGCCTCAACGGACCCCGTCGTCGCTTCCTCCTGGCGGAAATGCAGCGTTTGGCCGGCCGGAATCTCGGTGCGGAGCTGCGTCGCTCCGTCCGGCCACGTCACGCGAAGCGAATCGGCGACCGCGCAGTCCCCGAGGCCGAAGTGCACGGGGTAGCCGACGGACGACTGGTAGCCGCGGGTGACCGAGTGATGACGGTGCCAGAGGCGACCATCGCACCAGAGCCGAAGCTCGGCGCCGAGGGCACGCGTGTTCTTGCTAGTGCTGGAGAGACGGATTTTCAGAAAAGTGGAATCGGTTACAGTGTTTTCGTAGAGACCGGCGGGCTGATCGATGCGGCTGACGACCATGTCGAGGTCGCCGTCATTGTCGAGGTCGCTGTAGGCGGCGCCGTTAGAGAAGGTGGGCTCGGTGATGCCCCACTCTTCCGACACGTCGTCGAATTGGAGGTCGCCCGTGTTGCGGTACACGCGATCCGTCCGGTCCAGCGGATACATCTGATTCGCCTTCTGTTTGACTTTGCCCTCCGCCCCCTTCACGCCGTGCTGCCGTTGAAGGTTGACGTACTCGTCGATAAAGTCCAGGTCGATCATCGCGCGGCGGTAGCCATTCGTGATCCACAGGTCGCGGCGGCCGTCCTGGTCGAAGTCCGCGAGCAGCGGCGCCCAACTCCATCCGGTCGCTTCCACCCCTGCGTAGTGGCCAATGTCGCTGAAGGTGCGTTTCCCCTGGGCGTTCAGGCCGTTGTTGAGCTGTAGGGTGTTGCGCCAGTACTGCGGGTGGTAGCCCGTCCGAAGTGCCTTTTGGAACGAGGCCTCCTCAAGGGGGAACGACATCCGCTTCTGCCCTTCGTGGTCGGGCGGGCGCATGTCGACAGTCATGATGTCGACCCGCCCGTCGTGGTTCACGTCGCTCAGGTCGGTGCCCATCGCCGCGTAGCTGTGGTGCTTCAGAACGTCGGTCCCCCGCTCGGTGAATGTGCCGTCCTGATTGTTGACGTAGAGGTAGTCGTGCGCGATGAAGTCGTTGGCCACGTAAATGTCGTCCCATCCGTCTCCGTTCACGTCGCTTACCCCGAGGCCGAGACTCATCCCGTCATTCACGATCCCGGCCTCTACCGTCACGTCCTTGAAGGTACCCGCGGTGCTGGTGCTGGACCCCGATCCAGTACCTGCACTGGACCCCGATCCCGTATTCTCGTACAGGCGATCGTTGCCCGCACCGGTGCCGTCGGTGACGCGGGTGCGGATGCGGTTCGGATTGGAGATGTCGTTGGCATGATTGGCCAGGAAGAGGTCCAGGTCCCCATCCTTATCGTAGTCGAAGAAGGCCGCCTGCGAGGAGGCACTCGTGTCGGCAATGCCGTAGTCGGCGGCTCGCTCGGTGAAGGTCGGCGCCTGTCCCGATTCGGGCCCATTGTTGATGTACAGAAGGTTGGCGCGCTTCCCGGGCGGATGCGGACCCGCGCGGCAGATGTAGAGGTCGAGGTGCCCGTCCCCGTTCACGTCGGCGAAGGTGGCGCCAGTGGCCCAGCCCTTGTGGTCGATGCCCGCTTCGTCGGAAGCCCGTTCGAACTGGAAGTCGCCCCGGTTCAGGTAAAGCTCCCCGGAGACTTGATTTCCGGTAAAGTAGAGGTCGGGCAATTGGTCGCCGTTCACGTCGCCCACCGCCACCCCCGCGCCGTTGTAGATGTAGTAGTAGTCGACCAGATTAAAGGTGGAGGTATCCTCCGTAATGGTGTTCTCGAACGAAAGTCCGGTTTCGGAGGGAGAGTGCTTGCGAAACAACGAATCGGAGGAGGGCTCGGTCGCGCACGCTCCGAGAATGACGGACGCCAGTGCCAGGAGCGCGACCGTACGGAAAAGAGCGGGTTGAGGGGGCAACACGGGCGGAAGAACCGTTGTGGTGTAATCTATTTTAGGTAAAGTTGAACGTTTTACCTGTTCTGTTTATTTTCAAGATAGAGCATTCTCAAATCGATCGCAATGAAGGTCGGGGGCCATGAGCGCTTTGATACGGGTATTTTCCACTCTTCTCGCCGTCGTTCTTTTGGGGATTGCCGTGGCCGGCTGTGATTCGGGCGGAATGACCAGCGCCGGGGAGGAGGATGATGAGAACGAGGAAACGGATACGACAACGACGTTCGATGGGCCGACGTATTCCGACGACTACACGTCCATTTCCTCGTGGGGGAGTCGTTCGGAGTGGAACCTGGCAAATGTTCACGACCCGACCGTCGTGAAGGACGGGGAG
>JAHENZ010000107.1 GCA_018609755.1 Salinivenus sp. | reverse complement strand
CCCACCCCAGCCATTTCCTGGGTGCGTCGCAGCAGATCGCGGTTGGATCGAAGGGCAGCTTCGGCCTCTCGGCGCTCCGTAATGTTTACCGCCATCCCAATGCATCCGGCCACGCCCCCCGAGCGGTCGTAGTACGGCGCATACCAGATGTCGAACACGACGTCGCCCATCTCGATAACGTCGTCCACCGTCTGGCCCCCAAGTGCCTTCTCAATGTAGCCGAGCATGGTTGGATAGTCGGCGTACAGGTCAAAGACTGATTCGCCCACGTGCTCGCCGGGCTCTACCCCGAGGGCCGACAGATCGTCTCCCTCTGAGACGAGGAGCGTCCCGTCGGCATCAAGGAGGAAAACGATGGGCTGCGCGTTCTCGACCAGACGCCGAAGCTGACTTTTCTGAATTTGAAGCTCCCGCTTCCGCCGGTCGTGCTCGCTGGCAATGCTTGCAAGGTGGGTGGCCTCTTCGATGAGATGGCGATCGTCCTCATCCGGCGACCGCGGTTCGTTGTAGTACAGGGCAAAGGTGCCCAACACGTCCCCATTTTCGCCGCGAATCGGAGCTGACCAGCATGCCCGAAGATCGTGCCGTAAGGCAACGTCGCGATACTCTTCCCAGCGATCGTCGGTTCGAATCTCTTCGGCGACCACAACTTCGTCGTTGAAGGCTGCTGTTCCACACGATCCGGTTGCGGAATCGACTGACATTCCCTCGATGGCCTCTCGGTAGCCATCGGGTAAGCTGGGAGCAGCCCCGTGATGGAGCGTCTGCGCATCCGGGTCCAACAGAAGAATGGAGCCGAGCATGCCGGGCCGCTCGTTTTCAATAAGCAGCACGAGGTTGCGAAGTACCTCCTCCAGCGGAGCCCCCATGGCGATCTGTTCCAGGAGGTGCTCCTGCGTGGACCGGAGCTGCCGTTCGCGCCGTTGCTTTTCCTCATCGGCCTCCACGGTAATCGACACTCCGTTTAGTCCCTCCGGGCCATACGTCACGCGGGCCTCGCCCCACGGCGTATCGGCCAACTGGATCGAATCGGAAATTTCGTCGCGGGTTAGCAGCTGCTCGACGAAGGCCGGAAGGGACTCGTACGATTCTCCGTCGGCCGTAACGAGAGACGTCTGAACCACGTCCGCCGTACCGTTAAACAAGGCGGTCCGTGAAACGCCCAGGAGCGACGCGGCGTCGGCATCTACGTGTTGGAGATTGGCGTCACGGTCGAAGATGAGGACGCCGAGAGCGTGAGCGGACATGGCAGAAACGCAGGTCGGCAAACACGAATTCCCCTTCCTCCCGAGGCACGCGGCTAACGAAACCGAGAGGATCTAGTGGTGCGTCAAGTTTTTCAGGTCGAGTAGAGCGCCAACCAATGAACGGGATTCAGGCCGTCGAAGCGGCATTCAGGTGGACGCATTCAATTCGGTACCCGACACGTTGGGCTTAACTGACCACTAACAAGCAGGGAAGCGGACAGGAATCGATTCCACCTCCCCAGTATATCGGTGTTCCCGCCTCACGCGTGTCAGGCGGATGATTCCCCATTCAGCAAGTGACGTAGAGAACCGGTTGCCTCTATGACCTCTATCGTCTCGAATCGTGTGAAGATGGAGTCTCAGTCGTCTCTCTTGTATTCGACATCAGTGTAAAACGGAGAAATTACATTCTCCGCTCGCGTTTTTGGTGCAGCTCATTCACTTTGGAAGGGCTTTCAAACTGGAACTGACCCACTTATAGCCTGTACATCCGACGGATTTGGAATTTGGGCGCACACTGAAAAATTTTGTGCGCCTTGGTTGGTGCCCCCTTTCCTTCCCACTCGGCACCCCTGCCGGCCCGCTCTCGCGACCGGTCGGCTTCCCGTCACAGCCGTTCTTTGCCCATGGCTTCGGATCCAAGCCAACTTACCCTTCACTTTCAGCCCGAGCGTCGCCTCGACGTAATCGACGTAAACAAACACGTGGAGGCTGAAACGGAGGGATTTTTGAGAGCACATCGCAAAGCACTGTACTGCTCTTACCACACGACGGCCGGGTACATCGAGGAAACCATCTGTAAGCGTCTCGACCGCCACCCTGCCCAGGTGCAGGAGTTCATCGCGCCGTTTCGGGAGCTCTTTCCATTCGGGGCCGACTATCAGCACGACCAGTTGCACCTCCGCAAAGAGTTGAGTCCCGAGCAGCGCCAGACCGAGCCCCGGAACGCCGATTCCCACCTCACCTTCATTGGATCGGGGCTCGAAAACTGTGTCACCTACCCGAGCGATCCGTCGCGTCCGGTGTTCTTTGTGGATCTCGATGGGATCAACAAAGACAACCAGGATCGCCGCAAGCGCCGGACGACCATCATCGGGTACGACCAGGAACGCACCGTCGAAGAAACGGAACTTACGGTGCCGGTCTCCAATCACCGAATCGACTCGGTAAGCCTGCGAGATCCGCGGCTGGGCATCTTCGACCAGCTTCACGAACTGCTGGCCGAGCATGACATCCAAACGGGACGCGTGACCATCGAGCTCCCGCCAAGCGAGAAGCACGCGGGCCTTACGGTCAATGAGTACGAGACGCTACTCATGAAGCACGACCTCGTGGACGTGCTCCGCGATCCGTTGCGCTTCATGGCGCGAAAGGGGCGCAACATGCTCTCCGATCCCGGCGCCATTCCCGACAAGGCGAAGAACTACGCCAAGTACGACCTGGTGCGGCTCGTGAACAAGGTCGTAGACACGCTGGGCCTAAGCGAGTCTCTCGTGGAGCGCGTGATTGACAAGTGCCTGGCCGTGCCCGCCGAGCGCTTCCTTCGCATGAAGCGATCGGTCAGCCTACTGGTCACCGAGGACGAATCGAACGGCGAGGGCACGATCGTACAGGGGCGCTACCAGAGCCCCATCCTCGTGCAGTGGCGCAAGTCCAATCCGCAGGCCCGCTCGCTTCGGGTGAAACTGACGCGGTTTGAGTAGGCGAAACCGAGGAGTACGAGGCAGGAGATCGGACAATTCAGGCTTTCTGCCCCCTCCCCCCCTCTCACTTACGTCCGCTCATCCGCAGGGGACAAGAGCGTAATCGCCTTGAATTGTTCGAAATCCTTTCGGTTGTACGTGGCGAGTGCAGAAATCTCGTTTGCGAGCATCGCTGCGACGAGGTTATAGCGTTACTCGAACTGGTTGATTGCAGATAAGCCAGCCGAACTCGCTCCCGTTTAGCAGTTGAGATTGATTGAGCACTCAATGCGGCTGAGTAACGCTATAGCTTCATGGATTCGCTTTCCAGAAACGTTATAACAGCGTACCAGCGCGGCCAGCTCGTTCCACACCATTTCGCCTGTCGGCAACACCTCCAGAGATGAATGTAGCTCCGAGAGAACTCCGAGCGCTTCTTCAGGACTGAACTCTCGCCCGGAAACGAGATCCCGGGTGAGAACAACT
>JAHENZ010000106.1 GCA_018609755.1 Salinivenus sp. | reverse complement strand
TCCACCCCTAAGCACGTGTTGATGTACGAGGCGCTGGGCTGGGAGCCGCCCACCTTTGCGCACCTGCCGCTCATCATGAGTCCGGAGGGCGGGAAGCTGTCAAAGCGAGACGCCAATCGGCTCGGCATTCCCGTGTACGTCCAGGACTACAAGGACGCCGGGTATGAGCCGGAGGGCCTTCTCAACTTCCTGGCGCTCCTCGGCTGGAATCCGGGCACGGAGCAGGAACTCTTCTCGAAGGACGAGATGATCGAGGCGTTCTCACTGGATCGGGTGGGGGCGAGCGGCGTCCAGTTCGACCTCGACAAGCTCCGCTGGGTGAACGAACACTACGTGCGAGATCTGTCTGTGGACGAACTCGCCGACCGCGTGCGGCCGGTGGTTGAGGCCGAGGGATACGAGGTCAGCGACGATCGACTGCGGACGATCTGCGGGCTCGTGCAGGAGCGCGTGCAGGTGGCCCCGGAGGTCGTGACGGACAACCGCTACTTCTTTGAGGACCCGGAGGAGTACGAGGAGGCCGGGGTCGAGAAGCGGTGGAAGGAGGAGTCGGGCGACCTCCTGCTGGAGTACGCCGAGCGCCTGGAGGGCGCAGAATCGTTTGACAAGGACACGGTCGAGACGGAGCTTCGAGACCTCGCGGATGAGGAGGACGTGGGGGCAGGGGCCGTCATCCACCCGGCGCGGCTGGCCGTAAGCGGTCGGTCGTACGGGCCCGGGGTCTTCGGCCTGCTGGCGGCCGTGGGGAAGGAGGCGTGCATCCGACGGATGCGAGCGGCCGTGGAGCGACTTGACTAAGTTTGTAGATATGGAGGTGTGTAGGTAGGCAGGATCAGTGTTTTAACCTACACACCTCCAAACTTACACACCTCCATGCACCCCTACTCGTCCAGCTGCTCCTGGAGCAACTCGCGGGCCACTTCGGGGTTGGCCGATCCCTCCGTTCGCTCCATCACCTGGCCCATAAAGAACCCGAGGAGCCCCTTCTTTCCGTCGCGGTAGCGCGCCACCTCGTCCGGGTGTTCATCGATCACCTCGTTGATGACGGCAGTCAGAGCTTCTGTGTCGTCCACCTGACGCAGTCCGCGCTCGTCTACGAGGGCTTCCGGATTGCCACCGTCCTCCAGCATGTCCTCAAAGACGGTGCGGGCGGCGCGGTTGGTGATCTCGTCAGTGTCTACCAGCCGGACCAGGGCGCCGAGCTGGGAGGCGTCAAAGGGGAGGTCCTCGATGGTTCGGTCCTTCAGCGCTCCGAGTAGCTCGTTTACGACCCAATTGGCCACCGGACGTGGTGCGTCGTAGGTGTCAAGAGCTGCTTCATAGAAATCCGCGAGGGCATCGCTGCCGGCAATCGTCGCGGCGTCCTCACGGGACACCCTCAGGGTCTCGTGGTAGCGGTCAAACCGGTCACGCTGCGCGTCGGACAGAAGTTCGACGGGGTCCTTCTTGTTTTCGAGGGAGCGCTGGCGATGCACCTCTTTTTGCTCTTCCTTTTCCTGCCGTCGCTGTTCGATTTCCTCGCGGGTGAGGCTGGCGTCGGATTCGCCCCAGGTGTCGCGCAGGGAGACGATCTGGTTGAACACGAGATGGTCGTCTGTTGAGTCCTCCGGGTCGGGCCAATAGTAGCCCTTCCGGACAAACTGGACGCGGGTCTCGGAGAGGTTCTCGGCGGCCGCCGGTTCGAGAATGGCGTCTTTTACCGAAAGCGAATCCGGGTTAAGGTGCGCGGTGAATTTCTCCTCACCGGCGCGGGGGTTGGGCACGTCGAAGAGACGGTCGTACACGCGCGCCTCAAACGGCACGCCGTGCGAGGCGGAGACCCAGTGCAGCGTGCCCTCAGGCGAGCGGCCGTCAGGGGCCGTCCCGCCGCGCGTCACCGGATCGATCGTGCCGCGGAGCTCAGTGACCTCGCCGTTCTCGTCCTTGACGACCTCCTCGCAGGTAAAGAAGTATCCGTGCCGCAGGCGAACCTCGCGGCCCGGCGCCAGTCGGATGAAGTCGTCCGGCGGATCCTCCCGGAAGTCCTCCCGCTCGATGTAGAGTTCTCGGGTGAACGGCACCTCGCGCGTTGCCTCCTTGTCGATGTCGCGCGGCCAGTGAGAGGCCTCCAGCCAGTCCACGGCATCCTCGTCCACGTTGGTTACCACCACCTTCAGTGGATCGAGTACCGCCATCACGCGCGGCGCTTTCGCGTTCAAGTCGTCGCGCAGCGCGTGCTCGAAGTGACTCATTTGCACGCGGCTTTGTGAGCGGGTGACCCCTACGCTCCGGCAGAACGAGCGGATGGCACTCGGGGGCACGCCGCGGCGCCGCAGTCCGGCGATGGTGGGGAGGCGAGGGTCGTCCCAGCCGTCCACGTAGTCTTCCTCGACCAGGTGCCGCAGCCGCCGCTTGCTCATGACCGTATAGTCGAGGTTCAGCCGGTTAAACTCGTACTGCCGGGGGCGGGACGGAAGCTCTTCGTCCTCCAGGCAGTGCTCCATGACCCAGTCGTACACGCGGCGGTTGTTGTCGAACTCCAGCGTGCAGAGGGAGTGGGTAATGTCCTCAATCGCATCCTCCAGCGGATGGGCGTAATCGTACATCGGGTATAGGCACCAGTCCTCGCCCTGCCGGTAGTGGTGCGCGTGCTTGATGCGAAAGAGAAGCGGGTCGCGCATGATCATGTGCGGCGAGCTCATGTCGATCTTCGCCCGCAGTACGTGCTCCCCATCGTCAAATTCGCCCTCGCGCATCTTGCGGAACAGCTCCAGGTTTTCCTCGACGGAGCGATCACGGTAGGGAGACGGCGTGCCCGGCTCGTCGACTGTGCCTCGGTATTCCCGAATTTCCTCTTCGTCGAGACTGTCCACGTACGCGTCGCCCTGCTTGATGAGCTTGACCGCGTACTCGTAAAACTGCTCAAAATAGTCAGACGCGTAGTACTCGTGCTCTTCCCAGTCGTAGCCGAGCCACTGCACCGCCTCCTTGATCGATTCGACGTACTCCGGGCTTTCGGTGTCCGGATTTGTGTCGTCGAAGCGGAGGTGGCAGCGGGTGTCCGCCTGGTCGGCGTAATCGTGCTTGATCCCGAAGTTCAAGACGATCGACTTGGCGTGGCCGATGTGGAGGTAGCCGTTCGGTTCCGGGGGAAAGCGCGTGACGACACGGTCCCCGTACGTTCCCTCCGAAAGGTCTTGATCGATGATGTCGTAAATGAAATTGTCGCGGTCGGAGGTCGTCGGGGAATCGGAAGGGGGCGTCTCTACGTCGTCGGGCACAGGAAGTAGACGGCTATTTCGCAGAAATCAGTACGGAAGGATCTTTCCCATCGATGAGATACGGACGATAGTTCCCTGGTTCCGTGTATTCTCAGAGGACCGGACGTAGAAATGCAACGGGACCGTGGTTTTCAGCACGCGTACATTTTCTCTCTCTGCGGACAGATCGGAAGCCCTCTCACGTTTCGGAGACGAGGGGCAGACAAAGAAAAGATCGCTCTTCGGTTAGCGTCGAACACCATGAATCCTGATCATGGGGGGACGTTCGTTGACGTCGAGGACGGGCTCGACACGTAGCGCTACGGATCGATCCATCGGAGGATGTGAGGCGTCCACTCGCGCGCAGAAGTAGCGGCGCGGCTTTATACGATACGGACTCTTTGAGTTGCCGTGGATTGAACTGAGCCTCGCAGCATAAAGGGAGCACTCTTCACTCGCTTCCGAACGGCGAGCACGCATACGACTCCTCACGCAGGAGGGAGGGGCATCCAAAGTTGTTGACATCGTCGAGCACAGCCCCATTTTGCACTCGCTGCGCCACGAAATAGCCTTTCGACCGCCGGTTCCCATTGGTGGATACGTCCCAGAAGCCGGATCGTACGGACGCCCGAAATCGATTCTCCTCTAAGCGACCCGAGATCCGGACCCGGTCGAGGGCCAGCTCCATGTGGGTCCCGTGGATGTTCACCTGCGCCTCGAGATTGCCGCGCCACTTGTCACGGAATCGACCTCTCAGTTGACCATCCTCGACTATCACCTGGAAGGTCCCGCGATCGAGAGAAGAGATGTTGTCGGTTCGGTATTCCCAGGTTCCAAGAACCGCTTCCCGATTCTTGGCGACCTCCTGTGCGGTGCGGGAAGACGTACACCCACTGGCGAAAAACAGAAGTGCGAACGTCGTGAGACCGACGGCCAGTATGCGAAATGAACGGGTGGAGAGAACCATGAGATCGCGATGGCAGTCAAAGATCCACCGTTAACGCGGCGATCGGGTCCGAGGGAACTCATACGCTTTATTGTTAAGATTAGGTGATGGAGATCGTTCCCTCAGACTCTGGGTATTTGGAGAGAAAGTACGGATCGATTGGCCTCAGTCTTCACGATCTCGATAGATCGAAAGTAATTTTTCGGCAGCGGCAACAGAGCTGAGATTTCCTTCGACCACATCCTGCTCGATGGGGGGAAGGGCACCCTCCACTGCTTCGTCATTGAAGAAGTCCTCACGAAGCGTTTCCTCAATCGTCTGGTACATCCAGTGCCGAGATTGCTGCTGGCGTTGACGTTCAAAGTACCCGTTCTGCTGCGTGTGGGTCGTGTATTCCTGGATGGTCTTCCAGACCTGACGGACGCCTTCGCCTGTTTCGGCGGAGCAGGTCTGAACAGGGGGAATCCACCCCGACTCCGGTTCTCCGAGGAGGCGGAGCGCTTTTTCGTACTCGGCCCGGGCGGTCTCAGCGGCCGATCGATTCTCCCCATCCGCTTTGTTTATGACGATTGCATCAGCCATTTCCACAATACCCCGTTTAATCCCCTGTAGCTCATCGCCGGCCCCGGCCAGGGCAAGGAGGAGGAAAAAATCCACCATCGAGCGCACGGTCACTTCAGATTGCCCGACCCCGACTGTTTCGACGAGTATCGTGTCGAAGCCGGCCGCTTCACAAAGAAACATCGCCTCGCGGGTACGGCGGGCGACCCCGCCCAGCGTCCCGCTGGTAGGAGAGGGGCGGATAAACACGTCGTCTGATGAAGCAAGTGCGCCCATTCGCGTCTTGTCCCCCAGAATACTTCCTTTGGAGCGCTCGCTTGACGGGTCCACAGCCAGTACGGCCAGTCGCCGATCGTCTTTGAGGAGCATCGGTCCCAAGCGCTCAATGAACGTGCTTTTTCCGACGCCCGGCACGCCCGTGACGGCCACCCGGATCGAGTTGCCCGTTGCGGGGAGGCACTGCTCCACGACCTCGCGGGCCGTGTCCTGATGGTCGGACCGTGTGCTTTCAAGAAGAGTAATCGCCTGGCTCAGCAGAACGCGATCCCCTGCGCGAATCCCATCAACGTACTCCCTTGTTGGGCGGGGTGTTACGCGTTTTGAATTCGTGTGCTGATTCAGGTTGGGATTGAGCGAGGAGATCCCAGTCGAGGAGGAATGGGTGCTCGTCTCCTTGTTGCTGCCGGACATAAGGACGCGTAGGGGACGAAAATGTGCAGGTGGGATTCTGTCTGAACGAAGGGCGTTTGGTAATCAGCCGTCAATGGGAGTCTCCTCCGCATAGGGATCGATCATAACGTCCAGGATCTGGGTGGCGGCGTCCGCTATGTTCGTGCCGGGACCAAAGATGGCGGCCACGCCGCGATCGTACAGGAAGTCATAATCGCCATGGGGGATGACGCCGCCCACTACCACGAGAATGTCGTCGCGGCCGTAGCCCTTCAGTGCATCAATGACCTCAGGGACCAGGGTTTTGTGACCGCCGGCAAGGCTGGAAATTCCCAGGATGTGCACGTCGTTCTCCACGGCCTGTCGGGCCACCTCGTCCGGGGTCTGGAAGAGAGGGCCGATGTCCACGTCAAAGCCCATGTCGGCAAACGATGTGGCGATGACCTTCGCGCCGCGATCGTGGCCGTCTTGTCCCATCTTGGCGACCATCAGTCGCGGACGGCGGCCTGCCAGTTCAGCGAACTGGTCCGAGCGCCGGCGGGCCGTCTGGAAGGCCTCGTGATTCCGCACCTCTGAGGCGTAGACGCCGGAGATCGACTCCGTACGGGCGGTGTGCCGTCCGTACACCTGTTCGATTGCTTCGGAGATCTCCCCGAGGGTCGCTCGAACCCGTGCCGCCTCCACCGCTCGGCGCAAGAGGTTTCCGTCTCCCGTTTCGGCACACTCCGTGAGGGCATTGAGCGCCACGCGAACGTCGGACTCGTTCCGCTGCTCCTTGACCTGCGACAACCGCTCCACCTGCGTACGCCGAACGGCTTCGTTGTCGACCTCCAGCGTCTCGATCGGCTCTGTCTCCGACGGTCGATATGCATTCACCCCCACGATCGTCTCCTCGCCCGTGTCGATCCGTCCCTGCTTCCGGGCCGCCGCTTCCTCGATCCGACGCTTGGGAAGTCCCTCTTCGATCGCCTTCGTCATCCCGCCCTCGTCTTCGACCTCTTGAATGTGGGCCCAGGCGCGGCGGGCCAACGCACCCGTGAGCCGCTCCACGTAATACGAGCCCGCCCACGGATCGATGGCCTCCGTCACGTCGGTTTCTTCCTGTAGGTACAATTGGGTGTTGCGGGCAATCCGGGCCGCAAAGTCGCTCGGCAATGCGATCGCTTCGTCGAGAGCGTTCGTGTGGAGGGACTGCGTTCCCCCAAAGACGGCAGCGAGGGCTTCGATCGTGGTGCGCGCCACGTTGTTAAAGGGATCCTGCTCGGCCAAACTATAGCCGGACGTTTGACAGTGGGTCCGGAGGGCCATCGACTTCGGATTGTCCGGCCCAAACTGCTTCACGAGTTTGGCCCACAGCATCCGCCCGGCCCGCAGCTTCGCGATTTCCATGAAGTGGTTCATCCCGATGGCCCAGAAGAAGGACACTCGGGGCGCAAAATCATCAATCCCCAGTCCCGCATCGAGCCCAGTGCGAAGGTATTCGAGCCCGTCCGCCAGCGTGTATGCCAGCTCCAGATCGGCCGGGGCTCCGGCTTCGTGCATGTGGTAGCCGCTCACGGAGATCGCGTTGAATTTTGGCATCTCCTCGGCACAGTAGGCAAAGATGTCGCCCACAATCCGCATGGACGGCTGCGGCGGATAGATGTAGGTATTGCGCACCATGAACTCCTTCAGGATGTCGTTCTGAATGGTGCCCGTGAGCGCCTCGTGGGAGACCCCTTGCTCCTCGGCAGCCACGATGTAGAAAGCCATAATGGGCAGGACGGCCCCGTTCATGGTCATCGAGACCGACATCTCGTCCAGCGGAATCCCGTCGAAGAGGATCTTCATATCTTCGACGCTGTCGATGGCGACGCCCGCTTTGCCGACGTCACCGCGAACGCGATCGTGAGTCGAGTCGTAGCCCCGGTGCGTCGCCAGGTCGAAGGCGACGGACAGGCCCTTCTGTCCCGACGCCAGGGCCTTCCGGTAGAATTCGTTCGATTCCTCGGCCGTCGAGAAGCCCGCGTACTGCCGGATGGTCCACGGGCGGTAGTTGTACATCGTAGAGTACGGCCCTCGAAGGAAGGGGGCCAGACCAGCGGCATAGTCGAGGTGGTCCAGGTCTGCTACGTCGTCGGGACCGTACGCGGCAGAAATCTCAATCTGCTCGGGCGTGGACCACACGTTGTCGGGGCGTTCATCTCCCGACTCGGTTGGCGGGTCGTAGTCGATGCTGGGAAAATCCGGACGCATGATCTAGGGGAGAGAAGGAGAGAAGTAGCAGGTTAGGCGTCTGCGTCAGAAGAAGTATGGAGGCCGAGACGCCGCTGGACGTTTTCAAGTGTCTCGCGCAGGGGGCTTCCGCTGTGAATGAAGTCCTCAGCCGGGAGGTCGAGTGCGACCTTGTCAGGAGAGCCAGCCACGATGAGCAGGGGAGAGTGATCGCGTGCGGAGAGGGCTTCGCGGAGAGCCGGATAGAGATCCGGATACGAGTCATCTGCACTGCAGAGGACCAGGAGGTCGGCATCCGAGTCTACAGCCTCCTGAGCGGCGTCCTCGACGGAATCAAACTTCAGGGGCTCCAGGATCTCGAAGCCGGCGACGCCGAACACGTTGCGGGCGAAGGTGGCCCGGGCGCTGCGGGGGCGAGTGGGGCCGAGGGGAACGAGGAGGACGGTGGGACGCTCGCCTCCCTCATCCACGAAATGCTCCGTCCGTAATCGGACTTCCTCAATGCCCTCAGCGAGACGGAAGCGGGGAAGGGGCTGCACGGCGGTCGAGCCCGTCCCAATCATTTCTACGAGAGCGGTCAAGTCCGGATCGACTTCGAGGTCCGCTTGAAAAGCCTCAGGCGAAACCTCGACACCTTCGGTCGTCTCACCACTTCCGTTATTACAAGAAAAAACCTCTACCTGAATGTCATCGAGTCGCCGCTCGTCAGGGTTCGGGTAGTGGTTCGTTCCAACGAGCACTCGTTCTCTCCGATCGGTATCCTCTCGGCGCTGCCGGCGGACCTGTTCGATTTGGGACTGTACTGCCCCCTCGCGCAATTGCTGGAGCAGTCCGCCTTTTTCCTCCACAGACTGAAATGTCTCCCACGCACGTTGGGCCAGTCGATCGGTCGCAGCCTCCAGGTAGTACGCTCCTGCGGCCGGATCAGACACGACGTCGAAATGCGCCTCGTGCTCCAGAATCAACTGGACGTTGCGGGCGATGCGCGTGCCGAATGAGGAGGGGGGCCGGAAGCACGCATCGTAGGGGCGGACGTTTAGAACGTCGCACCCGCCGATGACAGCGGCCATCGCTTCGGTCGTCCCCCGTAGCATGTTGACGTGTGGATCGTACAGCGTTTCGGAGCGGCGGGACGTTTCGGCCTGCACGAGAAGATCGGTGGGCTCGTACATGATGGATGCTCCCGTTTTTTCGGAAAACGCCTCGATCACTTGCGGCACCAGGAGGCGGAGGGCACGGAGTTTGGCAATTTCGACGAAGTAGCTCGTCGAGACAGACAGTTGAACGTGAAGGTGCGGGAGAATGTCTGGAAGTGACGCCCCTCGCTCCAGCAATTGTGACAGGGATTCCGTGAGAGCCCCGAGCCCGTAGGCCAACTCTTGAACAGCTGAGGCCCCCGCTTCATGGTAGGGACGGAAGTCGAGGCTCAGCGATCGCAGTGAGGGGGAACTTGAGGCCGAGAGGAGATCAGACGACAGGGCAAAAGCGGAATCCACGGTTGGGACGGTCCCGCGAGCCAAGGCCGCGATAGGATCAAACCCAAGCGTTCCCTGGAGCGAAGACGCAAGTTCGTCTCGGTTCTGCAACACGCGAAGGGCACTCCCAAGAGCGGCGGCGCCCACGCCTTTGTCGAGGTGGATCGCGTACTCTTCATTCGGGAGATCATCGAGGAACGTCGAGAGGTCGGCGGGGGAGTGTAGCGGCAGACGGCCCCCGCGACCGACGTGGGGGGCGAGGATGAGGCCCAGGTCCGTTACCCCGCTCTGCAGGGCGTCCTCGGCAAGCGAGCGGGCTTCGTCCAGGTCCGAGTGCCAGAGGTCCTGTCGGATGCGCCAGCCATTCGCGGGGGAGGCGTCGGGGGTTGCTAGAGGGGAGGCAGTGCCCTCAGTTTGGACGTGCGAACGGATCTCCCAGTCATCTTGCCGGAGGTAGGCGGGGAGAGAGATGCCCTCGATTGAGTCCCAGCGGAGAACGTCCTGGGGAGAGGAGGTCCCGAGGTCGTCCGCAATTTTAGATTTCCACTCCTCGTCGGAGATGGGCGGAAAAGCGTCAAACAGCGACGATGGGGGCTCCTCGGAAGACATAGCGCTGGTGCAGTATGGGAGGCATTGAGGTACGGATCTTTTACGATTCTACTCCTCAGGCGGTCCGAAAAGGGAGCGGGCCCGTCGGATCAAGTCGTACACGGCAATCCCGTATGCAACACCAACGTTCATCGAGATCTTCGCGCCGTACTGCGGCAGTTCTAACGCTATATCGGCGACCTCTACAATGTCGTCGTCCACTCCGCGCACCTCGTTGCCCAGTATGAGGCAGAGCGGGAAGGCATCAGGCGGGACCTGAGCTGGAGGATGGGACTGGTCGGTTTGCTCGAGGACGGCGATGGTGTATCCCTGCGCTCGAAGATCGTCAAGCAGCGGGAGAGGAGCGTCGTGTTGGCTCCACGCCATCGAATCTTGAGCGCCCAGGGCCGTTTTGTGGAGGTCCTTGTGCTCCGGGGTGCCCGTGAAGCCTGTGAGATGTACGTGTTCGATCCGGGCAGCGTCCGATGTCCGAAAGATGGACCCCACGTTGTGGATAGATCGGACGTTGTGGACGACCAGTCGAACTGGATGCTTTGGCAGTTCGTGGACCTCGTCCGGGGCGGGACGCTCGATTTCATCCCAACTCAGCTTGCGCATAATGCGACTGATCGAGAGATTTAAAGAATGGGAATTCTGTGGATTCCAGCAAATACTGCTGGGCGTTGCTCGGACGTGGGAAGGGGAGCGACTGGTGACCGTATTCGGCGTGGATCGCTATACCTCGAAAAGAGTCCTTTATTCTGCACGGTGCACTCTCTCGCGCCAACTTCTGTTTCCTTATTATGACTCTCATGTTCAAGCGAACGGTTCGTCTTCGGCCCTGGATTCTTCTGTTGATGGTTGGACTGGGGGCGGTGTTGGTCTCTTCCTGCCAGACGCTCCGAGAAGTTCGGAGTTTGAAAGACGTTGACTTTCGGATTGATCGGGCGACGAACGCTCAGCTCGCAGGCGTCAATCTTCGTCGGCTCGAATCGTTTAGCGACCTCGGGGCCATGGACGTGGCCCGTCTTACGTCGACTCTATCTCAAGGAGAACTTCCGCTTTCCTTTACCCTACACATGGAGGCGACGAATCCGGAGTCCAATACTGTGAGTGCTCGCCTCACACAGATGGACTGGACGCTCTTGTTGGACGATAAGGAAACGGTCAATGGAAATTTCGATCAGGAGGTCACCTTGCCTCCGGGGACTCCAACGGACGTGCCCATCGACATCAATTTGGATTTGGTGCGGTTTTTCGACGAGAATCTTCGGGGGCTCGTCGATCTCGCAGCGTCCGTGGGGGGCGAGGGACCGCCAACCAACGTGAAGCTACGAGTTCAGCCCACCATTCGTACGCGGATCGGCCCCATCAAGTACCCGGAGCCGATCACAGTGGTGAGTCGAGACGTGGGGACCCAGGACGTGAGCAACTAAACTCGCTCCACTTCGACGAGTGGACTTTTGAGTCAACCAGATGGATCAATAGACCGTGATCATAACCATTGACGGCCCCGCCGGCTCCGGCAAGAGCACTACAGCCCAGGGGGTTGCGGAGCGTCTCCAATTCGTGTACTTGGATACCGGGGCCATGTATCGTGCGGTCGCGCTGGGTTTTCTGCGTGCGGATGCCGAGCCTACGACTGACGCAGCCGACCGCGTGCTCCCATCCCTTGACGTGGAGGTTCGCTACCCGTCGGACGGACAGATGCAAGTCTTTCTGGACGAGGAAGAGGTCTCCCAAAAGATTCGAACGCCGGAAGTTGGGTCTGTCGTAAGTCAGATCTCGACGCTTCGCCCTGTTCGCGAGCGGATGGTGCAAGAGCAACGTCGCATTGGATTTGAGCAGGAGCAGCACCACGGCGGCGTAATCCTGGATGGGCGAGACACCGGAACGGTCGTCTTCCCGGAGGCAGACCTAAAGGTTTTCATGGTGGCCGATGTCGAAGAGCGTGCCCAGCGCCGGTATCGGGAGTATTCGCAGGAGGGAAAATCCATTTCCCTAGAGGAGGTGCGTCAAGAGATCCGGGATCGCGACGAGCGGGATCGCAACCGAGACATTGCGCCTCTTCGCCGGGCCGACGACGCAATTACGTTGGACACAACCGAGAAGACGATCGACGAGCAGGTTGCGTTTGTCGTAGATCGCGTTAAAGCGCGGCAGTAATCGGGAACGTAGACGCCGGGACCTCTATTAAAGGGCTGTCCAGCCCACAGATGACGGGAGGGACTGCTTTTTTTATGGTCCCGAAGACCCCTGGTCCCGTCCTCTGTACTCATCTCGGCGGATGTACATGCTGCTCGAGATGGGACTCTCAGCATTCGTAACGTTCATTCCTTGTCGTGCGCGCCAGGCGTACGCAATACAAATCAGTATGCTGTTCTGGAGGTCTCAGCCACAGCATTCACTAATCAACGACAACATACATGGCAGAAAAACAAGAACAAGTAGCGACACCAGAAGAAGACCGAGACGACGCTTCTACAGAGTCCGCTGCCGACGAGGCAGCACCGTCTTCGGCGGAAGCTGATCCTTCCGCGGAGGAGACGGACGCGGCCGAGCCGTCTGACGCAGCCCCGCCGACATCCGATGAGGATGCATCCGAGGGAGCGTCCGGCGACGGCGGGGAGCCTGCCGATACGGCTTCGGATTCCGACGTCGAACCCGAAGATCCCGAGCCGTCCGATGCCGAGGAGTCGGAGGACGCGGACGAACGGGATGAGATTGCCGCTGAAGATCCGGTCAAGCAGCCCCAGTTTGTCAGCCGTCTCCTCGAGGAGGCCGTCGAAGCTGCGGCGAAGGACATGCACATTCCCACCGGGGATGAGGCAGAGGTCGACGTATCGGAAATTGATGAGCCCGCGGCTCCGTCCATTTCGCTCGAAGAGCTCGAACGGACGGAAGAGGACCAGGGCTTTACGGGAGAAACCTATGGTCGTACGGTGTCGCTCGACGAGTTGGAAGAAGAAGAGCAGACCTACTCCGACGACCCTGTGTACGACCAATTCCGGGCGTTGATCGACGAAACGGCGATCGACGTTCGCGAGCAGGATATCGTCGAGGGCCGTGTTCTTCGGGTCGATGAAGACTTCGTCGTCGTTGACATTGGCTACAAAAGTGACGGCATTGTCCCTCGCGATGAATTTGGGGATGAGGAGCTTCGCCCCGGAGATACAGTCGAGGTCTATCTGGAGCGAAAGGAAGACCGGGACGGTCAACTCGTGCTGTCGAAAGAGCAGGCCGACAAGGTCCGCCGCTGGCAGCGAGTTGAGGAGATTTATGAGAACGAGGAAGTTATCGAAGGTACCATCGTCCGCCGCATCAAGGGCGGTATGATTGTGGAGCTCTTCGATG
>JAHENZ010000105.1 GCA_018609755.1 Salinivenus sp. | reverse complement strand
GCACCGCGCGATGAATCGACCGCAGGGAGGAAGGGACACATCCCCCCTAAGGAACCCGCAGTCACGACGAGGGAAGGCCCGGGGGTACGTCCGGGGGGCGTAGCCCCCCTGTCCCCCTCCGGTCGTGGGTCCCCCCCCTTGCGGGGGGGCCCGGTATACCGGGGGGGGCTCTTGATGCAAAACAGCGGAATTGATGTACAATTCGCATGACAAAAACATACCATTTCTCTTCTATGGGGGTGTCTTAGATTAATAAACGAACACTTCGTTTTCGTGATGGGCAGTATGAAGCCGTGGACTCTGTGGCTGATGATCTCGGCTGTACGAAAAGCGAATTAATCCGGGACCTGATACATCACGGCCTCGTCAGATATGACCAGTTCAAGATTCAGCAGGATGACGAACCCGTAGCGTATGACTTCCTGCGGTACCTCGAATCATTGGACTGAACGATTCGGTTAGCCTCTGGACCCCTTCGGCGTCGATTCCTTCCTCTCTCAGGGGGTAATCAAGTTTGATTTTCTGGCCCCAGCGTCTGTGTAAGGTGTGCGCTCGGACCTCTTGATCTGCCCTGAATGGGCAAAGTACCCGTACTATTTCCCTCGGGTGTCGTTCGTTTCTCCAAACTTGGAGAATACGGCGTTCCTTCGATCAGAACGGGTGGGCTGAATAGCGGAAGGTGAGTCTGTCGTTCTCGCGCTTCCATTCTTCGATGCTTCCCCAATATACCTGTTTGATCGCCGTGCGTTCTCCGCACTTCGCGCAGATCGTGCTGTTAAGCTCCTTCTCGTAAGTCTCCCAGTTGCACTCCGTGCATCTCTGGCCCCAAGATAGAAAGGTTGGTTCCTCTCCGATCGCGTGGGCGAAGTTCACCCGGCGCGGTTCTCCCCAACCTGAAAACATCCGAATATAACCGTCTATTTCCTCACCGTTGAGATTAGCCCAGCGAATAAGCGCCAATGAGTTAATACCTCGGGTGAGGTCGATTAAGGTGAGCAATTCTCTTCCTCCTGGATAAATCTATCAGCGGAAAACTGCGCGTTCACTCGGCCCCCTCGGGCGTCACTACTTGCCATGTCATCCGCTGTCCCGACCAGTTTACCTTCCTTCACAACTGGTTATTAAGCGGTTCCGCTAAGGAACACGGCACTCGAAAGCAGACCCTCGGCTGAGTCCTTACCTCGGACATATACCATAGAGATCACGGTGTCTCCTGACGTGATCTCGGACATATCCAGAGTAATAGGACTGTCCGATCTGGTCTTAGTTCCTACGGACTCCACATAACCTCGGGTCCCGTCACCTTCAAGACTCGCTTTGAACGCTGACGCGACGATCACGTCACTAGTCGTCCCGAGGTCTCCTGTTCCCGAATCGTAAGACAGAGAAATATGCGGAGAACTCGTAGCGAGCGTCATGCTTAGGTTCGGCAGATGGTCAAGGCTCCCCAGATTAATGTCTGCAGGTACCGACACAACACCACTAGCATCGATGTTGTCCAAGAAAATCTTCTGGAGACTCTGAAAGCCCGGCAGATCACTAACGGCACGGTTAAAGTCACCCTGATAGATATCAGCACCAATCCGCTGGACCAAGTTCTGAGCTTCCGTGAACTTGTTTCGCTGGTCTTGCTGTGCTGATGTCTGCGGATTCGCAGGATCAACCTTCTGTCTGGCCGTCGTGATCTTCCCGTTTCGGCCTCGGGCCTCGGAGTACGTTATGTTAGCAACGCTCCCCTTCGGCTTTCCGTGCAAACCTCCTTCGATCTTAGCCATTATTTCTCACCTCCTTCCTCTTAAATCTCAACTGCTGTCAATTGATCTAACCGTACACCAAAGTTTGTGTTAAGGAACACATTAAGGCTTGGGGGTCTATCGGACCCTTCCTCAATCTCTGTCCACCGACTCAATATAGGCGAATCGAAATTTTCACCACCAAAAAATTGTGCCCTATACCAGTCTCCCCCGTCAGGCTGAATTTGCATTCTGCCCTCTATCCATTCTTCCCTCGGTATATTTTCATTCAGTACGTCCTTCCCCCCCCCGGCAATATTTATCCCATAAGTAGAATTCGACGGGTCAAACGAAAAGAGGATACGCGTTAAGTCACTCTTTACCCCCCAACCGACCCACTTAGACCCTCCGGCGTATTCGGGGAAATATATCTTAAACCGTAGTTCCTCCCCCGGCTGTGGGTAGCGGTCATATACCGCTTTATTATCATCATCACTTACAAAATGCGACGGGTCCTTGTCTGCGTCACCTAAAGCATAATTACCGCTGAAAACTATGTCCGAATACCTTTTAAGGACAGTCCCACCTTCCCAGAACTCTTTATAGTTATCTTCCTCGAAACTTGTGATTAGGTCCCCGTTCAGGATCTCGTTGGGGTCTTCCTTTATCTCGCGCCTGATTTTGAGAATCCAGTCCGGTTGCCTCTCAAGGTTCCCTTGATCGTCGATGTAGGGGTTCACCGTTCTAATATATTTAGTCCGCGCAGTCTCACCCTGCCATGATGCACGTTTCGCCCGGTCCCGGACCCCTTGGGCCAACTTCTCCCACTCTGCGTGAGCAACTTTGATCTTCTCGCGTTGTTCTTTCATTTTCGGATCGTCGGGACTGGACCGCGTGGCTTTCGACCTTGCTACGATCTCCATTTCCCCGTTTCCGTGGTTTGTCTGGTAGACTATATTCCCTAATTTCCCGTTCACACCACCATGTAATCCTTCTTCCAGATTAGCCATTGGCTCTCAGCCCGATTGAATGATTAATGGGTCGGGGATCACCTTAGAATTCGCTCTATTTCCTGATTAGCGAACGGCAAACCCGGCTTAAACCCCAAATTCGATGCTTTCATGCACGTATTGATCGGTTACGCTCTTCTCCTGATGACCAAAAAAGTCCCGTATTTCTTCAAGAGTGTAGCCCTGGTACTTCATCCACGAGGCGTGAAGGTGTCTGAATGAGTGGGTCCCGTCCTTCGATATACCGGGAATATGAATCCCAAGTTTTGCGCGTGTGCGGTGAATTTCATTGTTTAGTTGAGAGTAAGAGCATATATCCAACAGCGCGGAGTCCGGCACCGCGTCGAACCTCGACGGATCGCCTGCAGGCCGTATGGGGTCGATCTCGCGCACCTGCCCGGTCTTAGATACCTGTACCTCGAAACTCTCTGTCTTAAATACAGTTTCCTGATCAAATAGATGTGCATCGGACCACCGTAATTTTGTCCAGGCCAACACACACCCCACGGATCGCGTCATCCGCGGTAGGCTTCTGGCGAGGTCGAGGCTCAGGGGATCGAGTCGGCCTTGCTGTCGCCATTCCTCCAGACCGGAGAGAATAGCTGACGCTAATAGAGCGGACGATTCAAGTGTCTGAATGTCCACCGAGATCGCCACGGGCTTAGACCTCCGCTCCTGCTTCTGGACCCACCGGACCCTCCGCTCTTCTCGAGCATTTCCCGAGAAAAGCTCCGGTTTCCCGTCTATTCCGGTCCTGTCGCACTCCGTTTGTCTCGATCTGCCCGGCGTTTACTCCCGGTTCCTCCGGGGTTCGGCTGTGCGGTCGGTGCGGTGTTCTGCTTTCTGACCGCTGGGAATTGCGTGGGAGTTGCCCCGGCGAATCGTCCAAATTAGCGGATTCAATTTTCACGTTTCCTCACCCAACAAAACCGAATCGATTCGGTTATGTGCGTTCTGGGCTAAACTGATCGCGTGGTCTAAGCGCGATAGAATACGCCCGACCTGAACGAATACCCCTATAAGCGCAAGTAAATTGATAATAAAGCCCGCGACGGCCATAGTCTCAAGACTCGGTTCTGGTATCACCGTCAAGCTCCCCGTCTGAGATCACGTCCTTAGCTATCTTCTCGAAGAATTTCCCCACCAAACGGCCTATATTATTGTCGTCCTTTGCCCAAAACTGCCACCTCTGGGGAATTACGTTGTGGGCTAAGAAAGAACCTACCCCTACCACGGTCCCTGAACTAAGCGACATTAGTAGTTCTTCCATCGTCAATCACTCCGTTAGATTTCAGTTTCTCAATACAACTGGATGGTACACTCGTCGATTCCTCCCGGCGTTTCTGTTTCCTCCGGCGTTCCTCGATCTCAGACCGATATTGCCGTTTTAGCCGGGTTAGAACGTCATTAAGCCATTTCCTCGCCAATCCGAAAAGATAAGGTTGCACCCCCCCCTCCGACCTCTCATTAAGTGATAGGTTTACTACAAAAATCTCTTCGTAGCACTTCCTGACTAACCAAAGGCTGGGATCGGTAGACCAGAGAAAAGACCCAAAGGCCGTGATCGTTGCCTCTTGAACCTTCCCGGTCAGTTGTAGACGCAGTCTTTTCATGGTTTGATGCTTCTCTGAGTCGGTTAGAGAACGGGTTGGGTCTTCATCTGAGATGGAATTTCTGCGTTTACTTGAAATCTTAAAACTTGTTGCACCCCCCCAAGAAAATAAGAACGGAAGGTCCGGGACCTCCTTCTCTCGCAGGTCCCAATGGACGCGGTACTCCCTCGGCCCCCTGTCGCACTCGTCGAGGCGCGAAAGTAGATTACACCTAACAAAGAAATCGAGGCATTGTTGAACCCACGTGCGCGAACACTCGTAGTCTCTCGCTATCTGTGAGACGTTCAGCGTAACTCGTGGGGTCTTATGTTTAGGAAGGCGTTCTACTAAGTGGTCCCAGAATTCCTGCTTACTTCTGGGCCATGTGTCCCAGAGGTCCGGGCGCTCAATGAAAGAATGGTCCGGTTCCGGGGAACCTGCGAGGCCGGAACCGGAGCCACCAAAACCATTTAATTTGCCGGAAGACTCAGTGGGTATTACTGACTCTGCAGGTTCCAAAAACAGGCTCCTCCTTAAACGGTCTTGGTGGCTCTGGACCCCCGTCATAAATAGACCGGGCCCGGTGGTTTTGGTGGCTGAAATTATTCATAAATCTATATTACCCCCGTCCCACCGATTACGAAGCAACACTTACAGAATATATAGGATCGTACCTTCTGCAAACCGAGAAACCGACCCTCCGGGAATGTTGATTGCTCGGGGGCTTGGGGTGAGAGTCCGGCTGACTTGGTAGAGAGGCCAGCGTCCGGCTGACGCGCTTGTGAGGCCGGGGGCCGGCACAGCGGACTTGTCCGCTGTGAGAGAGGCCCCCTCATGTTGGCGCACGGCTCCGGGGGGGCAGGCTAACTACGTTAGCAGACCTCCCCGGAGTAGACCGGGAGCGCAACTTGTTAGCACCCCGTCCGTGCGAGGGTTACCCCAGAGGGGGGGCCTTACGGCCCCCCACTTATCCAAGTTGCATGAGGCAACCTGGATAAGTTCATGGGGTAGCGTAGACGGACCCCTAACCGCATGACGCGGTTCGGGGTCCGGCAAACGCAGGCTGGGGAGGTGTGAGGTTCTGATCGACTAAGATCAGGTCCTGTGACCGACCCTTTTTCACGAATCAGCAGGGAATCGCTGAGTCTCCGGCTGGGGGCGCGGGGTCACGACCCCGATAACCCTCCCGGAGACTGAAAACCTTAGTGTTTTCATTCGTGCCGAAGGTTTACCTCTCGACGCG
>JAHENZ010000104.1 GCA_018609755.1 Salinivenus sp. | reverse complement strand
CTCACGCACGCCGGGCAGGCCTACGACGGACCGTCCGGCAACGAGTCCGAAACGGAGGCCCTACGGCGCGCGGCCCGGCAGGAGCGGGATCGGATGCTGGAGATGGCGACCGCTCTGGTCGACGCCGACGTGCCCGGCGTCGCCCCCGGTGCGTTCGAGATCAGCATCGGCTCGACGCCCACGATGGCCAGGTTCGAGAACGCCGAACACGAGGACTTTCGGGTGACCGAAATTCGCCCCGGCAACTACGTAATGCACGACGCCATGCAGGTGGCCCTCGGGGCGGCAACGTGGGACGACTGTGCTCTCACTGTTCATACGACCGTCGTGAGCACCAAAGAGCGCCCGGACGGCCCAGATCGAGCGTTCGTGGATGCGGGGAAGAAGGTGTTCACGACGGATACGGGCTACGGCACCGACGGGTACGGACTCGTGCTGCAGGATCCCGCATCGATGACGCCGCACCCAGATCTGCGCGTGGCGCGGCTGTCCGAGGAGCACGGGTGGCTCGAAGGACCGGGGGCCGCGGACGTGTCGGTGGGTGACCGGCTGCGCATCGTGCCGAATCACGCCTGCGTCGCCGTTGCCACCCAGCCGCGGCTCTACGTCGTCGACGGGGAGCAGATCGTCGACACCTGGACCGTGTTGTGAATCGTGATGAGGAATGGCCCAGACACTGACGCGAAGGAGGCGGAGGGTGTCCCGCAGTCCCGCATTCCGCATCCCGGCTTTTCTTCTCTCAACCTTGCGCCGCCGACACGCTATACCGTGAGTCGTAGGATGACTCGTCAGACACTCCATTTCACAAGATTGCGTCCATCGCTCGTTAGAACTTCTGTAGGAGTGTCACATTTCCATTTCCACCTCAATTTCGGACCGCATTGGCCTCTGTTGAGATTGCCACGTCCATGATTCGCTATCGCACGCAAGAGCAGGCGCCGCACCTCCTCTTTGATCTCGAGGGCAGGGTGGCCGGGGACGAAGTGCATCGGGAGCTGGCCGGTTTGCCGGACGTGCTCACCTCACTTCCACAAGACTTCACCATGCTGGCCGTCTATTCGGAGGTCATTCTCTTCGAGGCGGAGGCCGTCGGGCCGCTGTTCTACTTCATTGCCCACATTTTCGACGCCAATCCCGGTCTCTGCGTGTTTGTGAACGGCGGCAAGTCGCCCCATCCAGGGCTCCGGGCCTTCATCGAGAAAATTGGGCTTGACGATCAGGTTGCGTTCGTCCGCACGCGGGAAGAGGCCGATGAGCGAATTCAGGCCTTTGAGCGGGCCGACGCGTAGTCCCATCGGTCCTCCCCGCAAATTGCGGGCAAAATTGCCGTCCCCCGCCGAACGAACCGCCCGGTCCGGGCGTCTGTACAGTTCGCGCCCGACGATTCCGACTCACGTTTCTGTGGCATGACAGAGGTTCGTTCGTACGACGACATTCACTCACTGGCCGACCGGCTGCGCACGGTGCCCTACGACTCCATCCTGCGCACGATTGGCCGGGTGGCCGAGCGCGAGGACATTGAGGCGTACGCCGTAGGGGGCATGGTGCGCGACGTTCTTCTGGGCCGCTCCACCACCGACCTCGACTTTGTGACCGTGGGGCCGGAGACCGGCATCGAGCTGGCCGAGGCGGTGGCGGAGGAGCTGGGCGGCCACACCGCACACGTCTATCCCAACTTCGGCACCGCCGCCATCCGCATTCCCGCCGAGGAGGCACTGCCCGACGACCACGCAGACGACGCCCTCGTACTGGAGTTTGTGGCTGCCCGCAAGGAAAGCTACCGCTCCGACTCCCGAAAGCCCATCGTAGAGGACGGCACGCTGGAGGACGACCAGTACCGCCGCGACTTTACGGTCAACGCAATGGCAATTTATCTGTCGCCGGACCGCTTCGGCGAGCTCATCGATCCGTTCGACGGGCGGCGCGACCTGGCCCGCGAAACGATCGACACCCCCCTCGATCCGGAAGAGACCTTCGAAGACGATCCGCTCCGCATGATTCGGGCGGCTCGCTTCGCCACGCAGCTGGAGTTTCGCGTGTCCGATCGCGTCTTCGACGCCATGGGGACGAAGGCCCACCGTGTCGAGATTCTTAGTCAGGAGCGCATTACAGAGGAGCTGCACAAGATTCTGGAGGCGGACACGCCGTCGATCGGATTCAAAATGCTAGAGGCATCCGGCGTGCTGGAGCACTTTATGCCGGAGCTGCAGCGGTTGAAGGGAGTTGAGGTCGTCAATGGCCGCGACCACAAGGACAATTTCTACCACACGCTCGAAGTGCTCGACAACGTGGCGGAGCGCACGTCCGATCGCCCCGGCGAGGAGACGCGCTGGCTCCGGTGGGCGGCCCTCCTGCACGACATCGCCAAGCCGCACACCAAGCGCTTCGATCCCGAAGACGGCTGGACCTTCCACGGCCACGAGGACAAGGGCGCCCGCATGATTCCGGATCTCTTCCGCAAGTGGCGCCTGCCCACCGACGAGCGGATGGACTACGTGCAGACGCTCGTGCGCCTACACCTGCGACCCATCGCGCTGGCGGATGAGGACGTGACGGACAGTGCCGTGCGCCGCCTGCTGTACGAGGCCGGCGACGACATTGACGACCTCATGACGCTGGTGCGCTCGGACGTGACGTCCGGCAATCCCCGTCGGCGCCGCCGCTACTTGAAGGCGTTCGACCGCGTGGAGGAGAAGATGGAGATCGTAGAGGAGAAGGACCGTCTCCGCAACTTCGAGCCGCCGGTGGACGGCTACGAGATCATGGAGACGCTCGGCATTGAGGAGGGAGTGGCCGTGGGCGTCGCCAAGACGTGGATCCGTGAGGCCATCCTCGACGGCGAGATCGCCAACGAGCACGACGCGGCGTACGACTACCTGATGGAGATCAAGGACGAGGCGCTGCGGCGGGGCGAACTGTTCGACGCCATGCAGGACCGGCTGACGGGCCGCGAGAACCGGGCGATGGGGGCGATCAAGGAGACGATCTTCGAGGATCCCGATCTGCCGGAGGAGTGGGAGGCGGCCATCGAGTACCTGGAGGAGGTGAAGGCGAAGGTCCTGACGGATGACGTAGACGACGCAGCGGAGACCGACGCATAGTGTCCTCGGTTCTGGACTTCAAACAGAAACGGCCCGTTCCGGGGGCGGAACGGGCCGTCATCTCTGTTGCCGAATGGCGATGCGTCTCAAGAGACCTGAGAGCGGCATCGCGTGTGGTTAGTATGCACCACTGGTCTCCTCGTCGGCCGGAGAAGCGTTGAGGGCACTGAGGCCCTTTTCCGTCTGCTCGGTTTCGTACTCAATCGTCTGGCCTTCCCGCAGGTCGTCGCCGGAGGTCATGCCCGAGATGTTGTTTGCGTGGAGGAATACGTCCTCGCTTCCGTCGAGCGGCTCAATGAAGCCGAATCCGCGAGAGGTATCGAAAAACTTAAGTTTGCCCTTTTGCATGTTGGTGTAGCCGTTCTGTATTGAAGATGCCTCACCTCTGAGTGACTGTCCGGCAACGAGGAGAGACATCCAACTCGGCAGGGAGACACTACGTGATGACGCAGTTGATGTGCAGAGTGCACCCGGCAACAGGCGTGCAGTTTCCTGAGAGCCCCGTCTCGGCGCCGTATTCACGAAGTCCCCTTCCGAGTGCCCTATTTAGCGGCGGTACAGAGGGGAGACGGTTGGCGACGGGACTTTTTTTCTCTCCAGAGGTATGACGTATCCGCCTCTTTACATCTGTCTCAACGCCGGACCGCTCTCCCATGTCGTCTGTGTCGGTCAATGCGATTCTCGTGTCCCTCCTGATCGTCGCCGCGGGCGTCGTGGGGGCTTATTTGCTCTATCACCTCTTCCAGTGGCTGGGCGTTCGGGGCGACCGGGGCCGCTACCGCCTCGACGGTCTGGTGCTGCGTGTGCTGGGGCCGCCGATGAGCCTGATGGTTGCGCTCGTGTCGGTGAACTACGCCCTGTACCGCCTGCCCCGTGTCCGCGAGCAGTTTGGGGCGTGGGACGGGGCGCAACGTGCCGTCATCATCGTGACGGGGACGTGGATTCTTGCGAGTCTGGTGAAACACCTGATTCGAGAGTATGGGCTGCCCCTCGCCGAGCGGACGGACACCGACGTTGATGAGCGGATCGTTCGCATCCTGGACCTGACAGCCGTCTACGTGATCTGGATGGCGGGGCTGCTCATTGCTCTTCGGGAGCTGGGCATTCAGGTGACGGCTTTTGTCGCCTCGCTGGGCATCGTGGGGCTGGCAGTGGCCCTGGCGGCCAAGACGATCCTGTCGAATGTGCTCACCGGAATCACCCTCACGGCCGATCGGAATTTTCGAGTTGGGGACCGGATTCAAGTCGGCGACTATGTTGGCGACGTGCTCGAAATCAATCTCCACAAGACGGTCATCCGCACCCGAGACAACGAGATTGTCCTCATCCCGAACGACGTGCTCGGAAAAGAGGTGATCGTGAACCACATGCTTCCCGAGCAGAAGACCCGCATCGAGATGCAGATTGGGGTGTCGTACCGGGCGGACCTGGATCGGGCTACAGACATTCTGGATGAGATCCTCCACACACACGACCGGATTCTGTCCGAGCCGGCCCCGGAGGTGAACGTTACTGCACTGGACGACAGCGCAGTGGAAATTCAAGTGCTGGCGTGGATCGACGGTCCTCGTGGAAAACGACGGGTTCGGGATCACGTGTACCGCCGCGCGCTGGCCCGCTTCGACGAGACCGGCATTGAGATTCCGTTTCCGCAGCGGGTCGTGCACCTGCAAGGAACCGTTTCGCCGGACGCCGAGCACGTGGACGGGGCCGTATGAAAGCGTGCCGTCTGAGTAGCGGGTTGTGACTCTGATCGGGGGCAAAGGCCGCACAGTTGGAGGAATCAGACTTCGGGCATCGTCTCTTGAGTCGGAATCAAGTACGGTTGTAAGTGCCCCGGATATGTATCGAGGATGTTGACTACTCGTAAAGACGGAGGGAACGACTAAAGGGTACAGGTCCTATTATCGATTCCCTGATGATTCGTGACCATGTCACCTGTCATTTGTGCCCTACCTCGACAACATCGCGTATACTGCCCATGCGGTTCAGCGACTAGATGAACGAGGGATTTCTCAATCCTTCGTTGAGGAGGCATTGGCAAACGGGAAAGTGATTGAGGAGTATGAGACCCACGAAGAAGCGCGTTACCTCCTATACCATGACTTTCCAGATATTGATGTCAGCCCGAACTTGGATATTATATACCACGTGGTCGCGGCTGATCAGGCACATGGGCGAACGCTCGTGATTACGGCCTACGATCCGCGAAATCAACCGGACCGCTGGGCGGATGATTACAAGACCCGTTTAGACTGATATGGCTCGAAACGATACCAATACACGGACGACGGCGTGTCCGAGTTGTCCGACTGGACAATTGGAGGAGGGGACTACCCTGATTGCATTTAGCGACTCCACTCAGAGTATATCAGTTGGCCCCCAAACGCCTGTTCCTTCCCTGGTCGTAGTTGTAACGGGGATTCCTGCGGAGGTGTGCGACGTATGCGGAGAAGCCATTCTCGACGCTGAGACCACTCAGCGCGTGAACGAACTCGTGAAAGACGTGCGGTATCTTTGGAATAGGTTCCCTGACCGTCTCTCTGCTGAAGGCGTGGTTGTTGGCGGTACACCAGGCGAGCACGGCGGGGTTGTCCGGGTCGATTTCCGGGAGGCGGGCCTGTCTGCCGACCGCGTAAGCGTGCGAGGGGAGGGAGCGGATTAGCCCTCTACCATGGTACAACTGTTTACAACACGTATTCCGTAGGTGTAGGACTGACTCCCCCTTGCGGTCTAGAACGACCGGCTAGAGGTCCTACGACAGATCCACCTTCGTCACGCCGGCGCCGCCTTCTTCGATGGGGGCCTTTTCGAAGTCGGTGATGTCGGAGCGCTCGTTGAGTAGGTCGTGCAGGGCCGAACGGAGCGCCCCGGTGCCCTTCCCGTGAAGGATGTCGACCGTGTCGAGGCCGGCGGCAATCGCGTCGTCGAGGAAGTGCTGGACGTTGTGCCGGGCCTCGTCCACGCGCTGCCCGCGCACGTCGATTGAGGGACTCGCCTCCAGCGCCGCCAGCGTGGAATTGTCGTCCGTGTGTCGTTTGGGCTCTTCTTGTTTCGGCCCGCCCACCTTCGTAAGCCGGTCAAGTTCCACGCGCATGTGCATCGAGCCCATGATAACGACCGCCTCGCCGTCGTCGATTTCCTGCACCTCCATCTCGGTGGAGCCGTCGTCGACCACCACCTGATCGCCCTCGTGGATGGGGGCGTCGGGATCCCGTTCCACCTGCCCGTTGGACGCTTCTGTGGCGTCGTCCTCTGCTTCGGGCTCGTCCGGTGCCGAGGCAGCAGCGGCGGCCTCTTCCCGGTGTTCTTCCAAATCCTCTTTGTACTCCTCCAGCTTCTCGCGGGCCTCTTGGGTGGCTTCCTTCTCGGCCTGCGCCTCCTTGATTTCCTTGATCGTCTGTTCGATGCGGGCATTTGCGTCTTCGACGATGCGCTCAGCCTCCTCCAGTGCCTGCTGGCGAAACTCTTCGCGCTCGCGCTCCAGCTTGCGGCGCTTCTCCTCGTGTCGCTTCTGCTCCTTCTCGGCCTCCTCCCGTGCCTTCCGGGCTTCGTAGAGCTCGTCTTCCAACTCCTGGGTTTGCTTCTCGAAGGTTGAGATGAGGTTTTCCATGGCCGTCTTCTGCTCGCCCGCCAGCGTGCGGGCCCGATCCAGAAGGGACTCGTCCAGTCCCATGCGCTGCGCAATCTCGAAGGCGTAGGACGAGCCCGGCACGCCCTCTTGATAGCGGTAGGTGGGCCGCAGCGTCTCCTGGTCGAACTCCATCGAGCCGTTCTCGACGCCCTCCGTCTCGTGGGCGTACACCTTGAGGGTGCCGTGATGCGTGGTGGCAATGGTGCGCGCCCCGGCGTCGTTCAGGCGCTCCAGGACCGCCTGCGCGAGCGCGCCGCCCTCGTCCGGGTCCGTGCCCGTGCCCGCCTCGTCAATCAAAATGAGCGTATTCTCGCCGGCCTCGTCCAGCATGTGCCGCAGGTTCGACACGTGCGAGCTGAAGGTGGACAGGTCCTCCTCGATCGATTGCTCGTCCCCGATGTCGGCCATGATCTGGTCGAACAGCGGGAACGAGGAGTGCGGGGCCACCGGAATCGGCATCCCGTACGCCAGCATCAGCGAGAAGAGGCCGACCGACTTCATGGACACGGTTTTTCCTCCGGCATTCGGCCCGGTAATCACGAGCGTGCGGAAATCCTCGCCCAGGGCGAGGTCGAGCGGCACCACCTCGCGGGGCGGAATGTCGTCCTCGCCGGTGGAGCGGCCTTGCGTTTCGGTCTCCTCGTCGAGCGACTGAAAATGGAGCTCCAGAACGGGGTTGCGGCCCTCGTGGAGGTCGATGACGCCTTCATCGTTGAGCTTCGGCACCACGGCGTCGAGGCGGTTGGCGAGGCGCGCCTTCGCCTGTAGGAGGTCGAACTGGGCCATGGCCCGGAGATTGGCCTCCATCGCGTCGGTCTCGCGGCGGATGTGGGTCGTGGCCTCCCGCAGGATGCGCTCGATCTCGCGCTGCTCAGCGCTCTTGAGCTCGCGCACCTCGTTGTTGAGCTCCAGGCAGGCGGCCGGCTCGATGTAGACGGTTTGCCCGCTGGCGGAGGTGTCGTGCACGAAGCCCTCGACCTTCCGCTTTGCTTCGGATCGCACGGGAATCACCATGCGTCCCCCGCGGATGGTGGCCTGATCCTCGGTGGCGTAGCCCTGATTGATGGCGTTGCGCAGGGCGTCGTCGAGCGTGCTGCGCAGCTTTCGCTCCTTCGCCCGGATCTGACTCCGCAGCCGCTGAAGCTCCGGCGAGGCGTCGTCGCGGATGCTGCCGTCCTCGTCGAGGATGGAGGCGATGTGCTCTTCGAGGTCCGGCAGCGGCGTGATGCGCTCCACCGCCGCGGCGAGCTTGGGGTAGTCGTGCTCACGCTGCTCGAAATACTGCTTCAGCCGCCGCAGTGAGATAATCGTGAGGCGCACGGCCTTCAGGTCCTCCGGGTCCACGAAGGCCTCTTCGGGGGCGGCCCGGCGCAGCACGTCGCGCAGGTCGTAGAGATTGCTCAGGGGCACGGCATCGTCGTACTGAAAGGCCGCCTGGAGCTCCTCCACGCGGGTGAGTTCCGCCCGCAGCCAGTCGAGCGTACGGGCCGGGTTCATGCCGTCGAGCCGTTCCTGCCCGTTCGGCGTCTTCACCTTGCTCGTCAGTCGGTCGCGGATGACGTCAAAGCCGAGCTTTTCTT
>JAHENZ010000103.1 GCA_018609755.1 Salinivenus sp. | reverse complement strand
CTCGTACGGCGTTCTGCTCTACCAGGGCCTTCGCCTCAAGCCCCTTCCGTCGCTCCAATTCGACGCCCGCATCGCATTCTTCGACACAGACGGCTACGACGCCCGCCTGTACGCCTACGAGCACGACCTGCTCTACAGCTTTTCCGTCCCGGTGCTGTTTGATCGGGGGCAGCGCTCGTACCTCCTCGCCCAATACCAGCCGGTTTCTTCCCTGACCCTGGAGGCCAAATACGGCGTCACCTGGTCCCCAAATCGTGAAACGATCGGCTCAGGCCTGAATGCAACCGACGGCAATCGGGCACGGGAGGTTCGACTCCAGATCCGCTGGCAACTCTGAGGAGGCTTTTTTGGAAACGTCGGTTTGATTCTTGCTCTAGATTTTTCCCCGACCCCTGTCGGCCCTTATCCCCGTTCGTCCCTTGAGGATTAGTTTTCACGAAGAGCCCATAGGATGGTCTCCTGCTGAAACTGGGGCCGGTTTTATTCTTTCCTATCTATAGACTGGTTCGCTCTTCCCTGGACGAGCTGGTTTCCGTATGCTGACTTGCGCTCGACGTCCTGGTTTTCAGACCCGTAATTCGTACTCATGAGTGCAGCAGAGAAACCTCACATTCTCGCAGTCGAAGACAACTCCGAAACGCAACTACTTCTGGAGCACCTGCTCAAGAAGTCGTTCGAGGTCGTTGTTGTACCGGGGGTAGACGAAGCGCTCGATGCCGTGGACGAGCAATCGTTTGACGCCCTGCTCCTCGACATCAATCTGAGCGAGCAGCGCACCGGAACGGACCTTCTTCACCTCCTCCGCGAACGTGACGATATGGCAGACGTGCCTGCCATTGCTCTGACTGCCTACGCCATGCCCGGCGACCGCGAGGACTTCCTGGATGCGGGCTTCGACCAGTACGTGAGCAAGCCGTTCACGCGAGATGACCTCACGGAGGCGATCGAGTCGACCCTCGCGCTGCAGTAGTCCCCCCAAACAAAAATGCCCGGAGCAGGGAATGCTCCGGGCAACGGCACTTCTCAAAAGAGTCCCTGGCAACGTCAGTTCATACAAGTCGCCTTCAAGGTCTCGCGCCGATCGTCCAGGGTGCTCTGCCATTCTTCCTCGGCCACTGGTTCATCGCCCTTAAAGTACTCCCATTCGTCTACGTTCTCGTCCGAGACGATGACTGGATTGTCCATGTGGGCCACTCGCTTCAAGACTGGGGACGTTCCCATCTGGTGAACGAACGTGATGGTACAACTTCCATCAGCCGTCTTTTCTCTCACCGACAGCCAGTTGTCCCCGCAGACCTGACAACTGTAAAAGCGAGACTCTTGTTCGCCGCCGAGAAGGTTTTGCACTTCGTGATCCTCCTCTTCGTCGAACACCACCTGCATGGGCCGCAGGCTCTCGCATCCGCAGGTCTTGCACGTCAGCTTTTCCTTCTCCATAAGGTGGATGGCGCTGAATAATTCGACTTGGCGTGGACAAAGGGCGAACGCCCCGCCTTGGGGAAGGTTCGACGCATTCACCCATTTCCGTGTCTCAACACCTCTCCGTAAGGACTCACGGGCCAGACGTTACGACACATTCTCTACCAGAACCGCTACAAATGCCATTCCACGCCTCCATTACCGATAAATTGTCACCACGTCACCGGTCTGGGGACGGTACGCGGCCCCAATACGAAGATCCAGCCCAAATCCATAGAACACGCGGACCTCAAGGCTGACGCCCCCGCCAACGGACGAGAGCGCCTGTGGCCACGGGTCCTTGCGCACGGTGCCGAGCGTCTCGGCAAAGCCGTACACCGACAGTACTTTCGCGTAGAGGGGGAGGAGCGTAAAGCCGTCGTCGATGTACCAGAGCGGCTGGGTGACCTCCGCTTCCAGTTGCAGGAACGTGCCGTGCTGGCGATCGACCTCGTACCCGGCCCCCAACCCTCCTTCATATCCCCGAGGGACGAACGAGCCGGTCCCGAAGATGGACGCTTCGTTCTGTGCGAGCACTCGTGCTCCCAATCGGATGCCGGTATGACTGGAGCGGAGAACAGGCAGGTAGGTGTCAACGCTCGTCACGAGCCCCTGACTTGCGCCGCCCTCACTCGTCCATGCGTCCACCTCTCCCTGAAGTCCGAGCACGATTCCGGTGTTGGGCACGAGGTCCCGTGGGTTTTGCTGCAGCCGGTACCCGAACACCGCCCGAGGGTTCAGCGTGGCTCGGGTCGTAAAATCGGTCGGCTCCCGGAGCCGCCCCCCGAACACCCGAGTCTGTCGAACTTCAGTGCCCAGGGAAAGGCGGAATCGGGTCTGGTACACGTTGGACCGCAGTGTGACCGGGAGTCGCAGCCCAAGGGCACCGCCTCGCTCCTCCACGCCCGCCAGAAACGTATTCCCCTCCTGATCTTGAACGAAGGTGGAGAACGGGCGGTCGTACGCCGAAATTGACGGGCGAAGCAGAAACGCGCCGCTCTGCACGCGCGCCTCTCCCCACAGCCGCCCGTCCTGCCAGAATGCGGTGCCCTGGTATGCCCAGCGCCGGAGCGGATCGGCCCCTTGCACTCCGAGCCCGAATCCGACACCCAGCGGCCCTTCGAGATTCGGTTCTTCCAAGTACGCCAGCGGCTCGTCGTCCCCTTCACCAGCGAGTACGGGGTACACCATTCGCGGTGCGAGATGCCGCCACGCAGCGTAGGGACGCGCCTCGGTCGTGTCCAGGGACGGATGCGATTCAGGAATTGGATCCCGATCCGGAACCGAAGCGGCCGTTCCCGTCCAAAGAATGGAGTCCGGCACGACGCTGGCCGAATCGGGGCGGAACGGCATCCGCACGAGGTCGTGGCGCTCGTGGCGGTAGTTGACGAACGCAACGGTGGACCGATCGGGCGATAGGGCGGGCTCCAGCGCCCCAAAGCGAACGTTCGCGACCTTCAGCATTCGCTTCGCCTCCGTGTCGTACGCGAAGACGTTTGAGGTGCCGTCCGGATCGGCAGCAAGAAGCAGATAGCGTCCCTGCGGCCCCCAACTTACGTCGTGAATGACGGCGTCCTGAAAGCCAATCCAGGGCGTCAGCTGGGCCGACGACTCGATTGGAACCCGAGCGCGGTAGAGCCGCTGTCGCCCGTCTTCGTTCACGAGCACTGCGATCGTAGAGTCCTTCGGAGACGGGGCCACCTGGCGGATGCTTCGGGCATCCTGCGGCGTCAGCGCCTCCGTAGACCGATCCTCTCCAATCCGGACCCACCGCGTGAACGGACCGTCGTTCTGGATCGCATAGACGGACGCCCCCGGTCCCTCTACCGGAGCAAACGCCCGGGCACCGTCCGTGAGCCGCGTCGACGATCCGTCCGACAAATCGACACGCTCCACCTCCGCAATGGCTTGTCGCGTCACCAATGGATCCGGTACGTACCGCCCGGCCAAAAGCGAAGACGTGTCTGCCCCCAGACTGTAGGTTCGATCTTCGGTGAGCGTCTGTACTCGAATCGGGGTTCGCCGGCCCGTGCGAGCGTCGATGCGGTAGAACCCGGCGCGCACGTCATAGCCGTGCACGTAGGCCACCAGTGTGCTGTCATTCAGCCAGTACGGACGACGGTGGTTCAACCCCGTCTCACCCGCTACCCGGTTGTGGCCCGTGAACGGCTGCCGCCGGTCGAGCTCAGCCTGGTATCGTTCGCGGAGAGAAGTCCGAATCTCACTGCCAAGTCCGGAGGGAAACTGCCCGGTGCTCACCCCCAGCCACACGCCGTGCCCAAAAAACGGGAGGCGGTTGTGCCACGCTATTGTCGTACGGAAAAAATCGGTCGACACCGAATCGCCGCGCTCGGCCAAGTACTCAAAGGCATGTCCCCCACCGTTATAGTGGCGGTTAAATGGCTGCGTGTACGTGGGGGCCTCCAACATCTGCGTCAAGCTCCACGGGTCGTCCGACAGCATGGCCGCCTTCATTTTCATCTGAAACAGCGGTGCATTGAGCCGCCCCGCATCCGGATCAATCCGACTTTCCCGATACACCGCAACACCTTCGGTGAACCCCGACGGTGCGAGCAAATTCAGGCTCCGTACGACGTCCGGCGCAAACGGACGGAGCAGTCCCCCGACTCCGAGAGACGGACTCACGTCCGCATGTGCGGCGTGTACCAGCTCATGCGGGGCCACCGCGGCCGGCCAGGAGGACGCGCGTGCTACGAGGGCATCCGACTTGATGCTAGGAGCCTCAATCTCTTGACGGAAGGGAAGCGGATCGACAAATCCGTTGGACCGATCGTTGAAATTGTTGATCACGACCGGCATGTGGAGATTGTGATCCAGTCCCACGAGGGAATCTGTTCCGGCGTACGTCGCTTCCAACGCCCCCACCGTCCGCTGCGCCATGTCCTCTGCGCCCGTCTGGTACACGAGATCGAAGTGATCGCTCGTCCACACGCGGTATTCCACGTCCGGCCGGTACGTTACGCCGTACGCTCGCGCCTGCTGCGCCTGGACCGGACTGACGGCTCCGAGGAGCAGAAAAATCAGACCGAGCACAAAAATATACCGTGAGGGACGCCACCGTGTATCATCCAGACGCTGGGCAAAAGAGGGAACGTGCATTCTCGGGGATGACCGGTGCTTGGGCTCAGAGCGATTGTATCTTAACTCTAAAGTCTCTCTTCCGTTTTCAGCCCGTCGTCCGGACCCGCTCCCGCGCTCCCACGCGCCCTCTCTTTCAAATAAAATGGATCGATAGAGGCAATAGAGCCACCTCCCTCCAGATTTGGGCTTCAACATACGATTGCCCTGTGCTTGGGCCTGACGGACACGAGGGGTCTCCGATAGATTTTGCATGATACTGGTTCGCCTTCCCTTCTCCAAATTTTTCATGCGTTGTATTACGTTCTGCTGAACTCCTTGAAACGAACGGCGGCCAGCAGTCAGCTCCCACAAGCTGGCTCGACAGGACCAGGATGAGGATTCAGTGGAACCCAGTGCTGTCGTTAGTTCGTTGTGAAGTGACCCTATTGTCTCTCTCAGTGCCCTCGCCCGACCGTGCCCGTCCCCGACGACCCTGACCGCGTCCCCTCCTCCGATGGGAGGTCTTCCGACCTGACGGAGACAGCTGATCGTTCCTCTGAGCCGGCAGCCGAAGCGGAGTCCCCAACCGGAGCTACGTTCGACCCATCGGTCGAACAACGGGATGCGCCCGCCGACGCTCCCCTCGGCCACCCATACCTCTACTTTAACCGAGAGCTCAGCACCCTCGACTTCAACTGGCGGGTGCTACAACAGGCCCTCGACGACCGGACGCCCCTTCTCGACCGCGTCTTCTTCGTGGCCATCACGGCCAGCAACCTCGACGAGTTCTTCCGGAAACGCGTGGGCGGCCTCAAGCGACAGGCCGCCGCGGGCGTCATCACCCCCTCCCCCGACGGACGTACGCCCGAAGAGCAGCTGGCGCTGATCCATGACGCAGTGGTTCCGCTCTACGATCGACTCACGTCGTTTTGGGGAGAGGAGCTCGTTCCCCGCCTCCGCGAAGACGCCGGCATCAAAATTCTCGACTACGAAAACCTTTCCTCCTCCCAGCAGGCGGTGGCAGACGAGCACTTTCAGGAAAACATTTTCCCGGTGCTTACCCCCCTTGCGGTCGATCCGGGCCACCCCTTTCCCTTTCTCTCCAATCTGAGTCTGTCGCTCGCCGTCACGCTCCACAACCCAAAGCGAGACAAAGATCAGTTTGCCCGCGTGAAGGTGCCGTCGAACCGCGACCGGTGGGTGTCCCTCCCCGCCCCGCACCACTACGTACCGCTGGAACAGGTCATCGCCCACAACCTCGGCGACCTCTTTCGCGGAATGAACATCACCGGCGCGCACGCCTTTCGCGTCACCCGCAACGCCGACGTGCGACGCGAGGAGGAAGAGGCCGACGACCTCCTGGAGATGATCTCCGAAGAGCTCCGCGAGCGCCGGTTTGCCCCCGTGGTGCGCCTCGAAGTGGACCCGAGCATGCCACCCGACGTTCGGCAATTGTTGATGGACGAACTCAGTATCGGGTCGCACGACGTGTACGAAACGAGCAGTATTCTCGGCCACGTGGACTGCATGTCCCTGTCCGGCCTCGACCGGCCCGAGCACAAGTACACACCTTGGGAACCCATCGTGCCTCCTCGCCTCCGCCGCGAAGGCGACCCCACGACGCTGATCCGGAAGGGCAAGACGGCAGACTACCCCAACATCTTTGCCGCCATCCGTGAGTCCGACATTCTGGTGCACCACCCGTACGATTCGTTTCAGGAGAGCGTGCAGCGGTTCGTAGAAGAGGCGGCCGACGATCCACAGGTCCTCGCCATCAAGCAAACGCTCTACCGCACGTCCGAAAACTCGCCCATCGTGGCTGCCCTCGTGGACGCCGCCGAGCAGGGCAAGCAGGTGGCTGTGCTCGTGGAAGTGAAGGCGCGATTCGACGAGGCCAACAACATCGAGTGGGGCCGGATGCTGGAGGAGTCGGGCGTGCACGTGGCGTACGGGCTGGTGGGCCTCAAGACGCACGCGAAAGTGACGCTGGTCATTCGACAGGAAGACGGCGAGCCGCGCACCTACTGCCACATCGGCACCGGCAACTATAACCCCAAAACTGCCCGCCAGTATACCGACGTGGGCCTCTTTACCTGCAACGAGGACATTGGCTACGACATTACAAACCTCTTCCACTACCTCACGGGCTACGCACCGGAGCAACACTACCGTGAGCTCCTGGTGGCTCCTCAGAACATGCGGCGCCGCTTCGAGAAGTTGATCCAGCGCGAAATCGATCACGCCACGTCGGGGGGAGACGGGCGTATCATCGCCAAGATGAATCAGCTCAACGATGAGGGGATCATCCAGGACCTCTACCGGGCCTCTCAAGCCGGAGTACAGATCGACCTTATCGTCCGCGGCCACTGCCTCCTCCGCCCGCGTCTGGAAAACTACAGCGAAAATATCCGCGTGATTAGTATTCTGGGCCGTTTTCTGGAACACACACGCATCTACTACTTCGGCAACGATGGAGACGATGAGATCTACATTGGAAGTGCCGACTGGATGAGCCGGAACTTGAACGACCGCGTGGAGGCGATCGTGGAGGTAAAGACGCCGCAACACAAGGAGCGGCTAATGGACCTTCTCGACGCTGCCCTCACGGACCAGCGGTCGGCCTGGGAACTGGAGGCCAGCGGTCGGTACAGGCAACGCGTTCCGGCCGATCCCAACGAGGCCATGGGCTTTCAGGAGCAACTGATGGCCCGGGCTCGCAACCGGCAATAGTCTTCCCCCTCCCCACATTTCACTGCGCTCACCGACTGCTCCCTCTATGGACGACACTCTCGAAGTACGCTGGTTTCTCGACGGAACGGCCCCGGATTCCGTCGTCGACTGGATTCATTCGCTCGGTGCCGAGGCCGAATCGGCCCGCACCGACCTCTACCTCGTCTCCGACGATCCGGGGATGAACGTGAAACTCCGCGAGGGAAAGGTTCAAACGAAGCACCGCATGGGCGACCGTACCCCCATCTCGTTTGCCGACGCGGTGCACGGCGTGCAGGAGCGCTGGGTGAAGTGGAGCTTCCCCACCGTCGAACAGCACCACGACCTCTTCAACGACGACCCGACGGGCCTGTGGGTCCCGGTAAATAAGGAGCGCATCCGCCTTGAAATCGACCCGGACGAGCAGGCCGACCGTCTCGACCACCTCATCGAGTCGGACCCGGCCGAGGCCAAAATTGAACTCACAGAGGTTCGCGCACAGGGCCAGCAGGCCTGGTCGATCTGCATGGAGGCGGAGGGCCGCCCGGAGGCCCTCCCCGGCACCCTGCAGCAGATGGGCAATTATCTCTTCGGTCAGGGAACTCCTCCCTCCCTCTCGAAAGGTGACTCCTACGGCTACGCCCGCTGGATTCAAGCCCTGAAGACGTCGTCGAGCACAGCACCCGCCTCGGTCACGTAACTTCCTATCGAACACCGCGTGGACGACGGACGGCTCCCGCCCTCTACGCCCTCACTCAAACGAATCAATCGCATCCAGAACTCGCTGGAGATCGGACGCATCGTTGTAGTAGGTGGGAGCAATGCGGAGCTTTCGATTTCGAACGGCGGCGGTAATATTTTGGGCCGCAAGGTGTTCGAAAAGAGCACTCGGATCGTCCAGCTCGGCGGTCACAATGCCGCTGGCGTGCGCGGGATCGTCGGTGCCGTACCGTTGGAATCCTCGCTCGGCCAGCTCCGTCGCGAGGGTCGACGAGAGGTCCACGACGCGCTCCTCGCACCACGCCGGTCCTGCCTCCAGGTACAGACCAAGGGCGGCATGAAGCGCCGCCACCCCAATGCTGTTGAGCGTGCCGGTCCGAAACCGGCGCGCATCGTCGTGGAACGTCAACTCATACTGATCGAGGTGCTCCCAATCTACCGGGCCATGGAGCCACCCGGTCGGGGGTCGGAGCTGGTCCTGCAGCGCATCGGTACAGTAGAGCAGCCCGATGCCCTGCGTCGCCATGAGCCATTTGTGCCCCCCTGACGCCAGAAAGTCGATGCCGGCGGCCTCCACGTCGAGCTGGAGTGCCCCGAGCCCCTGAATAGCGTCGACGCAAAAGAGTACGTCGTTGGCCTCGCACAGCTCGCCGATGGCCTGAAGATCCGCCCGGAACCCGGAGAGGAAGTGCACCCACGAAACGGACAGCAGTCGAGTCTCGGGACGCAGGGTCCGTTCAATGTCGTCGAGCGTGTAGGCCCCCTCGTCGGTTGGCACAAAGTCTACGTCTACTCCTTCCGCTTCCAGGTTCAAGAACGGGTACACGTTGGTCGGAAAGGATCCATCGGGAATCGCGATCCGGTCGCCCGGCTGCCACTCAAGCCCCCGAGCGAGAACGTTCAGCCCCGTGGAGGTGTTGGGGATGAACTCGACTCGTGCCGCGTCCGTCCCGAGCACCTGCGCAGCGCGTTCCTTCGTCTCAGCCATCACGGGCATGAAGGCCTCAAAATTTTCGATGGGCGCCCCCGGATCGGCTCCGTGCCGCTCAGTCACGTACTCGTCAATGGCCGCTTGTACCGGGCGGCTCATGGGACTCACCGCCGCGTGGTTGAGGTACGTCTGGTGCTGGGTGTGGGGAAACTGGCGGCGGAGGTGGTCGACATTCATGTGCGATAACTGATCATCGTGCAAGATCTTTAGCGAAGCCCTGTAGACATCCGGAAGACTGGACGCGGAGGGATATGGTAGAGGACTCCGTACGGATTGATCGTCAGAGGATCCACTGGAGGCATCGCTTAGTTCCAGCGACGCTTCCGTCCCACGCGCGGACGAGGCGTCCGCCATCCCCCAATCGCGCAACTGTTGTATTCCTCCGGACGCGCCCTTCACTCCTGCTACGCCCGGCGGAACTGCTTGCCCGCCAGCTGCCGCACGAGTCCCTTAAACTCCAGCTCCAACAGGGATACGAGGGCCGTCGACGGATCGATGTCCGTTTCCTCACAGAGCGCGTCCACGTGCACAGGCGTATCTGAAAGCGCCTCATACAGCACCCGCTCGTTTCCCTCCAGTTCCTCTGCGGGATCCGGCGTGGGCCTGGACGCAACAGTGTCGGCATCCACCTCTTCTGGCTCTTCCACCGTCACGTCCGGCAGTTCTTCTAACACATCCTCTACGTCCGTCACCAGCTTCGCGTGCCCCTGCTGGATGAGGCGATTCGTGCCGAGGCTGGAGTCTTTCGTCACATTCCCGGGAATCGCGAACACCTCCCGGTTTTGCTCCAGCGCCAGCCGGGCGGTAATGAGCGCCCCACCCTCCGAATACGACTCGACGACGAGCGTGCCGAGGGCCAGGCCGCTCAGGATGCGGTTACGCTCCGGAAAGTTGGGAGCATCGGGCTCGGCGTCGAGAGCATACTCGGACAGCACCGCTCCGTTCTCCATGATCCGCTCCGCGAGCGACGTGTGCTTCGGCGGATAGATGTGGCCCACGCCCGAACCGAGGACCGCCAGGGTGCGTCCCCCCGCATCGAGCGCCCCCTCGTGCGCGGCGGCGTCAATGCCGTAGGCCAGTCCGCTAACCACCGTAAATCCGCGGCGGGCCAACTCCCCGGCGAGGTGATGCGCCTGCGCCCGTCCGTAGTCGGTGCAGCGACGGGTGCCCACGACCGTCACCATGGGCGCATCGACCTCCGGCAGCGTGCCGCGCATCCAGAGGAAGGCGGGAGGATCGTAAATCTCGCGCAGCCGGTCGGAAAAGCGTGCGTCCCACGGCGAGATGAGCGTTGCGTCGAGCTCGTCGGCCCGGTTCATCTCCTGCTCCACCGCTGCGCGATCCTCGAACGTGAGGATGGCCTCGGCGGTCTGTGGGCCCACGCCGTCCACCCGTTCGAGGGTAGAACGCGAGGCTCGAAAGACGGCGCTCGGCGCGTCGAAGTGGGCGAGGAGCGCTCGCAGACGCGTGGCCCCCACGCCGGGGACGAGGGAGAGGCCAATCAAGGCGCGCTGCTCTTGGGAATTGTCGAGATCGGGAGAGGGGTCGTTCGAATCGAGGGGCAGTCTCATGCCTCTGTTGAAGTCGTCGACGTGTGCGACCGCACGGATTTGACCTTCTCGAAAAGCGTGTACTTGAGTTGATCGAGGCCAATGTCGGCCGCGGCGCTAATGGGACAAATCGGAATGTCGTCGGGAAAGGAATCGGCCACTACGTCGGGCAGCAGCTCGCGCTCGTCGGGCGCAAGAATGTCCACTTTGGAGAGGGCAATGACGTGCGGCTTCTCCATCAGATCGGCCTCGTACGATTCCAGCTCGTGCACGAGCTGCTCGTACTCCTTCTTGAGATCGTCGGACGTGATGGGAATGACGAAGAGGAGAACGGATGTCCGCTCGATGTGGCGCAGAAACTGGAGACCAAGGCCTTTGCCTTCGTGGGCGTCCTCAATGATTCCGGGGATGTCCGCCATCACGAAGGTCTCAAAGTCACTGACGTAGATCATCCCCAGCTGTGGCGTGAGCGTGGTGAACGGGTAGTCCGCCACCTTCGGCTCCGCTGCGGAAATGGACGACACGAGCGTGCTTTTGCCCGCATTTGGGAACCCCACGAGTCCCACGTCCGCCATCAGTTTGAGCTCGAAGGTGAGGTGGCGCTCCTCGCCGTCTTCCCCCGGCTGAGCGTGGCGGGGCGTCTGATTGGTACTCGACTTGAAAAAAGCATTTCCTCGTCCGCCCTGTCCCCCCCTCGCTACACAAATCCGCTGTCCATCCTCCGTAACCTCCCCCAGCACCAGTCCCGTGTCGGTCTCTTTGACGACCGTTCCCGGAGGGACGCGAATGACCTTGTCCTCGCCCATGGCGCCGGTCTGCTCCCGACGCCCTCCCGGCTCTCCATCCCCGGCGAAGACGTTTTTGTTGTGACTCAGGTCCATCAGGGTATAGAGGTTCTCGTCGGCCTCCACGTAGACGGACCCGCCATCGCCCCCATCGCCACCCGACGGCCCGCCCTTCGGCACATACTTCTCCTTGCGCCAGGTCACGACGCCCTTCCCCCCATCGCCACTTCTTACCTTGAGATCAACCTCATCCAGAAACTGCATTCGTCACGTCAATCCGATCCAAAAGCCAACATCAACGTGTGTACATACGCTGGACACCTCGGCAAAGTTTTTTCCCGCGCCTCTCGCCCATCGCCTCTCGCCCATCGCCTCTCGCCGTGTGCGTTTTCACGTCGGATTTCCGGCCGCACGGTGGACGCCCCTCGCCCCACCCTGTAGATTGCGCGTATCGAACTGCCAGAGATCAACCGAGCTTTCCCATGAAGGACGTGACCATTTACACCGACGGTGCTTGTAGCGGCAACCCCGGTCCCGGCGGCTGGGCCGCCATCCTCATTGCCGGTGAAGACGCCGAGCGCTTGACCGGCGGCGAGCCCCACACGACAAACAACCGGATGGAGCTGACCGCCGCCCTCGAAGCCCTAAAGGCCCTCGACGAGCCGTCCAGCGTCACGCTCCACACCGACAGTGCATACCTGTCCAATGCCTTCAACCAGGGCTGGCTCGACAGCTGGCAGGAGAACGACTGGCAGACCTCGTCCAACGACGACGTGAAGAACAAGGGGCTCTGGAAGGCTCTCCTCAAGCAAGCCGACCGGCACGACGTGGACTGGGTGTGGGTGAAGGGCCACGCCGACAACGAGCTCAACAACATGGCCGACGAGCTGGCCGTAGCTGCGATGGAACAGTATAAGTGAATGGGCGAGAGGGCGTGCGGGAGCATGCTCGCTCACGCTTCACCCCCGCGCTCTCGTTCCCCCGAGCCCCCCTGCTCCCGTTCTCCCACGCTCAGAATCTCCCCCCGGTCGGAGAGTCCATTCGTGAACGCCTCGACGAACGCGTCGACCTCCGATGCCCGAACGCCGACCGTGAGCTCAGTGACCGCTGTGTAGTCGCTGTCCGTCACCTCCGCGTCGAAGCGCTGGAGCACCTGCTGCGCCGGGGTCGTGTCGTCGTAGGCAAAGCGGAGCCGAACGGGCGTCCGTACGACCTTCTCGACAATGGAGGCTCGTTCGAGTGCCGCGTCGGCCGCGTCCGAATAGGCCCGCACGAGACCGCCCGTGCCCAGCTCCGTGCCCCCAAAGTACCGCGTGACCACCACGAGCGTGTTGGTAAGGTCGCGCCCGTCGATCTGTCGGAGAATCGGCTGTCCCGCCGTCCCGCTCGGCTCGCCGTCGTCATCGTAGCGAAAGTCGTCGCCCTCCACCCCGAGCCGGTAGGCAAAGCAATGATGCGAGGCCTTTCGCTCCCGCTCCCGCACCGCCTCGAGTTGAGTCTCCACCTCTTCTCGCATCGCCACCGGATACACCTCTGCCAGAAAGCGCGAGCCTTCCACTTTGCGCTCCGCATGGGCCTCTTCATCAATGGTTCGATACGTATCCGACATAACCTTCCGATCCGGAAAAAAGCCGT
>JAHENZ010000102.1 GCA_018609755.1 Salinivenus sp. | reverse complement strand
CTACAGACGTCGTCGGCGAGTGTGCATCGTTGGGGGGATCGTCAGTCGTCATGGCAGGCAAGGTCGATCATACGGGAAGAACGGACGGTCGTTGGTTTAGGCGCCGGCGCGGCGCTCTTCGAAGTAGTTGCGCAGCAGGATCGCCGTGAGGTTCATGGTGAACAGCAGAATCATGAGAATGACGATAGCGGCGGCCGCGAGCCCTCGAAATTCGTCCTGTGGTCGTGACGTCCAGTTAAAGATCTGAATCGGCAAGGCGGTAAACTGATCCATCGCGCCCCGCGGCAGGAACGGGACGAACGTAAGCGCCCCCACCAGAATGAGGGGAGCCGTCTCGCCGATCGCCCGGCTCAGGGACAGGATCACGCCCGTAAAAATGCCGGGTGCGGCCATGGGCAGCACGTGGCTCCAGATGACCTGCCAGCGGGTGGCGCCGAGGGCAAACGCACTTTCGCGAATGCCACTCGGGATGCTGCGCAGGGCCTCCTGCGTGCTAATAATGATGATGGGCAGGATGAGCAGGCTCAGCGTGAACGCTCCCGCGAGGAGACTATTCCCCCACCCGGCGAAGCGCACGAACAAAGCCAGCCCAAGGATGCCGTAGACCACCGAGGGCACGCCGGCGAGATTGGCAATGTTCACCTGAATGAGCCGCAGGAACCACCCATCTGTTGCGTACTCCTCCAGAAACAGGGCCGACGCCACCCCCAGCGGCACGGAGATGAGCGCCGTCAGCCCCATCAGCCACAGCGATCCAACAAGTGCGGACTTGATGCCGGCCTCGCTCGTATGGCGGGAGGGGTGACTGTTGACGAACTGTACATCGAGCCAAGGAGCCGCCGAAATCGCCACATCTACCAGTAGTGTCACAAGCACAATGATCCCGAAAATCGTGGCGAGAAAGAGCAGCCCGGCCAGGATCATGCCGAGGCGCTTGCGGCGCGTGCGCCGAAGATTAAAGGTGCCGTCTGAGGAAGACTCCATTGTCGCGTTTTGCGTTGGGCGTTTGGCGTTGGGCATTGGGTGTTAACACATAACGCTGAACGCATAACCCTCAACGCCCAACCGATCTAGTATTTTTCCTGGTAGCGAAGCGTGATGCGGTTGGCGAAAATGTTCATCGCGAGGGTAATGAGAAAGAGCATCAGCCCCACGGCAAAGATGCTTTGATAAACAATAGTGCCCTGTGGCGTGTCCCCCTTGCTCACCTGCACGATGAACGCCGTCATGGTCTGAATCGACTGCGTCGGATCGAGCGTCATCTTCGGCGACGCCCCGGCGGCCAGAGTGACAATCATCGTTTCGCCGATGGCCCGACTGACGGCCAAAATGAAGCTCGCCATGATGCCGCTGAAGGCGGCGGGAACGTTCACGCGGAGCACGGTCTCGAATTTCGTCGCTCCGAGTGCATAGGCGGCCTTGCCCAAACTGTCGGGCACGGCCTGCAACGCATCCTCACTCAGCGAGGCCACCATCGGGATGATCATGATGCCCACCACAATTCCCGCGCTGAGCGCATTGTACACGCCCAGGCCGGGAATGAAGGTTTGCAGCAGCGGAGTGACGAAGGTGAGTGCAAAGTAGCCATAGACGACCGTCGGCACGCCCGCGAGCAACTCCAGTCCGGGCTTCAAAATCTTCCGAACCAGGGGAGTCGCGTACTCCGAGATGAAGATCGCGCTGGCGAGCCCAACCGGGAGGGCCACGACCGCCGAGATGACCGTCACGAGAACGGTTCCCGACAGCAACGCCCAGATGCCGAAGTACTTCTCAGAAAACTGGGGCGTCCACCGCGTTTCGCCGAAAAACTCTGTAAGTGGAACCGTTTGAAAGAACGGAATCGACTCCACCACGAGCACGGCCGCGATGCCGAGGGTCGTGAGGACGCTAATGAGCGCGCAGGCCCCCAGCAGGTACTTGATGGCCCGCTCCTTGGGACTGTTGTAGACCTGCTGCCGGAGATCGTCGTCCGAGCGCGACGCCGCGGAGGACTCCGTCTCGGGAGCGGTCGTTGCCGGGGAGGGCTCCGTACTCATGGTGTGCGGCAGAAATCGACGGGAAAGCGGTGGAAGGAAGCGTTATTGGGCGGTCGTGTCGGCAGGGGAGCGGAGCATCTCCTCGACCTTCGTGCCGGTCACGTCCACGTCTTCGGCCCCAAAGACGGTGCCCGTCGTACGGTCCTCAAAGCGCTGACGGACGAGGTCATAGGCGTCGTCCGGCATCCCCACGTAGCCGACGTCGGCGGCCAGCTCCCCTGCGTTCTCCAGATAGAACTGGATGAACGACTCGACGGTCGGGGTAATCTTCGCCGTGTTCACGTAGATGAAGAGGGGGCGCGAGAGGGGCCGGTACGTGCCGTTCTGCACGGTCTCAGCACTCGGCTTCACGCAAGAGGCTCCACTGTTTCGCTGATCGGGATCCACGCCAAGAGCCTTCAGGTCCTGCGCGTTGTTCTCGTAGTAGGCAAGTCCGAAGTAGCCGAGGGAGGTCTCCGTACCTTTAATGCCCTGTACGAGCACGTTGTCGTCCTCGCTGGCAGTAAAGTCGGACCGGCTCGCCCCACTTTCCCCGACGATGGCCTCGGTGAAGTAGTCGTAGGTGCCGCTGGCCGTGCCGGGTCCGTACAATTCGATGGGACGGTCCGGAAACTCCTCCCGGAGCTGATTCCAGCGATCGATCGAGCTGTTCGGGGCCCACAACTCCTCGAGTTCTCCGGCCGTGAGGCACTCGGCCCAATCGTTCTCCGGATGCACGATCACCGCCAGCCCGTCGTACGCCACCGGAAGTTCGATGTACTCGATGCCGTTCTCCTCGGCCTTTTTGATCTCCTCAGGGGAGATGGGCCGCGAGGCGTCGTTGATGGCCGTTTCGCCGCGCAGGAATTTGGCGAAGCCGCCGCCCGTGCCACTGACGCCCACATTGACGCGGGCCCGTGGGTTCTCCTTCATGAACTCCTCGGCGACCGCCTCCGTGAGCGGAAAGACCGTGCTGGAGCCGTCGATGCTCACCGACTCGGTCGACGAGCCCCCACAACCGGTCAGTGCAAGTGCGAGGACGAGCAGACCCGCAAGGACTCCCAGTCCCCCCTCGGAGGAATGCGGAAGGGAAAATGAACGCTCAGGAAGAAGAGAGGAGGGCATCATAGACGAGATACGAGTAGAGGGCAGATTGATTGGTGGAAAAGTTGAAGTTCTCGAAGCAGGGCGTTCATGTCAAGCGGAGCCCCGGGCCCCGCAATTTTCGCCAGTCCTGCTCGGAAAATCGACACTCAGGACTACTCTTTCATCCGGTATCCGACTCCCTTCACGGTTTCGATGTATTCACTTCCGATCTTCTGCCGGATTTTGCGCACGTGTACGTCCACGGTACGGTCCACAACGTAGACGTCACGCCCCCAAACCTCATCGAGAATTTCCTGACGGGAAAATACCTTGCCGGGGTGAGAGGCCAAGAAGTACAGAAGTTCAAATTCTTTCCGGGGCATCCGAAGCTCTTTCTCCTCTTCCTTTCCGTTCTTCTGATAGACCAGGTAGCGGTCGCGGTCGACGCGCAGATCGTGAACCTTGATCTGATCCGGCGGGTCGGCGTGGCGCCGGGCGCTGCGGAGGAGGGCATTGGCCTGACTGATGATGACGGACACCGACACCGGCTTGCCGAGATAGATGTCGGCCCCAACGTCGAGGCCTTCCACCTGATCTTCCTCCTCCGTGCGAGCAGTGAGCATCATGATGGGGATGGTGCGGAGGTGAGCGTCCTTTCGGAGACGCTCGCACACCTCGATGCCATCCATCTTCGGCATCATGATGTCGAGGATGATGAGGTCCGGCTCGTGTTCTCGCGTCTGCTCGATGGCCTCGACGCCATCTCGCGCAAGGAGGACCTCGTACCCCTCCTGCTCCAGATTGTACTCTAGCAGGCTTAACAGGTCTTCCTCGTCGTCGACGACGAGCACCGTTGGCTTTTCCGTCCCAATGTCTGGTGCATTCACGGCGTTGAGGCGACTAGTGCCACTGTCAGTACGTCAATCGGTCCTACACCTCGGTTCGGGCGGCTGTTGTTATTGAACTATTATCATCCGGGGGCCGTGCCGCCCTTTGCGGTTTTTTTGCACCAACATAATAAGGCCCCTCGCCGACCAACGCCAGCGAGGGGCCTCGTTCCTCATTTGAATGTGAGGCGGGGACTGTCGTGCCCCTACCTCTCGTGACTGCCTACTCGGCGGTTTGGGACCGCGAGGTCGCCGTCTTCTCGGCCTTGTACGCCGCGACCGCCCGCTTGGCGACCGTCGCCAGTCGCTCGGACTTGAAGTAGCCCAGCTGTTCCTCAAGTCCACTCATCGCCTCGTCGGTGCCGATGGAGTACAGCGCCGACACGGCCATGATGCGGAGAGATTCGGTCTCGCCCTCGGCCACGATGGCGTGCAGGGGCGTTACCATGATGCGGAAGAAGTCCTTATCGAACTGGCCGGTGTGCGCGTAGTTGCTGATGAGGCGTACCGCTTTCTCTTGCTGCGCGACGGTATCGCTATTGAGGAGGCGCATGATCTTCAGCTTCGTGTCGGCCTCCGTGTCGGGCGTGCCGGTCGGAGCCGAAACGGTGCCCATGGAAAAGAGCGCGAGGGTCAGAAGGAGCGTCGGGAGTGCGTGTCGGAGTCGGGTCATCGGTACGATGGATCCATGTGAGGGAGTGCGAACGCGAATGCCGACGTCCGAGCCTGCCCCAGCGCACCTGACCTGTCAGGCTGCCTGAACGATCAGGCAAGTCGCGGCTGCCGGGACGGGGATCGCCAGCAAGTTCATTCGCCCCTACGACCGGAGGCCGGGAAAGTGGCAGATTTCTGTCGTGATAATGTGTATTCTCTGTCCACGGAAGTTGAAGGAAGCGATTTCAGAGGCCTGAAAACGCTTCTCTTCATATTCCGGTTATACGGCGCTCAGGGCCGATTTTGACCGAAATCGCTTCCATCTCGAATATATTTGCCCCTAAATACTGGATATTTTGTTTGGTATATTACTTCAACAATTCTCTTTACTCGATGCCGGGATCGCGGATGTCCTCCTTACAACGTATTCGAGACGGAGTCCCCAAGACGTTGCTACCGACGTACCCGTTTCCACTCCCGACCCTTCTCGGAGCGTGGCGATTGTCGCTGTCCCCGTCGCTTCTAAAAATGCTTCGCTCTCTTTGGCAATTGGGCGAAGATCGTCCGGCCCGTGAACCCATCCGGACCGGGGACGTGCAGACAGGCAATTCGCGACTCTCATTGATTCGTGACTGGCCCGGTGTTTCGTTCTCTCACCAGTCCGCACGACCACGACATCCTGGAGCTCGCCGTGCCTGCACTGGCGGGCCTCGCGGCCGACCCGCTCGTGTCGCTCATCGACACGGCATTCGTGGGCCAGCTGGGGAGCGTCGCCCTCGGGGCTCTCGGCGTGAACACGTCGATCTTCTCGATGACGTTCGTCATCTTCAACTTCCTCGCGTATGGGACCACGCCGCGCGTGGGGCGTGCGGTGGGCAATGGCAATCGAGCGGAGGCCGGACGGGCCGTGGTGCGGGCCCTCACGCTGGCGGGGCTGTGCGGCGTGGTCGCGCTGGTCGGGCTCCAGCTCCTGGCCCGCCCCCTCTTGCTGCTGATGGGCGCGGGGAACGACCTGATGGGTCCCGCCCTGAGCTATTTGCGCGTTCGTGCACTGGCGGGTCCCGCCGTGCTTTTCATTACCGCCAGCCATGGTGCGTTCCGGGGGTACCAGGACACTCGAACCCCAATGCTCGTAACGATTGGCTTCAACGTCATCAACGCGAGCCTGGACCCGCTCTTCATTTTCGTATTCGACTGGGGACTGGCCGGGGCCGCGGCGGCGACGGCTCTCGCCCAGTGGCTCGGGGCCGCCGTTTTCCTGGGCCTGCTTCTCGGCACGCGCCGGGAGGAACTTGGCGTCGAGTTGATCCGGCCCTCCCTTCGCTCGCTGGTGCCATTTCTGAAGGTCGGCCGCGATCTGTTGTTGCGCACGGGCTCACTCGTGGGCACCATGACGCTCGCTACGGCCGTGGCCGCGCGAGTGGGCGTGACGGCCGTGGCCGCTCACCAGGTTGCCCACCAGCTGTGGCTTTTTCTTGCCCTCGTGGTCGACGCCCTTGCGGTGGCCGCACAGGCCCTCATATCAAAGCACCTGGGGGCCGATGCTCCCACGACCGCCCGGGCCGTGTCCGACCGCCTGTTCCAGTGGGGCTTCGGGGTGGGCGTTCTGCTGGGCGTCGGGTTCTTTCTCCTCCGCCCCGTCCTTCCCCACTTCTTTACGGACGATCCGAGCACCGTATCGGCCCTGCGGGACGTGTACCTCTTCGTCGCGCTCCTGCAACCGCTCAACGGCCTGGTCTTCGTCGGGGACGGCATTTACATGGGGGCGGAAGAATTTCCCTATCTCGCCAAGGCCATGATTGGGACGGCCGTCGTCGCCGCGACCGTACTCGGCCTCGTGCTCCCGATGGAGTGGGGCCTATCCGGGGTCTGGTGGGGCATCACGACGCTGATGGTGGGGCGTCTTCTCACACTGGCCGTGCCGTACGAGCGAGGAATGCTCTTTGCGGAGTCGTGATACGCAGGCCAGTTTTTCAAACTCTCCCCCTTCTCGACACAGTTCTTTTGGGTCGTCCCAACATTTTCACGTTCAAACTGTGATTCGGCGGACACAGATCGACTGCCGACCATACATTTCGCCCACCTTTCGGACTGTTTAAGCACAAATATTAAAAAGCGAAACGGCCGCCCCGTTTCTCCTCTTTCGATTAACTCTCCGCTCGGAGGCCGGACGTTTCCTTTTCGCGCACATAATCAAGCCCCCTGTTCGAGCCGCCGGTGAGGAGGGAAGGCCGACGACGAACAGGGGGCTTGCCCCGTGCGCCTCTATAATGGATAAATGGCTGTCAATTAGTAACGTTGACAGAAGTCAAGGTGTTACGCTACGCTCCGATCGCTCGTGTGTAGCAGGCGGGGATCAGGCAAAAATCCGCGCTGACAGGCATACTCCGCCATCTCCACCACGCTCCGAAGCCCGAGCTTCCGCTTGATGTTTTCCCGGTGCTTCTCCACGGTTCGGGGGCTAATGTCAAGCCGACGGCTCACCTCTTTGCTCGTATATCCCTCTGCCGTCATCTGCACAACCTCTCGCTCCCGCATCGTGAGCATCCGGTACACATCCGCACCCTGAGTTGCGGCCCCAGGCTCCACCATGCAGGCGTCCGGGAGCGCATCGCTGAGATACCGCTCGCCCTGGCACACCGCCCGGATCGCAGCGCACACCTCTTCCAGTGAGTCGCGCTTACGGACGTAGGCGTGCCCTCCCCGTTCAAAGACCTCCCGTACGCGCTCCTTCTCCTCATAGGTGGTCAGTACGACGCTCCGCACCGACAAGGACTGCTCTTGAAGATAGTACAGCACGTCGAGCCCATTCAGGTGCGGAAGACGAAGACTGAGCACGAGCACGTCGGGCGCGTAGTCGTCGATCGCCGATACAGCGTCCAGACCGGTTTCGGCAGTGGTCACGACCTGCCCGCGCATTCCCTCAATAGCGGACTGTACGCCCCATCGGGTGACGTCATGGTTGTCGGCGATGACAGCGGTGAAGGACATAGCTCGGACACTCGATACATGAGATTGAGGAAGGGCAAGAGGCCTTTCCGCTAAACGCTATCGAAGCTCCTTCTCCTTCATCCGAAGGTTATCGGTCTTTCCGCTGAACAGAATGCCGTCCGGCGAAAAGGACTCTGATACGCCCTCAAGTGTGAAGTAAATGTGCGTGCACTGGCGGGTCTGTGTCGACGACTTGAACTGAACGGCAGCAGCACTCGGCTCCGCAGACTGCGAGTTGCTGTCGTCGTTGTAGTCTACGCCCACGTCAATGGTCTCGCCAGTGTCTTGGTAGTGGTACGAGTCGGGCTCCTGCTGTACAGACTCGGTCTCATCATCATCGTCATCGTCGCCGTGCGTCGTTGCGGAAGACGTCGGTGCAAGGTTCGTCTTCTCGCTGTACAACACCTTGCCATGATTTCGGCACTCCATCGTGACCGACGTGGGTTGCAGGGACCGAAAGTCCGTCTTCAGGAGCTTCTTCCCGTTTTCGCCCCCTTCGTGCGTGATCCGAGCAGCAGCCTCCCCGTTCTGATTATCGACGAGTTCGATGGAAAGAGCCTCCCCTTCTGATATGGGGCCGGACTCAAAGAAGAGGTTCGCCTCGTTGAGCGCCTCGGCGTCGATTCGGAGCTTCGAAGATCGGTCCCCCCCGGAGGCGTCGTCGGGCGAGCGCACCTTCACGGCGTCGCAGCCTGTAAACATGCCCAACACGGCAGCAGCAGCGAAAATAGCAAGAAGGGACCTCCCGAATCGCCGCCCGAAGGAGGAAGCCGAAGGAGACGAGTGCATCATGGTGCCGGTAGGTCGATTGGGAAAACAACAGTGGAGGGGAAAGGCCCAATTGGTGAAGGGCCCTTCTCAACTCGCTATTCCCAAGGTATAGGGCTCTCCCCCCCTTCGAAACAGAGGAACCGAGCATTTTTTCGGAGCGGATGGTGGACAAAAAGATCGGATTGTGGACATCCGGCATGTCGGATAATTACCAGCTTTCTCTTTTGCCCTTCAAGACGAGGTGCTCAATTCGCGCTTTTCAGTCCTTCGTTGGCTTCCTTACCCTGATGTACCCCCACGAGACTTCCGCTCTGACATCTCGCCTCGTGATGCCTCGATTCTGGAACCGCAAACTGAAACTCGCGTCGCTGCTTCCCCTTGGAGCGGCATTCCTGGTGGGATGGATCGCGATTTTCGCTCCGAACGTGGGACGAGCCCAAGACTCAGTGCAGGTTCTCATAGAGGGACGTGCCCTTCATCAACCGACGAAGCATCTCTATTATTACCGAATCAACTCGGATAGCACCGTCGTTCTCCGGCAGGAAAAGCCCTCGTCGAGCGCCGCCGGCGTGACGATCCCTTCCAACACACTGGCAACCATCTTCCAGCATGTTGACGATAAGATTCTGTCTCCGGAGTTGGAGGGGGACCGCCTGTTCCTTCAGTACGAAGATCAGTACCTCGTGCTGGAGTTTACGCAGCGGTTTGACCTCTACGTGCTCGGCACACTGATCTTCGTGCTGCTGGTGGGAGGAAGTCTTCTGGCGTGGCTGTGGTGGAAACTGTCGAAGGAGCGACGGCGGCGAGCGGCGCTGGCCCGGTCGCGGCGCTACCTGGCCGAAGGACGGGAGAAAGAACGGGAGCGCCTCGCACAGGAGATTCACGACGGACCCGTGCAGGACCTCCACGGGCTCCACATGCAGATCAACGCCCTCGCCCAGACCAACGGGGAGCGGCTCGAAACCGTCGGGGACGAACTGATGCGCGTTACGGGCGAGTTAAGGGCCATGAGTGCCGACCTCCACCCTCCAGCTCTCCAGCAGTTCGGGCTGGCCGCGGCCCTCCGCTCCCACGCCGACCGGCTCCGCGACCGGAGAGACAGCCTCCAGATTCATCTCGAACTCGCGGACGAGGAGCCCTCGCTTCCGGATACGGTGGCCCTCTCCCTGTTCCGGATCGCTCAGGAGGCGATGAACAACGCGGCCCAACACGGCGACGCCGACCGCATCCGGGTACAGCTTCGGTTCCCGGACCATTCCGTCGAGCTCGAAGTGGAGGACAACGGCACCGGCTTCGCGCCGCCGGACGACTGGCACTCACTTGCCGACGAGGATCATTACGGCCTTCTCGGCATGCAGGAACGGGCCGAGGCCATCGGGGCGAAACTGGACCTCCAGTCGGCCGTCGGCGAGGGGACCCGCATTCAGCTTTCCGGCCCCATTGACGAGAAGGCGTCGGCGCCCGCCCCAGCCTGACCGCCCCTCACACTCGTTCGAACCAGTTCCCGTCAACGACATGGCCACTGTGCGCGTCGCTATCGCCGATGATCACCCGGTCGTCCGCGCCGGCATCCGCGACCTGCTTGAGGGGGCCGACGACATCACGGTCGTGGGGGAGGCTACCAACGGGACCGAGGCCCTCGATCTGGTGAACGACGAGCATCCGGACGTGCTGCTGCTCGACATGGAAATGCCAGAACTCTCCGGTGTAGAGGTGGCACAGCGCCTTCAGGCCCAGTCCCATCCCGTTCGCCTTCTGGCCCTTTCCTCCTACGAGGAGCAGGAATACGTGCAAGGGCTCCTCCAGAACGGGGCCTCCGGTTACCTCACGAAAGAGCACGCCCCCAAGCTCATCCTCGAAGCCGTACGGGCGGTGGCTCAGGGGGAGGTTCGCTGGTTCGTTCAGCCCAATTCTCCCGGCCCGTCGACCCAGCCGTCCGACCTTACGTCCCGCGAAACGGACATCCTCCGACTCATGGCACAAGGGTACTCGAATCCGGACATCGCCGAGGCGTTAAATCTCGCAGAGAGCACCATCCGAAAGCACGCCACGCAATTGTACCGCAAGATCGACGCGGAGTCGGCACGAGAGGCCATCGCCTGGGCGTGGCAGAACGGCATCATGTCTCAAGAAGACGCTCCCGGCGCATCCACCGATTGACTCCGTCGTCATCAAGAGAACCCAGTGCGTTGCCGGCGTCTCATTGACGATCGTCCCTCAAGATGGGGTATCCCAATGCTCGATCTCCAGTGACGTAAAGTTCGCTCTCCGCAGGGCGGCTTCCGCGTCGTGGTCGGGATCGTAGCGTGCGCCTCGGGGTCGAGGGCGAAGAGTCGCTGGGGGCGTCCCACGTCCGTCCGAATGGAAGAATCATCATCCGAGCGCCCCCCACACCAGTCGTCCGGCCACCACGATCGCCAGCGTGGCAAAGCACCACCGGAGCCCCCGCGTGTCCACCCGGTGCGCAAGAGCCGCTCCGGCCTGCGCCCCTACGACGGCCGGCCCGGCCAGCAGAAGGCCCGTGCCCACGTCGACGTAGCCGAGTGCAAACGGAGGGCGTCCGTCGAGGCCTGCTCCCAAGACGGCGTAGGCCCCCGTGCTGAGCGTCGAAATCACTAGAATGGTGGCGCTGGAGGTTCCCACGGCCCGGTGGAGGGGAAGGCGGAGCCATCGGTTGTATGCGGGCACGAGCACGACGCCTCCCCCCACGCCGACGGCCGCCGCGACAGTTCCGGCCGCGGATCCGGTGCCAATCCACCGTCCCCACTGCGGGGCCGGCGCCGACTCCGACGCTCCCCCCTCCGCATTCGTGCCTCCTCGCACCATTCGCACGACGACCACGAGCAGGACAGCGGCGAAGAGAAGCTGGAAGACGCTGTCATTGTACCACGGCTGCGTGACCACGAAACGCGAGACCACGCCCACCGCCCCGGCGCTCGCGAGCCCGACGCCCAGCGCCATCCGGGGCCAGACTGCTTCTTTCCGAAGGTGGTGCACGGCGCTCGCTCCTGCCGCAATGCCGGTGCAGAAGAGCCCGGTGCCAACGGTGAGCGGCGTCCGCACGGCCTCGGGCACGTCCATCACGCCGTAGACGGCAAAGAGCACGGGCGTAAAAATGACACCGCCCCCTACGCCTACGAGCCCCGCCACTACCCCTGCCCCCATTCCTGCGACCGCCAACAGCACCGCCTGTGTCACCGTCATCCGCCTCTCGTTCCTCCTCTACTCTAGTGGTCAGTCAAGCCGAAGGTGTCGGGGGCCGAATTGAATACGCCCGCTTGAATGTCACTTCAACGGCCTGAGTACCATTCATTGATCGGGGCTCTACTCGACATGAAAAACTTGACGCACCACTAGCGCTCTTCACTCTCGCTACGCCGTCCGCTACTCCTCCGGCGTCAGGATGTCTGCGTACCGCTCGTCGTCGTGCATCAGCTCCACAGCCGCCGTCACCTGCCGGTCGTGGGGCAGGAGGGCGGCGGTGCGCTGCGACTCCGACACGAACCGAGCCAGAATTTCCCGCTCCAGATGCCGCTTCAGGTCCTCTGCGTGGGTTCGAAAGGCCTCCCGCTTCTCCGCACGGACCGCCTCTCGAAGCACGGCCACTTCTTCCTTCACCTCATCGTAGGTCTCGGCCCCAAACTCCTGCCGAAGCCGGCGGATGGCGTGTTCGGCGTCGGTGGGATACGTGATGTCCTCGCGTTCAAGCCACGTCCGGAAGTCCTCCAGCGTCGCATCCGTCACAGCAAAGTCCTCGGCTAGCGTGTCGCGAGACGCCGCGTAGTGGTTCGCGTAGTAGAAAAAGGCGGCCCGCCGCTTCAGCGCCCCCTGGAGCGCACTCGTGTCGGCGGTATGAACGGGTACGTCGGGCGTGAGCCCATTTTGATCACGGACTGTGCGCCCGTGCGTGGTTGTGTGCGTAGAGACTGTTGTGTCCCGAGCCGCTGTCGTGTCGCGGAAGGGACTCCGATCCAGGTTTTGAATGCTTCGGCCGCTGGGGGTGTGGTACTGAGCCGTCGTGATCTTCAGCGACGTGTTGTGCGGCAGGGAGCGGAGGGCCTGCACGAGGCCTTTGCCGTAGGTCGACGTTCCCAGCACCACGCCGCGGTCGTGGTCCTGAACGGCCCCCGCCACAATTTCGCTCGCCGACGCGCTGTAGCCGTTCACCAGCACCACCAGCGGCAGATCGGGCATCAGGGGCGTGCGGTCACTGCGGTACGTGTTGTTGGCCTCCGCTATCCGTCCCTCGGTGGAAACGATCACGGACCCCTTCGGCAAAAAGAGTTCGGAGACTTCCACCGCCGCATTCAACAGACCACCGGGGTTGTCTCGCAGGTCTAAAATGGCGCCCCGCAGGTCATTCTGGTTCTTGAGCTCGTGCAGGGACTCTTCGAGTTCCGTTGATGCGTCGCGCGTAAAGCGCTCCAGCTTCACGTACGCCACGTCGGACGCCTCTCCCACGAGCCCTCGGTACGTCACATTTTCGAGGTCGATTTCCTCCCGCGTCAGATCGAACGCGATCGGCGCGGGCGCCCCTTCGCGCTCAACCGTCACGCGCACCGTCGTGCCCGGCTCGCCCCGCAGGAGGGTCTTCACGTCGTCCACCGACAGCGGCGCCACCGGCTGGTCGTTCACCTGCACAATCACGTCCCCCGCCCGGATGCCCTGCTTGTATCCACTGGCTCCCTCCACCGGAGCCACTACCGTGACGTTGCCACCGCGCGTGCCGATGTCCAGCCCCACTCCGCCGTAGCGCCCTTCCGTGATGATGTCGATGTTGGCGTTATCGGCCTCATCGAGGAACGTCGTGTACGGGTCGAGCTCGTTCAGCATCGCCGTAATGCCGGTGCGCATCAGGTGCTTCGGGCTCACCGGCGTCACGTAGCCGGTCACCAGCTCCTCGTAGACGGCCCCGAAGATGCGGAAGTTTTTTCGGAGCTCAAAGTAGTCGTCGTCCGTCGGCATCCAGGCCCCCACGCCCACCCCAAGCATGAGGGACGAGACGAACGCCACGACGAGCAAGGACACTTTTAGGCGATTCGAGATCATAGTCGTTCACCGTCATCGATTCAGCAAAGGGACACCTGCATCCACGCGGTACTGATACGTGAATGGCTTTCTAAAGACGATTCGGGCTTCGAGGCCACACGGTCCCCCGCATAATGAGGAAGTGGTTTCCTTACCTGTGCACGAATCAGTAATTTCGGTGTGGAAGTCTGAATGTCTGGAGGTCTGGAAGATATACCGTGTCCGCTTCCACCTCCCGTTGTAGGAGGAAACTCTATCTATCCTCGCAGACGTGCAAGCGGCCAATTCCCCCCACGCTCCCATTCTCCCATTCCCTCGTTCTCCCACGCCCTCATTCCCATCCTCTACTCGTCCGTCATCCCAAGCTTCCGGCGGCGCTTGCGGGTCACCCACACGGCAATGTAGATCGAGAGCTCGTAGAGCCCCAACAGCGGCAGTGCCACGATGATCTGCGAGATCGGGTCCGGCGGCGTGAGAAACGCCCCCACGCCCAGCACTACGAGGAGGGCATATTTTCGATACGTCCGCATCGTCTCGGGAGTGAGGATGCCCACCTTCGCCAGGAAATACACCACCACCGGCAGCTCGAAGAGAATGCCCGTCCCCAGCGCCCAGAACGACACCATGCTGAAGTAGGTCATGATGTCGAAGTGATTCTCGATCTGCGGCGACAGGGTGTACTGCGCAAAAAACTGCAGCGCCAGCGGCGTAAGGATGAAGTACCCGAACGCGATGCCCAGCAAAAAGAAGAACGCGGCAAACACCGCGGCGAAGCGCATGCCGGACTTCTCCTTCGGGTAGAGCGCCGGCTCGATAAACTTCCAGAAGTAGTAGACGACGATCGGGGAGCCGGCAATGAGCCCCACGACGATGATCGTCCCGATGTCCGCAAAGAACTGTCCGGTGATCGTGCGGTTGAGCAGGTTCAGCTCTTGCGGGTTCATGCCCAGCAGCCCGTACATGAAGAAGTCGGGCCGGGTGGGGCCGATGAGCACGCGATTGACGATCCACTCGCTGAAGAAGGCGCAGAGAATGGTGGTGGTAAGCACTCCCGCACCGGCTTTGATCAGCGTCCAGCGGAGCTCTTCGAGGTGGTCGAGAAAGGGCATCACGCCCTGCTCGTCGGGCGCTGCAGCCTCGCCCGCTGCTCCGTCGCCCTGCATCCCGGGCGACATCTCCGTCTCTGGCGAAGGGACCTCTGACATCCGATTGCGCTGTAACGTGACAGGAAAAACGGTCCTGATCCGAACCGCACTACACTTCAATCTCCAACCCAAAACCCCCAATCCAAAATCGGATCAGGCGCTGTCCGACCCGCTGTTCGTGCCTTCCTGGAGATTGAGGTCGAGGAGCGAGTCGACCCACAGCCCCTCATTCTCGATGCGCGATTGGCCGCTGCTCCAGGTAAAGTTAAAGAGCGTAAGCAGGCCCACCACATCCAATCCCTCGCGCCGGAGTAGATGGAGGGCG
>JAHENZ010000101.1 GCA_018609755.1 Salinivenus sp. | reverse complement strand
TTTGTGTGCCATGCATACTCACAGGCTTTAGGGTGAGAGTCCCGAATGAGCCGAGTCGCAGGAATCATTAGCAGAAGGCAAGGCGCTGTCCGTGAGGGTAGGACTGAAAGAAGCCGGATGCAAAAAGGGGTTTTGACGAACAGGAACAGGGTAAGTAGGCCTACCGCGAGGGCAATCCTGCACTGGAAGGAGAGGCCCACTGGCGACCGTATCCGCGGGTGGTAAACCCTGCAAGACCTCTGGACAGTCTGTGAGTTGACCATGGGAGATCTCGGGCACCAGGCAGGTGCCGGTGCTCCGAGAAGTCAGCCGAGGCCATAGTATCCCGAAGGAGTTCGGGAGAAGGGCCGAATTATTGAATCAAGGACCAGCATCTGCGCTCCTGTACAAGCCATGTCGACGGCAGAAAACAGTCCGGAATCCCCGATACAGCTCACCTTGTGGGCGGAAGGGGGGAGCGGTCCCCTAGCCACGGAGGGCGGCGACGTATACGCCGATCCGAACGGTCAGGTACGCCAGGAGTGGCTTGCAGCGTGTGCAGAAGAGCGAGTCTTGACCCAAGACCTGATGGATCGGGTAGCCGATCTATCGAATCTTGCTGCCGCCCTGCGGCAGGTAGTGCAAAACGGAGGGAGTCCCGGAATCGACGGGATGACGACAAAGGAGCTAAAACGCTGGTTCGAAGAGAACTGGCGCTCGCTCCAGGAGTCCCTCCTTGACGGAAGCTACAAGCCGGATGGAGTTCGGGGAGTAGAAATTCCGAAGCCCGGCGGAGGCGTCCGCCAGTTGGGCATTCCCACGTGCAGGGATCGTTTGGTTCAACAGGCGATCAGCCAGGCTCTCACCGAGCGATACGAGAAGGTCTTCTCGGAGCGAAGCTACGGGTTTCGACCCGACCGGAGCGCCCGTCAGGCGCTTCAGCAGGCAGCGACCGACGTAGACCGCGGGTATCGTCACGTGGTGGACCTGGACCTGAAGACGTTTTTCGATGAGGTGTGCCACGACCGCCTGATGTGGTTGCTGAGCACCCGAATCGGAGACAAGCGCCTGTTGGCACTAATTGGCCGGTTTCTGCGAGTGGGGCTCATGCAAGGGGGCCTGGTCAGCCAGCGAACGAAAGGGACGCCGCAAGGCAGTCCGCTCTCGCCCTTGCTGTCGAACGTCGTCCTGGACGAGTTGGACAAAATTCTGGAAGTACGAGGTCACCGCTTTGTCCGCTATGCGGACGACCTGATCATCATGGTTAGAAGCAAAGCGGCAGCCCAGCGGGTAAAGGAAAGCACCACGGCCTACATCGAAGGCCGGATGCGCCTGAAGGTAAACCGGCAGAAGAGCCGGATATGCCGCCCGCAGGAGTTGAATTTTCTCGGGCATAGCATACTCTCGGGAGGGCGCCTCGGACTCAGTCAGAAGAGCGAGTCCCGCCTGGAGGCAAAGCTACGAAGCCTCACCCGAAGGAACCGTGGAATCAGCCTGGAGAGGATGGTCCAGGAAGTGAACACGGCGCTGCGGGGCTGGCTCAACTACTTCCGGCACGCCCGGATGAAAAAGCGTCTGGAGCGATTGGACGGATGGATCCGCCGTCGCATCCGATGTTTTTGCCTCAAGCAGTGCAAACGAGCGATCGGAATCGTGCGGTTCTTCTGCCGCCGTGGTCTTCCCTCGCGGAGAGCGTGGCGAACAGCCTTGTCGGGCAAAGGCTGGTATCGACTGGCCTGTACCCCGGCGAGCAACCAAGCGATGAATCGCCAATGGTTCGGATCGATCGGACTCTTCAGCTTACTGGACCACTACGGTTGACCACTCAATGAAACCGCCAGGTGCGTAGCACGCATGCCCGGTGGTGTGAGAGGGACGTGGGGCTGGCTCGCCCGGCCCCACTCCCTACTCGATTGAGACCGGATCGCCTGCTTGGAACAGAGAAAAGGAAGGTAAACCTCTTGTACTTCTCCCCCGGATTCGCCTACATTACAGGCGGTTTCGGGACCGGAGAGCTCCGTTCGGGGCCTCCATCGGTCCGTCCGCAATTCTCAATCACCCGGTTTCGTGACGACCCGCACCTATGGCTTCCATCCAATCCGTCACTGCTCGTGAGATTTTGGACAGTCGTGGCAATCCCACCGTCGAGGTGGACGTGACCACCGACGAGGGGGTTCTAGGACGTGCCGCCGTTCCGAGTGGCGCCTCCACCGGGGAGTACGAGGCCGTTGAGCTTCGGGACGGCGACGCGGACCGCTACGGGGGGAAGGGGGTGACGAAGGCCGTTGAAAACGTGAATGCCACCATTGCCCCGGAGCTACAGGGGCACAGTGTGCTGGAACAGGTGGCGATCGATCAGGCTCTTCTCGACCTTGATGGTACCTCCGACAAGTCGAAGCTCGGGGCGAATGCGCTCCTGGGGGTGTCCCTCGCCACCGCAAAGGCTGCTGCCGCGACGCTCGGTCTCCCTCTGTTTCGCTACGTCGGCACGGTACGGGCCTCTACCCTGCCGGTGCCCCTCATGAACATCCTGAACGGCGGCGAGCACGCCGACAACAACGTGGACATGCAGGAGTTTATGATTGCGCCGGTCGGTCCGTCCTCCTTTGCCGAAGCGCTGCGGATGGGCGTGGAGGTGTTCCACACGCTCAGCAACGTACTTCACGACCGCGATTACAGCACGGCGGTCGGGGATGAGGGGGGCTTTGCTCCCGACCTCCGCTCCAACGAGGAGGCCATCGAACTTGTGGTCGAGGCCATCGAAAAGGCCGGCCTCCGCGCGGGCGAGGACGTGTTCGTGGCCCTCGATCCCGCGACCGCGGAGATGTGCGAGGACGGCGAGTACGTGTTCTGGAAGAGCGACCCCGACAACCCCCGCTCGTCCGAAGAAATGGTGGAGTACTGGAGCGACTGGGCCGATCAGTATCCCATCCTCTCCATAGAGGACGCGATGGACGAGGATGACTGGCGGGGCTGGCAGATGCTTACGGACGCCATCGGCGACACGGTGCAGCTCGTGGGCGACGACCTTTTCGTGACGAACACCGAGCGCCTGAGTCGCGGCATCGACGAGGGGTGCGGCAACTCCATCCTCGTGAAGCCCAACCAGATCGGAACCCTCACGGAGACCCTCAACGCCGTAGAGATGGCCCACAAGAACGGCTTCACGGCGATCATCAGCCATCGCTCCGGAGAAACGGAAGACACGACCATCGCCGACCTGGCCGTGGCCCTCAGCACGGGGCAGATTAAAACGGGCTCGGCCAGCCGAAGCGACCGGGTGGCAAAGTACAACCAACTGCTGCGCATTGAGGAGCAACTGGGCCCCTCTGCCGAATTCCCGGGCCTCGACGCGTTCCCGCTCACGCGCTGACGTATTCCTGCCATGCCCTTTTCCTGGTCGACGTCGAAGAAGAGCCTCCGCCGCTGGCTCATTGGGGGAGGGGTCTGCGCTCTCCTAATCTGGATCGGATTCTTCGACAGCCACAGCCTGTTTCGGCGCTATCAGTGGCACCAGGAGCACGAGCGCCTCTCGACCGAAAATGAGCAGCTTCGTCACGACATCCAGCAACTTCGAAAGAAGCTGGATCGTCCTCTCTCCGATTCCCTCATCGAGCGCATCGCCCGGGAAGAATACGGTATGAAGCGGCCCGACGAAACCATTTATCGGCTCAAGGAACGCAAGTAGCACTGTTCGTTGCCGGCCGAGGGCTCCCCTCGTCCGGTGCCTCGATTGACACCGTCACTCGCTCTGCCTCGTTTGCTTCACCTATGAGTTCGTACGCCGTCGGTATTGATCTTGGAGGGACCAACCTAAAAGCAGCCCTCGTCCATCGCGAAGATGGAATCGTGGAAATTACGCAGCGGCGTACGGAAGCCGAGGAGGGGCCGCAACACGTCGTGGACCGCATCGCAACCCTTGCCGATCACATGCGGGAAGGAGCGCCGAATGGCATTGTGGGGATCGGCATCGGGTCCCCCGGCGCCATCAACTGGGGGCGTACCACGGTGACGCGCCCCCCGAATCTTCCGGGGTGGGATTCTCTGAACCTGGCCAATTTGCTCCAGGAGCACCTCGGGGACGTGTCCGTTATTGTCGAGAACGATGCAAATGTTGCCGGGTTGGGGTCCGCCTTCTACGGGGCGGGCCGCTCGTTCGACTCTTTCATCATGGTCACGCTGGGTACGGGAGTAGGGGGCGCCATCATCTACGGCAACAAGATCTTTCGGGGGAGCACCGGAGGGGCCGCCGAGATTGGGCACATGACCATCGACTATGAAGGGCCGTACGCCAACACCGGGGTGGCGGGAGCCATCGAAGGATACCTCGGGCAGGCGTTTCTATCCGATCACGCGCGCGACCGGCTGGTTAATTATCCGGAGAGCCTGCTCCACGATCTCGTGGACGGAGACCTTGACCAGCTCAATCCGCGCATTTTGTACGAGGCCGCTAATGAGGGCGACGAGGCCGCTGAGCGCATTTTGGCCTGGGCAGGACACAAGCTGGGGTGCGTCCTGGGCTCAGCCATTAACCTGCTGGACATCCGGACCGTGGTGGTCGGCGGGGGAGTGTCGGCCGCAGGCGACTTCATCCTAGACCCAGCCCGTGAGGCGCTTCCCAACTTCGTGATGCCCGGCCTGCGGGAAGACGTGTCCATTCACCAGGAGGTGTTGGGCAACGAGGTGAGTCTTCTTGGGGCGGCGCGCTTAGCCTTTGAGGGACGCGAGGCGCAGGTGTGATCCCTGGTTTGCGGTCCACGCGCTGTTGCTGTAGGGCGGGCACGCGGGAATTTTCACTGAACCGTCTCGGTGGTCAGAAGTAGGGGGAATCCGAGGTATCTGTGGTTCTTCGTTTCTCTTCGTCCTACCAATGGTGCCGCGCGGGCTGTTCGTGACCTGGTATCGCCGCCTTTCCGAAATTGCTCAGGAGGTGTCGTGGATCTCGGCGGGCTCGGTGCTGCCTCATATGGGTAGTGGGGGCACGAGTACAAGTGGCGGGACCCGTCGCAAGTCGAGACCGGAGGGACGTGCTCGTTCTCGGGGCCCGCGGGTCGCCTGTGTTTGCATCCTCCTTCTCGTTGGGGGCGTGCAGGGCGTGCTCGCTCAGCAGCGCCCCGACTCGACGACAGCGCCCCCCTCCGACACGACGGTTGTCCCATCGGATACAACCGCCGCCCCCTCCGACACAACCGTCACGGACACGACTGCTCAATCGCAGCGTCCATCGTCGGCCATTCCGGACAGTGTACAGCAGCGGATGCAGGGCGAAGGCGCCCCTGGAGGCCAGCAACGTCCCCCAGGGGCGCCCGGCGGATCGGGGGGAGAGAATTCGGAGGCGGTCTCCTTTAGCGCAAAGGACTCCCTGGTCATTCGAACGGACAGTGCAGGGAGCAACTTCGGCACGCTGCACGGAAACGCCCGGATGTCGTACCAGGGGGCGTCGCTGGAGTCTCGAATCATCGAGATGAATTTCCAAACCAGCACACTCGAAGCGACCGGTCCGCCCTCCGACACGGCGCAGGGAGGGCGACCCGTCTTCAAACGGGGGAGTGGTGAGGGCGGAAGCGGAGGGGGACCCGGTGGCATGGGGGGCGGTTCGGGTGGGCAGTCCTTCACCGGTGACGTGCTCTCCTACAATCTCAGCACGGAACGCGGGCGCGTCGTGGATGCTCGTACTGAGCGCCGAGATGGGTACGTGCAGGGAGGAGCCGTGAAAATGTACGAGGACAGCACGCTGTTCGTACAACAAGGGACGTACACGACCTGCGATTGTCCGCCGGACGTGACGCCGTCGTACTCCCTGCGCTCCAGTGAAATGAAGATCGACGGGAAGTGGGTGTACACCGGGCCCATTCAGCTTTTTCTCTTTAACGTTCCTACTCCTCTTTGGCTGCCCTTCGGATTTTTACCGAACGTGCAGGGGCGTCGGAGTGGGCCACTTCCGCCCGAGTACGGGGAGGACAACAAGGGCTTCTATCTGCAGAACTGGGGCTGGTACTTTGCACTCAACTCCTACACGGACCTCACGCTTCGGGCCAGTGTCTGGTCGAAAGGGAGCTACGAAATTCGGCCCCGATTTCGGTACCGAAAGCGCTACGAATACAACGGGGACTTTCAACTGACCTACCGGCGGGTGCGTATCGGAGAGTCTGAGGATCCCAATCCCACCCGGCGGCACGAGGGGCAGTTGACGTGGAATCACAGCCAGGACCTTTCGCCGACGGCGTCGCTCAACGGTGACATTGATCTTGCTACCTCGAGTGATTTTGCTCGCCGCAACAGTGATAATTACAACGACGCTGTCCGGCAGGACGTCTCTTCAACCGTCCGATACAATAAGCGATGGCCCAACGGCGGCCGCCAATTCAACATCTCCGCCAGCCAGAGCCAGCAGTTTCAGAGCGGACAGGTGGAAATGACGTTGCCCAACCTTGGCTTCTCTCAAAACTCCTTCAAGCCCTTCAAGCGGGAGCAGAGGATAGGGGACGAGCGGTGGTACGAAAAGATCACGACCTCCTATAACCTCGACGTGCGGAATACCTACAGCTTCAATCCGAGGGATCCGGAGCAGCTGCGGGAAGAGGGCGATTCGACGCTCGCGGACGAGGTGGAACGGGCCGACGTCACCTGGTACGAGGCGTTGGCGGACCGAGACAAGTATCAGTTGGCCACGGGAGACGACGAGCTCTACGATTTCCAGGCCACCCACCGCATTCCCCTCAACATGTCGTTCCGGGTGGACCGCTACAATCTGTCCCTCTCCCCGAGCTTCAACTACAACTCCGACTGGTACCTCAACACGGTGCGCCGCGTGGCCGAGCGCGATTCCACGGGCGGAGTCGGAGAAATTGAGGAGCGCACTGTTCCGGGCTTCTACGCCCGGCACGACTTCAACTCGTCTTTCTCGGCGAGCACAGAGCTCTTCGGGACGTTTCCGGTAGGCGTCGGGTCGTTTCAGGGCCTTCGCCACCGCCTCAATCCCTCCTTGTCGATGAACTATCGGCCCAACTTTAACGCGCCGTTTTGGGGGCGAACGCGCGTTCTGCGGTATGAGGATTATGAGGACGGCGAAAAGGTGCCGGAGGATTCTCTACGGCGGGGACGCCGCCGGTACGACATCCGCGGGGGCTCGTTCGTGCGGGGCAGCACCCAGCAGTGGAGCCTCAACTTTTCGCTGGGCAACGTTTTCGAGACGAAGCGGGTCATCACCGACACGTCGAGTTCGGAACAGCGCACCGAAACCGTGCAGCTGTTGAACCTGGACGTGAGTGGGCTTTCGTACAACTTTGCCGCCGACTCTTTTCGGGTGGGCAACAACATTAGCGTGAGTGCTCGCACGCAAGTGGATCCGTTTAACATCTCCGTCCAGTCCAGTTTTTCGCCGTACGCGCTTCGGCCCCGGACGGTTGGAGAGCAGCGCACGTTTCGCCGCGTCGACCGGCTTATGGTTGCGGAGAGTCCGCTGACTCCGGCCCGCCTCACACGTTTCGACGTGAGCATGAGTGCCAGCTTTTCAAGTGATGGACAAGGGGGAAGGATGGGCGGATCCCAGCGGGGACGGCGGCGGCAGTCGTCGGGGATGGGGCAATCTCGGCGTTCGGGGCAGCGAGGAAGGACCTCCCAGCAACAACGGGGACAGCAGAGGCGAGGACGGGGGACTGGCTCGCAACTCACCGAATTGAAGGTGCCCTGGAGCCTCGACTTCAATTTCAATTATGGACTACAGAAGCCGCGGAAGGAGGTGACGAACCGAACGGCCACTCTCGGCGTCAGCTTCTCACTCAACGTCACGTCCATGTGGCGGGTGCGGGGGAATACGGGATACGACTTTATTCAGGGCAAGCTTTCCACAACCCGGTTCAATATTAGTCGGAATCTTGGGTGCTGGAACATGTCGTTTCACTGGGTGCCGTTCGGCGAGTACCAGAAGTACGGATTCAATCTGCAGGTTAGCAGTGGCCAGCTTTCGCAACTGCTCCAGCTTCAGGTCCCGAACAAGGGCGGGGAGGGGCGGTTCGGCGGCTTCGGTCAGCAACTCCAGGGGACCGTGCAGGGGGCTGCGGGTGCTGGGGGCATGGGACGAGGAGGCATGGGCGGGGGAAGTCGCTTCTAAAAAGATCCCGTTCGAGGGGCCTCTGGATACTCGGGAGGGTCTACAGTCAGGAGAGGTCGGGACAGCCCCCACAGGTGCTTTGTGAATCATCCGCTGCTTGGGAGCGTCCACTGTTGAGAACAAAAGGGAGTTTTGGTCGATAAATGTTAAAAATAGATTTATCGTGATTCTCCCTCATTTGACAAGCTTTGCTCATGTCTAGCGTTCGTCTTCTGTGTGGGATGCTTGCGCTTGCCTTTTTGGTGGTTGGTTGCGATGACCCGAATCCGGACGGCGACACCGAGTCGGCCGAATCCGACACTTCTACGTCCGCTTGGAGCTATGAAGGACAAACGGGACCGGAAAATTGGGCGAGTCTCTCCTCCGAATACGCCGCCTGTGGTGGCGAACAGCAGTCGCCTATCGATCTTGCAGACGCAAGTGAGCCCACTGAGGACGCGTCACTGACGACCTCATACACGACTGCGTCGGGCGACGTGGTAGATACGGGGCACGCCATTCAGGTGAACACGACCGGCGACACGCTGACCTATGACGGGACCTCCTACGAGCTACTCCAATTTCACATCCACACTCCGAGCGAGCACACCGTGGAAGGGGATGACTATCCCGCCGAAATCCACCTCGTGCATCAGGCGGGTAATCAGCAGCTGGCGGTGCTCGGCATTTTCGTAGAGGAGGGGGAAGAGGCGCACCCCGCGCTTGAGGGGTGGATCCAGGGACGCGACACGACCCTTTCGGTGAACCCGGGACGCTTCCTGCCCGACCAGCAGAGCTATTACACGTACGAGGGGTCCCTCACCACACCGCCGTGTAGCGAGATCGTACGCTGGGTGGTCATGGATCAGCCGATCCAGGCGTCTGAAGGGCAGCTCGAAACGCTCCGTGCCAAGCACGACGGCAATGCCCGCCCGGTGCAGCCCCTAAATGACCGGCAGCTGGTGTACGTGGGGCCGTGACCACCGCAAGCAAAGGGGGCCCTTTCGAACGGAAGGCCTACTCCTTCTCAGGTGTAAATCGAACCGATTGGATCACTGCGAGCATCTCGGCTCGGCCTTTCTTGCTTGGAACTTCTCCAACAATCGTAAGAGCTGTGCTACTGGCAAACCCCTTTGGAAACTCAGCCCAGTGTGCGCCTACGCGCACCCCTCCCGTATATTCGTGACGATAGACGACAATGCGTGGAGTGTGAGGACCTTTTCCTTCTTGACAGACCGTCAGTTCAGGAAATGATCTGTCCTCGTTCGGCTTTAGGGGTGTGGAATACCTGCCGAGGTCATACACAATAGTGGCGTTTTTTGCCTCCCATTCCCCGATTTGGGAGTCAATATTTAGGACGTCGAGCCTCTCGAAGCGAGGCGGAATCCGAAGACTGAATCCTCCCTCATCATACACCGGCCACCCGATGGTGTCCGCTACTGTCGTTGGACAGCGTACCGGCTGGCTTTGCGTGGGGGACGCGGGCACGAGCAGTAAGAGGATCGTCGTGAGGAGGAAGGGGCGGGCCATTGACTCTTGGTGGGGCGGTTCCTTGCATTTGGGTGAAGCGGATAGCGCTTGATCTCCTCCGATTCGATGAAGCCCCCGTTCTTGATCCACCGCACGGCGGCCGCGAACAATGAGGAATCGGAAGCAACATGAGTCGTATTGCCGAACGAGGAAGACGGACGATCGGCAGTGGTCTCCTGCGTAAGGGCAAGAAGGGCGAGGCCAGCCATGACGGTGAGCCAGAGTCCCCACCGAAAGCAGTGCCGGGCGCGATGTCGTTGAATGGAAAACTGGCGCATTGCTACGAATCCGGGGGGCCACTCGTCGACTGAGAAAAGTCATCATTCTCTGACGTTACGAAGCAGCCCCTGAAATCTTCTGTTTGCGAGTCACGGCCCACCCTTGATCGGGCTGGTGTTCGAGGATCAGTTTATACTCGAAGAACGAATACTCGGTACTCTCGATCGCACGGACGGTAGCGCACTGCTTCGCCTTCCTCGATTCGCCGGTACAGTCTGAGGTCACGTGGGCCGTTCCAAAGATCACGCTGGTGAAGGCTCCTTTTTCTTCGCACTGTGCCGATTTCGACCGAGGCTGTCCCGTGCTGTCGATGGCCGGCAGTCCGCCCGTGAACGCACAGTGTACGTCCGCCAGAATGTCCGTCTGTGGCACACCGAGGCGGTCCAGTATCTGGCGTCGGGCCTGTAGACGATCTTCGGAGAGGGGCGCGAGATCCTGCTTAGTAATCGTGAATGCGTTCTGTAGTGAGTCGACGGCTCGGGGATCGAATGCAGGAGTTCTCGACGGGGGCGCCCAGAGCCCCTCGTCGCGGACGTGTCGTACGAGAACCGAGAACAGCGTGGAGTCGCCGGGGGCTGGATTCAAGAGGCTCCGTTCTAGAAAACTCCCAGCGTACGAAGGAGGGCCGACGAGCACTCCCAAGAGACAAGCCGTGCAGGCAAGGAGGGGGCAAGCGTTTCGAGTTGGCATGTAATCACCAAATGGGCAGGCGGTGGATGCGTAGGAAGCAGTAAGAGCATTGGAGAATGCCCGGCTCGGGTGGACGGGCGAGCGTCCCTTGCGCTGACAACATGCTACTGCGAGATGGTGTAGCACTCCACCACGTCGACTACCCGCCCCATGCCTTTCCCCGTGGCGACGGGAACGTCGAAGACGCCCCACGAGGAACTGGTGATTTCTAACACGCGCACAATGTGTGTTGCTCTGCGGGGAGGCGGGCGCTTCCGGTTTCGGGCCTTCATCACGCTGTCGATCGGCGTTCCGGTGCGCATTGGACACGTCTGGTCCGCTTCTCGCGGGCGGCTGATCGCAATCGTCCAAAAGGGGGGTAAGTCTTGGCAGTACGTGGGGAAGGAACGCTTGTATTCACGTGGGGATGGGGCAAGTGCCACTCCGCCAATTCCCTTGCAAGTCATATCCCGCGAAGCATTTGCCACACGCAATCTCATTTGCTTTATCAAGGTGCGGCGGGCCGCGACTGTCCCGGAATCACTGGAGGCGAATGCTCCGCTGCCAACAGTCGTCAGCGACGGGGGGGGCCGGAGGAGCCGGGGCTCTTCGCCTCGTGAGTTGTCGTTCTGCGTCGATCCATTCTCGAGCATGGAATCAACGACGGTTCGAAACAGAGATGGATTCATCGATGCCCCTGATTGTGCGGACGCGGGGCCCTGAATCAGTAGGCTCAACAGGAAAATCCAGAGCAGTGGGAGGGTCAGTTCACGTGAATTCAAAGGCATTACGCGATAGAACTTCCTTGCCTGGCGGGGCGTCCATCGAGGTCTTTTGAGCTCGGGATTGAAGTCAAACGGAATGCCTACTCCTCTTCGAGTGTGAATCGAACCGATTGAATTATCGCGAGCATTTCGGCGCGATTTCTCTCGTCCGGCGCTAGTCCGCCAATTGTGAGAGCTTTTCTGCTGTGGAATTCCTCCGGAAGCTCGGCCCAGTGCGCCCCCATACGCCCACTTCCCGTCTCTTCGTCTCGATAAACGATAATCCGGGGGGCATGCGAACCTTGTCCTTCTTGACATACTATCAGATCTGGAAATGTCCCTTGCTCGTCCGGATCCAGTGGGTTGGAATAATTACCAAAGTCATAGAAGATGGTGGCGTTCTTTGCCCTCCAGCGCCCGACTTGCGAATCGATACCTTTTATTTGCACAGCCTCAAACTTCGGAGGAATCTTAATGGAGAAGCCTTCTTCATCGTACGTGGTCCATCCGGTGGTGTCTGCTGCGGTTGCTGGGCAGTGTACCGGTTGGCTCTCCGCCGGAATCGCGGTCAGAGGAAAAAGGATTATCGCTGTCAAGAGCAGAGAGCGAGCCATCTGGATCACAGGAGGGCGTCCTCCTTGCGTTGGTTTGGATTGGTAATCCCTCGTTCTGACCGAGCACGTCCTCTCAACCACTTCCCAGTCGGTGCGTCCGACGATGAGATCGTAAAGAAAGTGCAGCTTCGGCGTCCACCGGAAAGTCTAGTCCTTCTCAGGTGTAAATCGAACTGATTGGATGACTGCGAGCAGTTCGGCTCGGCTTTGCTCGTTCGGGACTGCACCATTGATCCTAAGAGCCTTTCCATCGTGAATTCCTGCGAGACGCACTCTCCAGTGCGCGTCCATACCTACAACTCCTCTATCTTTATCGCGGTAGATAGCTATGCGAGGACTATTTGGTCCTTGTCTTTCTTGACAGACCATCAGGTTTGAAAGTGAATCTCGTTCCCCTGTATCTACAGGATAGGAATAATGACCGAAGTCATACCAGATGGTGGCGTTCCCAGCCTTCCATTTTCCCATTTGGGAATCAATACTTTTTATTTTCAACTCTTCAAAGCGAGGTGGAATCTTTAGAGTAAAATTCCCCTCGTCGTGTGTGGCCCATCCGGTTGTATCTGCTGCTGTCACAGGACAGCGCACCGGCTGGCTCTCCGCTGGAGTCATGGGCAGAAGAAACAAAATGACCGCAGTCAGAAGTGAAACGTTTGAGGCTATTCGTTCATACATTATTATTTTGTGCTAATTTTATTCAATGTGTGAACTTACAACTTATGTGCAATGTGATCTTTTTTTTGATTGTATCTCAACAGACTATTCAGTGCGTAGTATCGATGTGTCGAATGGATTGATAGTTTGTTTTGTATTGGTTGGTTTCAAAAAGAAAGTATTATGGAAGGGAAAGTCCCGAGCACTGCTCCTCGTTCCGTGTTACACGAGTCCTTCCTATATGTCCCCGGCCCAAGACATGATCAAACTCATGGGCCAGAATAGAGTCCAGATTTCCGTCATTTTCCAACCGTCGTCCTCCTTCGTGCGGTCGTCATGATAGCGATCTACGTAGGCGCTCCAGAAGACTACAAGCCCGGGATGGCCAAATCCACTCATTCTGGTCGGAGTCGGATCGAGATAAATCAAATCCTTTCTCAGGTATAAACGGGCGCGTCGAGCAATCTGAGCACAAACCGAGCCCCGATCTGCAATACGGTTGATCGCATCCAGGATCCGCTGTGTTTGCTGCGAGTTTGGCTGCGAAGACTCACAATAGTCTTTCCACTCGTCCAGGTCTATGTCGTCTGAGCCCAGCTGATTCGCGGCCTGAGAATCACTGAGGCTACAATCGGGAAGTTCGTCGATTTTGACCGTGTCGACCTCTGGATTATAGTCATGACTTGGAATCCTTTTTCCGGGTCCACTGCTCGGTCCGCCATCCATATCGTCCGGGTAAATCATCGGACACGGATCGTTGCTGCACGGCTGGCTCGGCAAGCTTCCGGTCCCACCGTAGTTTCCTCCGCTTCCACTGCTCTGTCCGTCACATCCCTTGAATTGCCACTCCGTGCAGTCATAGAGTTCTCCGTCCGGTCCGCGTTTGCACTTGCGCTCCCACCAGCATTTTCCTTTCGAAGGCGGATCCGATTCCATCAACGTCGGGATCGATCCCAAACCGTTTTGTGAGGACGTGCCGCTCGTTGTCGCAGTGTCGGTCGGTACGAACCCGGTCGCCTTCAACTGCTCGGCACCGAGCCGAAAGAATCGTTCGACGCGCGTTTCGGCCCCTTCCACGTCGGGGAGCCGGCACTGGAGTTGCACGTTGATGCCGCTGGGGTGAGGCACCGCCGGACCGCCGAGCCGGTGCCGCAGGGTTTTGGTCTCCCCGTCGGCCTGTGCCAGCACCGAGTCCGGATAGGTAATCTCTGCCGAGCGGACGTAGTAGCCGGGGCCACGGGGGCCGTCGGGCCGGTAGAGCATCATCGTGCAGGCGTGCTTTGCGTCGAGGGAGATGCTGCCGCTCTTCTTGCCCGGATCCACCGTCCGCATCCGAAGCGGCCTGGACCCGGACAGGCCCGTCACCATTCGCCCCGACTCCAGCAGCGAAATCTGTACGCTATCGGGGCTGAGTTCGGAGGCCTCGTGTTCGGAGTTGACCCCGGGGCTGATGTCACAACTTCCCGCCAGAAGAGCCGTCGTGAGCAGGATGACAAAAAGAAGTCCCCCGAAGAAATGGGGAGGAGGACTTGGGGCGAGAATAGCGAAGAAATTGTGCGGGGGCTTGCTTGGAAAGGAACATGGGGCAATCGGCTGATCACTGAATCGGTCCACCGTAAATCCGATTCTGTGCAAAAAAGTGACCAATTTTCAAATTAAGTTTTTGTCAACAATACTTTCGCAATCCTGTCTCTGAACACCTCCCCGGTCCCCCGAACAATTCCACGATCGCGTCGAAGAATGAAGGCCCACATCGTTTGAACCATCCAGCCCCACACGTTAGTGCCGTTCGACGCTCTCTCCACGCCCTGCCTCCTCGTCGAGCAGTCCCGCCTGCGGAAGAATCTCGATCGGATGCAGAACCGGGCGATCGCAAACGACGTGACGCTGCGGCCCCACGCCAAGACGCACAAGTCCGTTATGCTCGCCCGGCAGCAGCTGGATCGCGGCGCGGAGGGGCTCACCGTGGCCACGGTAGACGAGGCGTCTAGCTTCGTAGAGGCGGGCGTCGACGACGTACGGGTGGCGTTTCCCGTAACGGGGCGCGACAAGCACGAGCAACTGGCGGCCCTGCAGGCGTCGGCCCGCCTGTCGTGCACTGTCGACACCGTGGCGGGCGCCGAGCAGGCCTCTGCGGTCCATGCGGCCCGCGACCGGCCGCTGGACGTTATGCTGGAGGTGGACGTGGGGCACGGGCGCTGCGGGGTGCGGTGGGACGAACTGGAAGCGGCCGTGCGCCTGGCCCGCCGAATTGTGGAATTGCCCGGCCTGACCCTCGTCGGGATCCTCACGCACGCCGGGCAGGCCTACGACGGACCGTCCGGCAACGAGTCCGAAACGGAGGCCCTACGGCGCGCGGCCCGGCAGGAGCGGGATCGGATGCTGGAGATGGCGACCGCTCTGGTCGACGCCGACGTGCCCGGCGTC
>JAHENZ010000100.1 GCA_018609755.1 Salinivenus sp. | reverse complement strand
TTGAAGACACGCCTGCTCGATTTCAACTCGCGAAGAACAGGGCATCTTTTGAACAGCCCCTCCAACGGGGGAGAACACTGCCCAACGGAGTCACCATTCTAAATTCATAAGGTGAAACGATCAAGTTATTTCAAATTGGTAAAGTCATTTTACCACACATTCATTTCACATTCATGTCCCGGTATCCTTCACCTTCGCTTCAAGTACTCCGTCTCTCCCCGGTTCCCTGATTCTCTTTTCGGCTCGTGCCTCCCTATAAAATCATCGGCCGCTTTCTCTTTCCCCACTTCTTTGCTCCCGTCTCGTACGGTCGTTCCTTTGTCTCCTCCCTCTTTCTTGCTCGCCCCAAGCCGGAGCCCCCCCTCACAGGTCGGCCCTCAGAACGACGACAGAATGGAGTGTGCTCGCTGGGCCAGCCGTCACGAGTCACAGCCGACGGTTTACACCTGTAGGTCCGCCTCCGCACACCGAGATGCCGAGCGCCCTGGACGGACTCGTCCGACTGGTTCCGTAGCCGAAACCGAAGCGCGAGTCTACCATTCTCGACGGTCCAGTAGCGGTGCACCTCCAGGGGAATGTCGTCGGGGAGCGTAGGGGCGAGGGTTACCGCCGCGAGCACGGGATCGCTCGTGTCCAACGGGGTTACGGGCTCTCGATCAGTCGCCGTCAAGTACTCGGTCCATTTGCCTGATGTCCCCGTTCGCAGCCGCAGGGTGAGGTCGCCGAGGTGGAAGAATCCATTCCCATTCCGTCAATCGAGCCAGTCGCTCGGCGTAAAGTCAAACTCGCCGGTTCCTTTCGGCTGCAGGGCTGCAACGGTCTGCGAGTCGCGAACGAGCTCCAGGGTAAAGTTCGGCGTATCGAACTTTTGAAATCCCTTCTCCAGTCCGAGGTACATTCATGAGCCAAAAGGCGTATGCGAGTACGGTGATTGACGTACGCGTCCTTTCGTCTGCTCCTTCGGACAAAATCGGAGGATACAGGCAAAAGAGCTACCGCTCTTCAGTTCTGCGCTTCAACGTACGACTGCCCTGCATCTCCGATGTCCCACCCGTAGTGCACGAACGGCGCCCAGAAGCGAGGGGCCTGCAGGCGCTCGCCAAAGTGTCCGGCCGCAAAGGCGCGCTTCGTCTGCGCCATCGCCTCCGACCACGAAGTCTCCCGGGGCCACGCTCGCTGGTAGACGGCCTCCATAAACTGGCTCGTCGACGCGTCGTACACCGACCACAACGACACGGCCACCGATCCCGCCCCGGCACGCAGGAACGCCTGCGTGAGGCTCACGGCCCCACTCCCCCGATAGATGCGCCCCAACCCCGTCCGGCACGCGGAAAGGCCCACAAATTCCGCATCCAGATCCAGCGATGCGATTTCCCGCATGTTAAGATAGCCGTCCGCCACGAGGCCCGCATCCGTAGACACGTCCCACGTCGGCCCCGCTCCCTCCCGCCACGTCCCCACCTCGGACAGAACGAGCGCCGACAGTTGCGGCTCGTCCGGAACCACGAAGCCGTGGGTCGCAAAGTGCAGCGCCCGGTACTCGTCGAGCGTCCCGGCCCGCGACATCTGGTGGATGGTTTGCTCACTCGCCTGCCGTCCCACCAGCAGCGTCGATGCACTCGTGAGCTGCTGCAGCGATTCTACCTCCGTCAGCGTCCCCGTGAGGTTCGTCCAGCGCCTCGGGCCGTACCCGAGGGTGCGGTATGTGGCCGCGGGCTCGACCGTGCGGAGACGAGAGGTCGTATCTGCGGCGTCGGCCCGGCGACTCGTGTCGGACGGGGCGGTCCGGGCACTGGCAACGAGCGAGTGTTCTCCTGCAAGGCCGGACGTGTCGGCACCGTACGTAGACGGATCGTACACCACCCCGCCCACCGCCAGGAGCGAGCGGCGGTCCGGCGCATTCGCAGGGCTTCTGCGCTGCTGCAGGAGGCGAAGCACGCGGAGCGACTGCACGTATCGCACCTGCCACTGCTCGACCACCCGCGTGTCGTCCCAGTCTCGAAGCGCCTCAAACGGAAGATAGCTCAACGCCCCGTCCGGCACGATGATTAGCTCGTCGGCGGTCGAAATCTCCGTCTCAATCGGGTCGAGGAGCATCTCGTACAGAAACTGGCCGAGCTGTTCTCGGCGCTCCGCCGGCAGCAATTGCCGCTTCGGGGGCACCGACACGTCGTGACGATAGAGGCGCACGAGATTCGCAAGCGTGCCGTCCACGCCCGTTCCGACCTGAACGCCCTTCGCCTGTCGGAGCAGGGACGCTCGCTCGGGCGCCCAGGGCACGTCCTCGAGCTGTTCAAGCCGATCGAGAGCCGAGGCGTACCGGCGTCCCGCCTGCTTCACAATCGGCCCATCGGCAATCTCGCGGGTCCGTACCGAATCGCGGGTCACAACGATAGCGATGATGGGATGCTCAGCGTCGGTGTTGGCATAGAGGACGGCGGCCTCCTCCCGTCCGATGGCGCGCTGAAGCGAATCGACGGGGGGTACGGCGAGCGACGAATCCGTCTCCGCAATCTGTTCGGCCAGGAGGCGGGCCCGTCCCCGCTCGTACGTCCGAAGGGCTGCCTTCTCGCGCCCGGCCCGAGCCCGATTCATGACGAGAGTGTAGAATCGGTCGATTTCCTGGGCCACGAAATCGCGTCGATTGGCCCCGGAGGCCGTCCCCAACATCGTTTCCGTCACAGAAATGGCCTCTCGCAGCACCGAGTCCGCCGCTGCGTACCGCCCCTCCACGTGATGAGTACGGGCAATCCCATCGAGGGACGCGGCAATGCCCGAGAGCCGACCCAGCTCTCGATTGACGTTCAGGGCCGCCCGCTGCGTGTCGAGGGCCGCTTCGTATTTTTCCTGGCTTCGGTACACCTCTCCCAGCGCAACGAGATTGGTCGCCACTCCAGCCCGATCCTCAAGGTCTCGGTTCATTCGAAGGGCCTTCTGGAGAACCCTCTGTGCCTCCTGGTGTCGCCCCTCCCACTGATGCAACTCCCCTATATTGCTCAGATTCGCAGCGATACTGGCCTGATCGTCGAGCTCCCGGTTGATCCGAAGCGCCTTCCGATAGACCTCCAGGGCCTCGGGGTGTCGTCCCTGTGCCTTCAGTGCAATGCCGATGTTGTTGAGCGCGTCCGTTTCTCCCTCTTTGTCGCCATGCGACCGGTGCAGTTTCAGGGCCTTGCGGTGGTGGCGGAGCGCGTCTGCGTACCGTCCTTGACTCCGAAGCACAAGCCCGATGTTGTTCAGGTAGCTCGCCTCATCGTCCGGAAGATCCAGATCACGGGCAGCCCTCAGGGCCTCCCGGAAATTGCGCAGCGCCACGTCGTACTGGCCCCGCTCCTCCTGCACGTTCGCGAGATTGTTCAAGCCCTTCGCCACATTTTTCCGGTTGCCCAGGGCCCGATGGATCTCGATGGACTCTCGAAAGTGCTCCTCGGCCTGATCGTACTGGCCGCGACGCCACTCAATGAGACCAATGTTATTGAGGAGGTTGGCCCCTTCCTCTCGGGCCCCCGCCGCCCGGGCCGCCCCGGCCGCATCCCGAAACGCCGTCAGGGCCGCTTCGAGGTCTCCGGCCAGGTAGTGCACGACGCCGATTTGTCCGGTGGTTTTGGCCACCCGAACCGACGCCCCGGCCTCACGATAGAGGGTTCGCGCCTGTCGATATGTCTGAAGGGCGGAGGAAAACTGGCGCTCTGACTTCAGGGAGTCGGCCTGCGCGGCCACGGCGTCTGCCCGCTCCCGCACGGCAGTCGAGTCGGAATCCTGCGCGTGCGCAGGGGGAATCCCAAACAGCAGGAAACATACGACTCCCCCGCAAAGTGCCGTCGTCCACGACGAAAGGGTAGCCATGGCGTGGGAGAATTGGCAGTGGAAATGCCAAGCGGCCGTTGATGTCGGCTTGCAGCGGACCCGACCACGTGGTGGGCGATCTTAGAGACGGTTTTGATTTCACACGCTGGCGTAATGAGTCTCGCGCGACGACTGCAACTTGGTCAATTCCAACCGTTTTTCGCTCTCACAGTCCTCGCGAGTCTCCTGGGGAAAACGGAGCGACCTCGTGAATGAGCACAATCCAAAAATCAAAACAGTCTCTTGATCAGCATCCCCTGCAGGGTGCACAAAACAACTTCTGGAGGAAACTTACAAATTATCATCCAGAATCCGTACTGCCCGGAAGCCGTCGGACGATACTCACATTTTCCTTCTGGAATCGGATGGGACCTCAATCTAGAGCCCGCCGATCGGTCGCCCCCCATGCGCCCGTTCATCTGGGCACAATCCATCGGAAAATCGGCACCCGACCCTCCATCGCCCCGACAAGGGTCCAACATGCGATAGCTCTGGGGGCCGACGCCAGAGCCATCGCACACTGAAAGGTCCAGCGTCGTTTTGGCCGGGACCACGCGGTACCAAAAATCATCCCCGTCGCTCACGAAATGCACGGCGCAGCGAATTGGCACTGGCTGGAACCCGGTCCTATTGACGATCCCATCCACCATCAATGTCCCGAACTGTGCGACGTACCCGAGCGCAATCTCCAGGTCCAGGCTGTCCCCACTCACCGCACCACCTTCAGCTCTCCATCGATCTCCGCCACGTACACGGCGTGCCATGTCGCCAGGCGATCTTCTCCCGCCAGCAGAAGCGCCTCCTTGCTGAGCTGATCCGACAGAGCGTCGTCCCGGTAGATCTCCCAAACGCGCCCTCCGGCCCATCGGCGGGCGGCAAGATCTGATCGATCAAAATCGAGATGCCAATCATATTTGAGCCAGTTGGTCCCGATCGTTTCTAATGCCTTCGGCCTCGAAAAGTCAATTGCTTCAAATTTCGGCTTGTGTACTTGGTAAAGGGCAAGAGTGTCCTGGCTCTCGAATAGATCCCGCAACTGCATTGCATAGTCTTTGAGACGGGCGGTGTCGCTGATCACGGGCGCCTCCTCAAAAATTCGGCTGAAGTCCGGGCCGTGACGATTCTCAAAAGACGTGGTTGTTATCTCAATCGGGTTCTTCCACCGCCATGTCTTTAACTGTGTGTATGCCTCCCTTGGCGTCGATTTCTTCTTTAGCAACCTCTTCCACTCCCGCTGCGCTCGCTCTTCCCAGTTAACAAACGCCGAATCAACTGTTTTCGCTCGAAGACGCCCCTCCCCCTCCGCCCCCTTCACTCTATGAAGCGGGACGTATGACTCCCGACTCTCCTCAATCTCTACCCATGCCTCCAACTCAGCTGTGCCAATGGTCAACTGCTCTCCGGTGTGCCGCAAGAACGGTCGAATCCGAATCGAAGCCACGTTCCCTTTTCCGATCAGCGCCGTCTGCATCTTGGCTGCCCACTCGTCATTGGTCTCGATGATATTTACCCACATCTTCTTGACCGGGAAACCGTTGCAGAGAAGCGTATAACTGCCCTTGAATTGATCTACCTTGACGTTCAACCAGTACGTGCCCCTCGGGACCTCTTCTCGAAGAGGATCCGACTTCTGGGGACCTCTCGTTTCGGCTTTCGTGGCCGATGTGTCTGCGTCCCTCTCACATCCCGAAGCGCAAACGAGGGAAACGAGAAGAAGCAAACCTAACCCAACAAACGACCCCCGTCTCCTCCTTGGGAGTCTTCTCATTGGCTTCCCCCTCCCCGGTGGCTACCGGATCGTGCATCTTCGGGGTACCGATATCCCTGCTCGCCGCTGATCGGCTCGATGGCATAGAATCGGTCTTCGGTATCCCCAACGGTATTTCCCTGAGCATCCGTTGATAGAATCTCCGGCGCTGGCTGTAAGGGCTGAAGCGGTGAAAAGTACACGCTCCCGTTCACGGTGAATTGCCCGCTCTCCAGAATCGCCCCCAGCCCCTCCGGCACCGGCAGCATCGAGGTCGGGGCCACGTTTCGCAGGACGGCTTTCGCTCGCTGGTAGTTGGCCACCCGCACCGCATCGGCATTCTTGCCCGGGTGCAGGCCCACCTCCCGGAGCGCCTCGTCGATTAGTAGGTCCTTCTCTACGTGCATCCGGGCCGCAAGTCGTGCCTCTTCCCGGTGAAATTCTTCGGGCCACTGCCCTAGATGGACCGACAGGGCCTCGGCCTCGCCCTGCGCCCCGATCGGGGTCGTGTACTCGGTCGTGCGGCTGTGGGCCCACCGCTCGTCGTCGGCGCGGTCCCGAAGTGTAGCATCGCCCTCGAACGGATCTAACGTCTTTTCGGCCGCGAGGACCCGGTACCGAAAATCATCCCCGTCGCTCACGAAGTGCACGGCGCAGCGAAGCGGAGTAGAAGCCAGTCCTTCTACATCCGGAATTACCAACCCATCCACCATCAACGTCCCGAACTGTGCGACGTACCCGAGCGCAATCTCTAGGTCCAGGCTGTCCCTCCTCACCGCACCACCTTCAGCTCTCCGTCCAGTTCTGCAACGTAGACATCAATGTAGCGAAGCAACCAATCTTTCCCCTCTTGCCGCAATTCCCAAACCCGCCCGTTCGACCATCTGCGTAGCTGAATCCGATCCCGCCTGAGGT
>JAHENZ010000099.1 GCA_018609755.1 Salinivenus sp. | reverse complement strand
GCGACGATCCGGCGCTGAAGCTCCTCCAGCGTGTCCGGGACGAGGCCCACCGCTTCGCCCAGCAGTACCACGAGACGCTCCGGGACGACGTCTCCACGGTGCTGGAGGACGTCCCGGGCATCGGCCCGCAGACACGAATCCGACTATTGCGACGCTTCGGCAGCGTCGAAGGGGTGCGGGAGGCCTCCGCTGGAGAGTTGCGGAGCGTCGAAGGCGTCGGCGAGGCGACGGCGACGACGATTCGCGAGCGGCTATCTTGAGTTGGGCCGCCTGCGGCTGTGATCGCTTACTCTTCGGCGGCGTCCAGCACTTCGTAGTTCACGTTGCCCTCGCCGAGCCGATCCGTGTGCCTGGACAGGGTACCCGAAGATGCCAGGAGAAGGACGTCCAACCCCTTCGTCGCGGCTTCCTGGACCGCCGCGGCCGTCCCGAACCGAACGTCGGGCTCGCGGTCGGCCGCCCGCGCGGCCGCCAGGGCCTCGGTCCCGGCCGTGGCGAGGAGGTCGTGGTCGTCCGCCCGGTCGATGATCGAGGCCGTCTCGACCGCCCGACTCCCGCCGTCGCGAACCCGGGGGATCGTCAGGATCGTCACGGTCCCCGGCTCGAAGTCGAGGATGCCGGAGACGTTTGTCACGCCGACGTCCTGGCCCTCCTCGGCACTCGTCACGGCGACGGCCGTCGCGCCCCCGGTGTCGCCGGCCAGTGCGTGCTGGACACCATCGCGCATGGTCAGCGTCACCGTCGCGCCCTCTTCGATGGGCGTCGAAGCGAGGGCGGTCACGATTTCGACCTCGCCGATGACGTCCGCAGAGACGTGCTGTACGTAGTCGCGCAGTTCCTCGGTCTGGGAGATGAGCCAGTCGACGCCCTCCTTGGTCACCTCGTAGCGGCCGCGGCCCTGCTTGTCGACGTAGCCCTGCTTGACCAGGTCCTGGAGGTAATCGGAGACGGCCTGGGCCGTGATCCCGATGGCGTCGGCGATTTCCTGCTGGCTGACGGCGGGCTGGCGCTCGGCGATCTCGACGAGGATCTGGTAGCGCGTCGCCCGCCGCTTGCTCCGGAGCACTCCGGTCTCGCTCCCCGCGTCGCCCGGACTCGACATTGTCGGGGTTGGGGCCCTCGAACGCAAATATGTTTGCACTAGCTCGGCGGAAGTTGGGCGTCACGGCGCCTCAGCGCCACCAATACCAAGCTAGCTTTTCCTAATACAACCAAAATTGTTTTACGTCCTACGGTAGTTGTATTGGGCGATGTCCCGCGTCTCACTTCCCCACGACGCGAAAGCCGGGCCGACCAAGCCGGAGGTCAGGGCCGTGCTGCAGCGTAAACTCGACCTCGACTCGGCGGACCACTTCGTCGAGGTCGGCTCCTGTACGGGAGCCGTCACCATCGAGGCCGCCCAACGGGCCGGTCGGGTCACTGCGCTCGAACGCAAGAACGACCGACTCGCCGTCACCGAAGACAACCTCGCCGCCAACGAGGCCCTGGTCGCCGCCGACGTCGACCTGGTCCAGGCCGAGGCGCCGGAGGGCCTGCCACGCGACGCAGACGCCCTCTTTCTGGGCGGGAGTCGCAACTACGAGGCGGTCCTCGACCACGCCGTCGAGACCGGCGTCGACCGCGTCGTCATGAACGTCTCTCGACTGGAGGTCGCCGGTGCCGCCACGCAGGCCTTCCGCGACCGCGACATGCTGGAGGAGGTCGTCCAGTTCCAGGTCAGCCACGGCTACGACCTCGCCGGCGCGACGAGCTTCGATTCCGACAATCCGGTCTACATGCTCGTCGGGAGCGCCGCTGACCAATCGCCAGACGACCCGGTCGCCAGCGACGGAGGGCGACCGCGATGACGCTCTACGGCGTCGGCCTCGGGCCCGGCGAGAGCGACCTCGTGACCGTCCGCGGCAAGGAGGTCCTGGAGACGGCCGACGTGGTCTACTCGCCCGGTCGCCTCTCTCGCTCGGTCGCGACCGAGCACGTCCCCGCGGATCGCATCGGCGACGTGGACTTTCCGATGACGCGCGACGAAGACGAACTCCGGCGGGCCTGGAAGGCTGCCGCCGGCGAAATTGCGCCCACTGCACGCGACGGCACGGCGGCCTTCGTCACGCTGGGTGACCCCAACGTCTACTCGACCTTCGGGCATCTGCGGCGGACGCTCGATGCCTTCCACCCGGACGTGACGGTAAAAACGGTCCCCGGTGTTAGCGCCGTGACGGCCTTCACGACGGCGCTCGGCGTCGAGATCACCGCCGGCTCGTCGATCGCGCTCCACGAGGCCGCCGGCGGCGCGTCCCCGACGGGGCCCGATCGGATGGTCCTGTTCAAGGTTACCGACGCGCCGGCGACCCACGAGGGGCTGGCCGCCGCGGGCTACGACGTGGTCTACGGGCGGCGCCTGTTCATGGAACATGGCGAGACCGTCGTCACCGACGACCCCACCGAGATCGACGAGCGTGACTACTACACCCTCGCCTACGCAAAGCGGCCGGGCAACCGGGAAACGCCCGCAACTGCTACCTTCGAGGGTATCGACCAGTCGGGCGCGCCGACGGGGACGCCCAAGACCGACGGTGGCGTGGGGAGCCAGACCGCGGGGTCGACGCGCGACGACGACTTCCAGCCGCCCAACGACGTCATGGCCTGGGAACTCGCCGAAGGGATCGCTCACGGCGACGCGGTGCCGGAGGTGCCCCCACGGTGACCGACCCCGATAGCGAAACCGACCCGCAGGCTGCCATCGACGCCGAGACGGCTGCCAGAGCGCAAGCCCGCGACGAGCGCGTCGGCGAGCGCACGGCCGGGGAGGTCCAGGAGGGTATCCCGTTCATCGGCGCCGGGCCCGGTGATCCGGGTCTGCTGACCGTAACGGGCAAGGAGCTCGTCGAGGCGGCCGATCTCGTCGTCCACGCGGGCTCGCTGGTCAACAGTGAACTGCTCGCCGAGTACTGTGACGACGCCGAGCAGGTCTCCTCGATCGGCAAGGACCTCGAAGAGCTGATCCCCTTGATGCGAGACGCTTACGAGGACGGCCGCGAGGTCGTCCGGCTGCACAGCGGCGATCCCGCGATCTACGGCGCCGCGATCGAGCAGATGGACGCCCTGGAACACGAGGGGGTCCCGACCTACATCGTCCCCGGCGTAACGTCGGCGTTTGCCGCCAGCGCGACGCTGCGAACGCAACTGACGCTCAACGGCGTGGCGAATCACGTGGCCTTCACCCGGCCGCAGGGCAAGACCCTCGACCCCGAGGAGGACCACATCGGGGAGTTCGTCGGGATGGGCGACGTGACGACCTGTATCTACCTCGGGACTCACGCCGTGGCCGACACGATGGACCGGCTCGTCGAGGACGGGCACGACCCCGAGACGCCGGTCGCGGTGGTCTACCACGCCTCCTGGCCCGACGAGGACGTCATCGAGGGGACGATCGGCACCATCGGCGAGACGCTCGAGGACGCGGGCTACCGGGCTTCCGCGATGGTCGTCATCGGCGACGCGGCGCGGAAAGCCGGCTACGAACGCTCCTATCTCTACGACGGGTGGGCGAATCGTGGAAACGAGTCCGATTCGGGGACTGAGGCGGACGACTGAGATGATTTCAAGCAACAGAGTCCCGCCTGAAAGCCCCCGAACGCTCGACGGTCCGCGGCTCGCTGCGCGTCTGGGTGCTCACTACGTTCGCACCTGCGGTGCTAGCGTCGCCGGGGACCGGTCGAGCGCCCGGCCCCTTTCATTCCCTCCCACGCGGCTGACCGGCCGGCTGTCGCGTGTGGCTGTTTCACCGGCCGAGAGACGACAATGAGTACGGACACGAACAATTCCACGACGGACGAATCGAGCGACAGTGGCGGCGGTGGCCACTGTTCGACGCCAGACAGCGACGGGGAGGTCGCCGAGGAGATCGCGATCATCTCCTTCGAGCGAAAGATGGACACGGCCGCGGAGATCGTCGAGGGCATCGGCGACGGCTACGAGACCATCGACGTCATCGAGTACCACGGCGACGTCTTCGCCGAGCACTGGGGCGAGTACGACTGCTTCGTCGGCCTGATGGCCTCGGGGATCGCGATGCGCAAGACCGCCCCGCTGCTGGACGACAAGTGGGACGATCCCGCGATCGTGGTCGTCGACGAAGAACTGACGTGGGCCATCCCGATCACCGGCGGCCACCACGGCGCAAACCAGGTGGCAGGTGATCTCGCGGAACTTGGTGCCGTTCCGGCAACGACGACGGCCAGCGAGGCCGCGGGCAAGCAGGGCGTCGAGAGCAAGGCCAAGGCGCTCGACACCCACGTCGTGAACGGCGACTCTACGGTCGCGACGAACCTCGCCGTGCTGAACGAGGAACTCGGGCCCGTCGCCCGACTCGACGGTCCCAGAGCCGTCCTGGTCGGCGACGACGTCACCGTCCTCAAGCGCAACGCCGACGACGGTGTCGTGCTCGGGACCGGAACGGTCTCGGGCGTGGACAAGCAACAGGTCCTCGACGCCTGGGAGGCGGCGCTGGCCGATCTCGACCTGACCACCGACGACGTGGACTTCGTCGCGACTGCCACCCGGAAGGAGGACGAGGAGGGACTCTACGAAGCCGCTCAAGAGATCGGCGTCGGCGTCGTCCTCTTCGAGAAGGAGACGCTGCTGGACCACGAGGGCCCCTCGCCGTCGCGCGCAAAGGAACTCATCGGCTGGCCCGGGATCGCCGAGTCCTCGGCCATCGCCGGCGGTCGCGACCAGGAACTGGTTCGAGAGAAAGAGCGGTTCGACGACGCCGTGACCGTGGCGGTGGGGCGATAAGATGGGTGGCGCCACAGAGGGCGGCGCTGATATCGACGCTGAGGACATTGGCACGCTCTACGTCGTCGG
>JAHENZ010000098.1 GCA_018609755.1 Salinivenus sp. | reverse complement strand
GGGACGTACTACTCCCAGCACGGCTACAGCGACTTCTTCGAGGAGTGGGCGAAGACGGATCTCCAGGCGATGGTGAAGAGAGACCGGAATCACCCGTCGATCGTCCTGTGGAGCATCGGAAATGAGGTGGACTATCCGAACGACCCGTACACGGACCCGAATCGCGAGGATTACCAGGCCTGGCGCCCGAGTGCCTATCAGGTGACGGAGACGGCCCGGACGCTCTACGATCACGTGAAGGCGGTGGACGACACCCGCCCGGTGACGGCCGCCGTGGCGAATGCGCCCCTCGCCAATAAAACGGGGTATGCGGCACTGCTGGACGTGGTGGGGTACAATTACCAGGAGCAGCACTACGAGGAGGACCACGAGAATTTTCCGCAGCGAAGAATGATCGGAAGTGAGACGGGGGACTCCTACGAGGCGTGGCAGGTCGTCGAGAATCACGACTACATTCCTGGACAATTCCTGTGGACGGGCATCGACTATCTCGGCGAGGCGGGGCGCTTTCCCAGTCGCAGCAATGATTCAGGCCTCTTGACCCTCAGCAATGTGCGTAAGCCTGGGTTTTTCTACCGGCAGAGCCTGTGGTCCGACGAGCCGATGGTGGCTCTGGCGGTCGCGGATTCGATGGAGGAGGGTGACTACGACGACGAGGGGGGAACCTCGCACTGGACCTGGGACGGACAGGAGGGCGAGCAGATGACGGTGGTGGCGTACACCAACGGGGAGGCGGTGGAGCTGTCTCTGAACGGCGAGTCGCTGGGGCGCAAAGCGCCGGCCGACGACGAGACGCCCTGGGTGACGTGGACGGTGCCGTTCGAGCCGGGGACGCTGCGGGCCGTGGCGCAAACGGATGGAAAAGTGGTGGCCCAAGATGAACTCCAAACGGCGGGGGAGCCTCACGCCGTTGAACTTGTGCCCAACCGGTCGGAGATTCGGGCAAACGGCGACGACATTTCCAGCGTGCGGGTGCGGGTGGTTGATTCCGACGGCGTTCGCGTTCCGCAGGCCGATCACGAAATTCGCTTTGACGTGGAGGGGCCGGGAGAAAATATCGGGGTTGGAAACAGCAATCACGAGAGCATCGCTCCGTACAAGGCGGACGTTCGCAATGTGTACAGGGGGCGAGCGCGCATCATCGTCCAGTCGAGTGGGACGGCCGGGGAAATTACTGTACGAGCAGAGGCGGAGGGGCTGTCGTCGGATGCCGTTCCCATCGACGCGAAGTAAGGAAAAGAAGACAGGCAGAGGGAAGGGCGCGCACCGTCGATCAATGGTTATAATCGTTCTACGCAGTTTATGCACACGTATCGTTCTCTCATTGGGGTATCCATTCTCCTTCTTCTCGCCGGCTGCTCGTCGAATGCCGGACCCCTCGATGAGGACGATCCTCCGGAGGAGGACCCGCTGGAGGTGACGGTGCAATGGGACGAGACGCGCCAGACCCTTCACGGCTTTGGGGCGTCAGATGCCTGGAGCACGCAGTTCGTAGGGAAGAATTGGCCGGCGGACAAGAAGGAGCAAATTGCCGACTGGCTTTTCAGTCGAGAGATGAACGACGACGGGACGCCGAAGGGCATCGGCCTCTCCATCTGGCGCTTCAACATCGGTGCGGGGAGTGCGGAGCAGGGCGAGGCGAGCGGCATCGAGGACCCGTGGCGCCGGGCGGAAGGATTTCTCCAGAATGACGGGACGTACGACTGGTCGCGGCAGCAGGGGCAGCAGTGGTTTCTGGAGGCGGCCCGAGAGCGCGGCGTGTCGACGTTTATCGGGTTTGCCAACAGCCCGCCCGTCGAGTATACCGACAATGGCAAGGCCTACGGCGATGGCAGCGGGACGGCCAATTTGCCGGACGACCGCTTCGACGACTTCGCGCAGTTCCTGGCGCGCGTGGCCGAGCACTTCGAGAGTGAAGGACTTTCCTTCGATTACCTCAGTCCGGTGAACGAGCCGCAGTGGAACTGGAGTCAGGACAACAACCAGGAGGGCTCGCCCTACACGAACGCAGAGATCAAGCGGCTCGCCGAACAGCTCAATGAGGAGATTTCGTCCCGTGGCCTGGACGCACAGATCGAAATCCCGGAGGGGGCCCAAGCGAACTTTCTCCACAGTGCAAGCCCGGACTATCCGGAGCGGAGCGATCAGATTGCCTCCTTTTTTGGGGAGGGCGGCGTTGGGGGCCTGTCGAACATGGCGCGGAAAGCGGCGGGGCACAGTTATTACACCACCTGGCCTATCTCCGACCTGGTGCGGCACCGGGAGCAGATCGCCGAGCGGGTGCAGTCCGTCGATCCCTCGCTTGAGTACTGGATGAGCGAATACTGCATTCTGGCGGACAATCGGGAGATTCAGGGCAACGGCCGGGATCTGGGCATGGACCCGGCCCTCTACGTGGCCCGCGTGCTCCACGTGGACCTGACGGTGGCCAATGCGGCGTCGTGGCAGTGGTGGCTGGGCGTAAGTCCCTACGACTACAAAGACGGGCTGGTCTACATCGACGACGATCGGCAGAACGGCAGCATCTACGATTCCAAGCTACTGTGGGGCCTGGGCAATTACAGCCGGTTCTTGCAGCCGGGAGCCGTGCGACTCGCCGTTCAGCGCTCCGACGAGGCCGCGCCCGAAGAGGCGGCTCAGGGCTTGATGGTGTCGGCCTACCGGGCGGCCGAGGGGGAGACGGCCGTGATTGTTGCCGTCAACCAGGAGCGGGACGAGCGCACATTTTATCTGGAGGTGAAGGGGCACGAGGCGGGAGGGGCGTGGCAGCCCTACGTCACCTCGGCGTCGAACGACCTTGCCCCGGGGGAAGAGCAGCCGCAGGGCGACACGCTGTCGGTGCCGGGGCGGTCGATTGTGACGTTCGTGGAGGCGGGGTCGTGATGGACGATCACGAACGGGCGCAAGGGTGCTACGGCCGTGAAGGAGGGCCTCGATAGACCGTTAGGGAAACGATGATCAAGTCGGTCCCCCTGCCACCGATTCCCAAACGGACGAGGGGGGCGTCCAAACGTGTCCTGAGGAGAACCGACGCGTAGAAGGAGTGGGCCCGGGGAGACTCGAACTCCCGACCGATCGATTATGAGTCGACTGCTCTAACCAACTGAGCTACGGGCCCGGAGGGAGGGCGAACCGGCGCCACCATGTCTCGTCACGAACCCACGGATCGGTGGTTCCGAAGGGCATCTCCTCCGGAGGAATATAGGTCCTCACGAGGCCATTGGGGCTGGGTCGAGGGACCAGAACGGGGTCGCACAGTGCACGAACGGGTTCTCGGACGTCGAACAGGAGGGGGGTTTCTGAAATGCAGAGGCGTGGTCTCGGATAAAGTGGGTGAGCGTACGCGCAGGCCGGCCGGTCCACTCGGCCACGGCCGAGGTCACGGGCCACGAGTGACCGTTCTGAAATGAGTGGGCGAGGAGGGTGAGGTCGTCCACTTTCCACTGGGGAAGCTTCTGGCTCATCAGGTATTCCTGGTACACGTCCGCGGTTAGGTCGACGTACCGGATCGGGCGGCCGAGGGCTTTCGAGAACAGGGCGGCAATTTCGGGATAGGAGAGGGCTTGTGGGCCGGTGAGGGTGTACGAGGGGGTCGCTGCATCCGGCCCCCCGGGAGGCGCGTCGGTCGTGAGAACGGAAGCGGCCACCGCGGCCACGTCCCGCGCGTCCACAAGGGGGAGGCGGGCGTGGTGAAAAGAGCCGCAGAGCATATTGTCGGTCCGAATGGAGGAGGCGACGCGGAGCAGGGATTGCATCAGGAATTGCGGCCGCAGGATGGTCGCCGGAAGGGGAGTGCTCCGGATCTGGGCCTCCGTCACGCGATGCCACTGGGCCAGCTGGAGCGGTACGTCTGGTGGCACGGCCCCGATCGCCGACACCGCGACGAGGTGGATGGGACGCCCCGTCGCTTCGGCTGCTTCCACAACGTTTCCCTGCAGGACCACCTGGTCGGGGGCGGGGGCGGTGCACACGAACACGCGGTCGATGCCGGTGAAGGCGGCCTCGATGGAGGCACGATCCTGAAGGTTCCCCTCCACAACGTCGAGGCAGGAGCCCAGGGCGCGAAGGGGGACTGCCCGTTCAAATGACCGAACGAGGACCCGGACTGGGACGGAGCGTGCCGATAACTCTCGGACCAGAAGCCCACCGATGGTTCCGGTGGCTCCCGTAACGAGGATGGACGGAGACATCGAATGAGGGTACGAAAAAGGGAGACGGTTCCAACGAACGGTAAGAACGACGGTCGGGCCGCGATCATCAATCCCTTCCGGCGCAAACCGACCCGCGCCAAACCTGCCGTTACGACCATCCTTTGTGCCATACAGTATTGCATAATCTCGCGGGTGTCCATTGAAATTCGCGAGTGCTCCACAGAACCCCCGCAACACCGGCTTGGAAGATCGATAGGGCTCAGCCAGAATCCCAACATTTGGTTCCTTTTGCTCTCTGCCGACGCACACATTCTTATGAAGTGGAACAGCGCCAAGGATTTGATGACGACGGACGTGAAAACCGTCGAGGCGGACTGGCCGCTCGACCGGGTGGCTCAGTTCCTGGTCGATCACGGCATATCGGGGGCCCCCGTCGTGGATGAGGACCGGCTGGTGGGCGTCATTTCCCTGACCGATCTGGCCCGTCACAACAGCTCGGCGGGGGAGCCGGCCAGTGACCCCTCCGCGTATTACCGCCATGAGCTGGAGGCTCAGTATTCCGAGGAGGATCTCGAGGACCTGCGCGTGACGGAGGGGGACGAGACGGCCGCCGAGCACGTCATGACGCCCCAGGTATACGACGTGAACGAGCGTACGCCCATCCAGCAGGTGGCGCAGGTCATGCATCGGGGGGGCATCCACCGCGTGTTCGTGACCGAAAATGGCGAAATCCGCGGCATCATCACGGCCCTGGACATGCTGAAGGTGGTCGCGGCTCTGTGAAGGACATCCTCTGCCCGCTAAAAATTGACGTGAGTCGAAAAGGGCCCCTCTGCACGCCCGCTGCGGAGGGGCCGTTGTATCGTTTCGATCGACCCTGAGCGTGCCTAATCAGCATTTTCCTGACGAGTCGCTCCCAGACGGCTGCCGTTGGACGAGACGGACGGTCCGTCCGCACGTACCTGCGGCTTGCCCTTTTGTCGTAGGGAACGGGTCAAACGCGAAACGGCCGATCCCCCCGAAGGGAGACCGGCCGTTAGGATCGTATAAAATGTTCAGCGAACGGTGCTCAGAGACGACGAGCGATCGTTCGCTGAAAAAGGCGCTAGTACGTCTCCAGGTAGCGATCGAGCTCCCACTCGGAGACCGACGCGAGGTACTCGGTGTACTCCTGCGTCTTGGCCTGAATGTACTTCTCACTCACGTGCGGGCCGAGCGCCTCGAGGATCACGTCGTCCTGCTTCAGCTCGCCGATGGCCTGGCCGAGCGTGGAGGGCAGCGTGTTGATGCCGCGCTCCTCACGGTCTTCCTCGGTGAACTCGTAGATGTTCTCGCGGACCGGATCGGGGGCCGTGTTGCCCTTCTCGATGCCGTCGAGGCCGGCGTGCAGCATGGCCGCGAGGGCGAGGTAGGGATTGCACGACGGGTCCGGCGCACGAAGCTCGATGCGAGAGGCCGCCGGCACGCGGGCCGCGGGCTTGCGCACGAGCGCCGAGCGGTTGACGTCGCTCCAGGCCACGTAGATCGGGGCCTCGTAGCCGGGCACGAGCCGCTTGTACGAGTTGACGATCGGGTTCGTGACCGCCGCGATGGCCGGAGCGTGCTCGAGGATGCCGCCCAGGAAGTCGTACGCCACGTCGCTCAGGTTGAACTCGTCGCCCTCGTCGTGGAAGGCGTTGTCGCCGTTTTCGAAGAGCGAGAGGTGCGTGTGCATGCCCGAGCCGTTGATGCCGGCGATGGGCTTGGGCATGAACGTCGCGTGGACGCCGTGCAGCTCCGCCGTGGCGCGCACCACTGAACGGAAGGTGGCGATGTTGTCCGCCGTGCTGAGCGCGTCATCGTACTTGAAGTCGATCTCGTGCTGGCCGCGGGCCACCTCGTGGTGGCTGGCCTCCACCTCAAAGCCCATCTCTTCGAGCGTGTAGATGACCTCTGCCCGGATCTCCTGCGCGAGGTCCTTCGGCGCGAGGTCGAAGTAGCCGCCCGAGTCGTGGGTCGTGGTCGTTGCCCGTCCGTTTTCGTCTTTTTCGAAGACGAAGAATTCGGGCTCGGGGCCGGCGTTCAGGTCGTAGCCCATGTCGGCGGCGCGGTCCACGGCCCGCTGCAGTACGTAGCGCGGGTCGCCTTCGAACGGCTCACCGGTCGAGGTATTGATGACGTTGCAGATGAGACGGGCCGAGACGGTATCATCTCCGCGTCGACTCCGCCACGGGAGGATGGCGAACGTGTCGGGATCGGGATCGAGCCGCATGTCCGACTCCTGGATCCGAACGAAGCCCTCAATCGAGGATCCGTCAAAGTAAATTCCTTCCTCGAAGGCCTTTTCGGCTTGGTGTGCGGGAATGGAGACGTTTTTGACCGTCCCCAGGATGTCGGTAAACTGCAGACGCAGAAAATCTACGCCCTCCGACTCGATCTGGTTTAAGACGTCTTGTTTCGTTGCCATGTGTTGGGTCTGTGGTCTGAGTGAGTAGATACGCTCGAACGGGATGCCCTCGTTTGGTGGGCAAGAATTGTCGAGCTGAGAATCACGAGTCCGACGCAGCGTTTTCGTAGTCGTAGAGCTCCATCGGTTCGGCCGGCACGGCGCGCGACTCCTTGAAGGTGCTCAGCACGATGCTGGTCGTCGTCCGCGTGACGCCCGGAATGGCCTGGATCTCGGACAGGAAGCGCTCCAGCGTCGTCGTATTTTTGGTGCGCACCTTCATCACGTGCGACCCAGCGCCCGTAATGGAGTGGACCTCCAGGACCTGGTTCATGTTCGTCACGCGGTCGATGAAGGTGGAGTAGTGCTCCGACCCATCGACGGAGACGCGAATGAACGCCGTAATGTCGAGCCGCAGACGCTTCGCATCGACGACGGCTTTGTAGCCCTCAATGACGCCGCGCTCCTCCAGCTTTCGCATGCGTTCACTGACCGCCGAGATTGAGAGGTCCACCTCGTCGGCCACGTCGCTGCGCTTCATGCGGCCGTCCTGCTGGAGAAGCTCAAGGATCTTCGCGTCGATCTCGTCAATGCTGTGTGCCACCGTCCTCCGATTGCTATTTCTTTTTGACTCGCCCCCATCCTACTCTACTTTCTTTGGTTTGTCAAATCAAAAATGAAAATATTTTTGGAGAAACCGTAAAGATCCCAGGTGGAAGCGCTTCCCGAAATCACGATTAATGCCGCAGCAGGATGGAAGCGGTTCCGAACGAGGGGGGACAGAATTCGTAGAGGTCTCCCTGTTTTGAACAGATCCGTCCCGTCCCTCTCACGGTTGTCCTCAAGCGTATGCCCCGCATTCTGGTCACCGGTGCCAACGGCCAGATCGGTAGCGAGCTGGTCGCCACGCTGCGTGAACGTTACGATCATAACCAGGTCGTCCGTCTCGACCTGCAGCCGCCCTCTGCACCGGACGGGGAGGCGCCCGACGGGCCCTTTGCGGTGGCCGACGTCCGAGACCGGGAGACCCTTGCGGACATTGTCGCGCGGTACGACATCGACGTGGTGTATCATCTCGCGAGCCTCCTTTCGGCCTCCGGCGAGCAGCATCCCGACCGCACCTGGGACGTGAACGTGAACGGTCTCAAAAACGTCCTCGACCTCGCCCGCGAGCACGACCTCCGCGTCTTCTGGCCCAGTTCGATTGCCGTCTTTGGGCCGTCTACCCCGAGGGAAAACACCCCTCAGCAAACGGTGCTGGACCCCACCACCATCTACGGGGTCACCAAGCGTAGCGGCGAGCTGCTGTGCCGCTACTACCACCGCCGATACGACCTCGACGTGCGGAGTGTGCGCTACCCCGGCCTCATCAGTTACAAGACGGCGCCGGGGGGTGGCACCACCGACTACGCCGTGGACATGTTCGCACGGGCGGCTGCGGGGGAGGACTACACGTGCTTTTTGGAGCGTGACACCTGCCTGCCCATGATGTACATGCCCGATGCCATTCGGGCCACGCTCGATCTAATGACGGCAGATCCGGGAGAGATTACGGTACGCGACAGCTATAACGTCGGGGCGCTCAGCTTTGCCCCGCACGAGCTGGCGGCAACCATTCGGCGCCGGGTGCCCACCTTCTCCTGTTCCTACGATCCCGATGAACGCCAGCAGATTGCCAACAAGTGGCCGTGCTCCGTCGACGACACGGCGGCTCGTACCGACTGGGGATGGGCGCCGGAGTACGATCTGGAGGCGATGACCGACGACATGCTCGACCATCTGCGGACGGGAGAATGGGAGGGGGAGAGCGCGGGGGCTTGAGAGCGCGGGCGTTTGTGCGGAACTGCTCAGTCCATTTGTGGTGCTGAGACACACACGTTCTCCCGCGCTCCTGTACTCCCTACCCCCACGCTCTCAACTCCCACGCTCTCAACGCCATCGCTCGATCCCGGCACAGGACTCCAAATTTGCCAGACTCACGCAACTACGAACCAATCTGCCAATTCCCATGCCCATGACCGAAGAAACTGCTGCGGCTTTCCAGCAGGACCTCCAAGAGATCAAGGACGCCGGCACGTATAAAGAAGAACGCGTCATCACCTCCCAGCAGGACGCCGACATCGAGGTCGAATCGGGCGACCACGTCATCAACTTCTGCGCGAACAACTACCTCGGCCTCGCCAATCACCCCGAGATCATGGAGGCCGCGAAGAATGGCGTGGACCGCTACGGCTTCGGCGTCGCCAGCGTCCGGTTCATCTGTGGAACCCAAAGCGTTCACAAGGATCTGGAGCGCGCGCTGTCGGACTTCCACGACACCGACGACACGATTCTCTACAACTCGTGCTTCGACGCCAACACGGGCCTCTTCGAAACGCTGCTCGGCCCGGACGACGCCATCATCAGCGACGAGCTCAACCACGCCTCCATCATCGACGGCATTCGGCTCTGCAAGGCCGACCTGCACGTCTTCAACCACAGCGACATGGCGGACCTGGAGGCGAAGCTGCAGGACGCGCAGGACGCTGACAAGCGGATGATTGCGACCGACGGGGTCTTCTCGATGGACGGCGACGTGGCGAAGCTCGACGAGATCTGCCGCCTGGCCGACGAGTACGACGCCCTCGTGATGGTGGACGAATGCCACGCGACCGGATTCATGGGCGAGGAGGGACGCGGGGCCAGTGAAGCGAAGGGCGTGCTCGACGAGGTCGACATTATCACGTCCACGCTCGGCAAGGCCCTCGGCGGCGCCACCGGCGGATTTACCACGGGCCGACAGGAAATCATCGATCTACTGCGGCAGGAATCGCGCCCGTACCTTTTCTCCAACGCCATCGCGCCGATGATTGCCAACGCCAGCCTCAAGGTGCTGGAGATGCTTCAGGAGAGCGGGGAACGGCGCGAAAAGATCTGGGAGAACGCCCGCTACTTCCGCCGCGAGATGACGGACCGCGGCTTCGACATTAAGCCCGGCGACCATCCCATCGTGCCCATCATGCTGTACGACGCGAAGACGAGTGGGACCATCGCCGACGAACTGCTCGACCGCGGCATCTACGTCATTAGCTTTAGCTATCCCGTGGTGCCGAAGGGCGAGGCCCGCATTCGCGTGCAGATGTCTGCCGCCCACTCAAAAGATCAACTCGACCGGGCGATTGATGCCTTCACCGAGGTTGCGCGGGCGCACGACGTGATTTCATGATTCGGTTGAAGATCGGAAGATCGAAGGGGGCGGGGCATCGTTTTCAGCCTTCAACCGTAGACGGCCAACACGTACGTTGCTACTCAGAGGACTCGTACCACAAAAGCACGCACTCGATGATTCAACACCGAACACTCGTCCTCAGCATTCTCCTACTGCTTCTGGCGGGCGGAACGCTGCATGCCCAAGAAGAGAGCGATTCTGAACTCCGGCGTTCGCTGCCCCCTGATACGGCCATCACGCAGTCCGATCAGGTCACCATCAAAGGCGAATCGGTGCCCTACGAGGTGACGACGGGCACCCAGCCGGTGTACGGCGACGACGACACGGCCATCGCCTCGCTCCATTACACGTACTACCAGCGGTCCGACGTGGACGACCGCACGCAGCGTCCGCTCGTCGTCTCCTTCAACGGCGGCCCCGGGTCGGGCTCCCTCTGGATGCATCTCGGCTACACCAGCCCCAAGAAGCTGAACATCAGCGATGAGGGCTATCCCGTCCAGCCCTACGGCGTGGAGGACAACGAGCACTCGATCCTCGACGTGGCGGACATCCTGTACGTCAATCCCGTCAACACCGGCTTTTCTCGTATCCTGGACGAGAGCGTGGACCGCGAGGAATTCTTTGGCGTGAACGCCGACGTTGACTACCTGGCAAGCTGGATCGACAACTTTGTCTCGCGGCACAACCGCTGGCGCTCGCCGAAATACCTAATCGGTGAGAGCTACGGCACGACGCGCGTCTCGGGGCTCGCAGGCGAGCTGCAGAACAGCCACTGGATGTACCTGAACGGCGTGATTCTCGTGTCGCCGACCGGCCTTGGACTCGAACCGGCCGGCCCGTCGCCCCGCTCGGAGGCCTTGAAGCTGCCCTACTACGCCGCCACGGCCTGGTACCACGAGCAGTTGCCGAGTGATCTGCAGAGCCGCGACCTGCAATCCTTGCTCTCCGAGGTGGAAAACTACACGGTGGAGGAGTACATCCCGGCGCTCACGCGCGGCGGCTTCATTGACAGCACGCGGCGGCAGACGGTGGCACAGGAGGTGGCCCGCTACTCCGGCCTCTCCGAGCAATTCGTCCTCAACCACAACCTCGCCGTGCCGTCCGACGCGTTCTGGAAAGAGCTCCTGCAGGACGAAGGGTACACCGTGGGCCGTCTCGACTCCCGCTACCGAGGCGTGGATGCGAAAAATGCGGGCAGCGAGTACGACTATCCGGCCGAGCTGACCGCTTGGAATCACGCCTTCACGCCCGCCGCCAACCACTACCTCCGTGACGAACTGGGCTTCCAGACGGACCTGAAGTACAACGTCTTTGGCCCCGTACGCCCGTGGGAGGATGAGAACAATGACACCGGCGAGCAGCTGCGGGACGCGATGGCCCAAAACCCGTTCCTCCACGTCATGGTGCAGTCCGGCTACTTTGACGGCGCCACGGACTACTTCTCGGCCAAGTACGTGATGTGGAATCTCGGCACGCGCCAGACGATGCGCGACCGTCTGCGCTTCGAAGGCTACCAGAGCGGGCACATGATGTACCTGCGCGACGAAGACCTGGAGACGGCCAACGACCACATCCGCTCGTTCATCGAGGAGTCGATTCCGGCGGAGGGAATGCCGGCGCAGTACGGACCCAGGCGAAAGTAGCAGGGGATACCGTTGGGCATGAGGGGGGATGGGAGGCGTGTTTCTGGTTCTGGGCCCACCGGATCCGCGCTCTTTCGCCCATTCCCCCGTGCTCCTACGCGCTTTTGTCTTCTCGGCCAATCGGACGCAACAGGGCCCCTGTTTATCGACGGAGTTCTCGACAACCCGATTGCTCCGCGCTGCTTGCGCCTCTCGGCTCCACCTCCTACCCTTTTCAACCCACCGCTATTGCTGAATTTTTCCCATCGCCCATGCGTCTTCGGATCCTGACGCTCGCCGTTCTGGCCTTGTGTCTCACGCTTCCCGTGCAGGCGCAGGAGCAGCCCCACGTGTTCCGCAACGCCAGCTTGTATCCCATCTCGTCCGAGCCGATTGAACAGGGGACGATGGTGGTGCAGAACGGCACCATTCAGGCCGTAGGCGAGGCTGGGTCGGTCGACGTGCCCGAGGGAGCCGTGGAGCACGACGTGTCGGGCAAGGTGATCATGCCGGGCCTCGTCGACACGCATTCGCACATCGGCCAGGTAAGCGGCGGCGACGAGTCGGCCGCCCTCCACCCGGACGTGCGCACCATCGACGCGATCAACGTGCGGCACCCGTCGATCGACCGCGCTCGCGCCGGCGGCATCACGACCGTGCAGACGCTGTCGGGCTCCGGCCACCTCATGAGCGGACAAACGACCTTCCTCAAGCTGCGGGACGGCGGCACCGTCAGCGAGCTCAACGCCTGCGACGACCGGTCCATCGAGGCCTGCGGCGGGATGAAGATGGCGAACGGCACCAATCCGCAGCGTGAGAGCGGATCTTTTCCAGGGACGCGGTCCCGAGCCGCCGCCATGGCACGCGAGGCCTTCGTGCAGGCACAAGAGTACCGGCGCAAGAAGCAACAGGCCGAGTCGGAGAGTGAGATGCCCGATCGCAATCTGCGCATGGAAGGCCTGATCGACGTGATGGAGGGGGAGCGTGCGGTTCACTTCCACACGCATAGACACGACGACGTCCTCACGGCCATCCGATTGAGCGAGGAGTTCGACTTTGATCTGGTGCTCCACCACGTGAGCGAGGGCTGGAAGGTGGCCGACGAGATTGCCGAGGCCGACGTCCCGGCCTCGATCATCGTGCTCGACTCGCCGGGGGGCAAGAAGGAGGCGGACGAACTCGTCTACCGTACGGGCCGGGTGCTCAATGAGGCGGGGGTCGACGTGGCGTACCACACGGACGATCCGATTACCGACTCTCGGCTCTTTCTGCGCCAGCCGGCCATTGGGGTGCGGGCCGGACTGTCGCGAGCGGCGGCGCTCGAATCGGTGACGCTCGCGGGCGCTCGGATGCTCGGCATGGAGGACGAGATCGGCTCGCTCGACGAAGGAAAGGACGCCGACTTCGTCGTCCTCTCCGGCGATCCGTTGAGCGTCTACACAAAAATTGAGCAGACGTGGGTAGAAGGACAGACGGTGTTCGACCGGTCCAATCCGGACGACCGTGATTTCGCGACCGGCGGCTATCGGGTCTATGATGATGCCGTTCAGCACGTTCACAACTGAACGCCGTCTGCAATCCTCTTCTGCTCGCTCGCACACGTCCGACTTGCCTTCCGCTATGCACAACTACGCTCTGATGCTTCGTCGTCTTCTTGTCCTCATCGCGTTCGCCCTGACGAGTCTCCTGCCGGGCCTCGCCCACGCTCAGCACGCCGTCCGGGCCGATACCCTCTACACCATGACCGAGGGCGGCCCCATCGTGAACGGCGTCGTGCTGATTGAAGACGGAAAGATTGCGGAGGTGGGGCCGGCGTCGTCGGTCTCCGTGCCGTCGGACGCCACGGTGCACGAGGCGACGGTCGCCACGCCGGGCCTCATCGATCCGCGCGGGACGGTGGGCCTCTCCGGCATCCACAACGTTCCCGCCGACCAGGATCAGCTCGATACGTCCGAGCCGATGCAGCCGGCCCTGCGGGCCATCGACGCCTACAATCCCCGCGAACAGCTGGTCTCGTACGTCCGGCAGCTCGGCATCACCACCGTGCACACCGGTCACGCGCCCGGGGCCCTCATCAGTGGGCAGACGGCCACGTTCTCGACCTCGGGGGGAACGATTGACGAAACCCTGATGGACTCGCTCACGACCGTCGCTGTGACGCTGGGGCCGGACGCACAGGCGCGCTTCGAATCGCCCGACACGCGGGGCAAGGGCGTCGCGATGCTGCGGCAAAAATTCCTGGACGCCCAGGCTGCGATGGAATCGGAGGAGCCGACGACCGACCTGAGCATGCGGGTGCTGCAAAAGGTGCTCCGGGGGGAGGTGCCGGCCCTCGTCACGGCGCACCGTGCCCACGACATCCAGGCGGCGCTCCGCCTCCAGGAGGAATTTGGCTTCGAGATGATTCTGGATGGGGCCTCCGAGGCGTACCTCGTGATTGATGAGATTGCGGAGGCGGGGGTACCCGTCGTTCTTCACCCGACGATGACGCGCCCGAGCGGCACGACGCAGAATGCGGCGTTTACGACGGCGGGCGCGCTGCACGAGGCTAGCATTCCCGTCGCCATCCAGAGCGGATGGGAGGCCTACGTGCCGAAGACGCGCATCGTGCTTTACGAGGCCGCCATCGCAACGGCGAACGGTCTGCCGCGACGGGCAGCCCTGGCGAGTATCACCAGCACGCCCGCGCAAATCCTCGGACTGGAGAATGTAGGCACGATTGCGACCGGACAGACTGCCGACCTGGCCCTTTTCGACGGCGACCCGTTTGAGTACACCACGCACGTCTGCACCGTGATCGACGACGGGAATGTAGTCAGCGATGAGTGCAAGTGAGAGACCGTTGTGAGCGTATAGCGCTACTCAGTTGTATTGAGTATTTTATCAGCCTCAACTGCAGAGGGAGCTGAAATCCACCGCAACTTCTGCAATCAACCAGTGCGAGTATAGCCATAGTGCCCCGTCAGGTTTTATCATTCAGGCTCGTATCGCCATGTCGACCGTGAAAGTTCGCGCCGTCGTCCCGTTCGTGTTGTTCCTTTGTGGAATTCTGGGGGCAACTCCGGCCTTAGGTCAGGAAAGCGGATCGTCGTACGAGGTGACGGTGGCGGCGGGGGACGTGGACCGGCGCGGGACGCTCGTGTCCTTCCCTCTGCCCTCTAATCTTGCCGGTGCATCGTACCATTTGGAAACTGGTGAGGGCTCCTCCATCCCCCTTCAGATCGGTGACAACCGAGCCTGGTTCGTGCTCGACCGGCTGGACGCAGGCACGCAGCGGACCTATCGGTTGGAACGAGGAGGCACCGACGCCGGCGACGTGCGGCTTGACCGCCGGTCCCGCTCCATTGGCGTCTCGGTGGATGATAATCCCGTGCTGCGGTACTGGACGGACGAACGCCCGCGCCCCCGCCCCGACGTTGATTCCATCTACCTGCGCGGTGGATACTTGCACCCCGTCCGCACCCCCTCCGGCCGCGTCGTGACGGGCGATTACGCGGAGGGCCACTCGCACCATCACGGCATCTGGGCGGCCTGGACGAACACCGAGTTTCGGGGACGCACGCCGGACTTCTGGAACGTGCATGACAGCACCGGGACGGTGGTGCCCATGGCACTCGACTCGACATGGAGCGGTCCCGTGCAGGCCGGGCTCCAGGCGCGGCACCGCTACGTCGATAAGTCCACCGCCGAGCCGGTGACGGCGCTGTACGAGCAGTGGACGCTCCGGGTCTACGACGTGGGGACGGAACGCGAAAACGTCTCCTATCGTCTCTTTGACCTCCGAGTTGAGCAGACGACGGCCTCGGAGAGTCCGCTCGTACTGCCGCTCTACCACTACGGCGGCGTGGCGGTGCGGGGATCCGATCACTGGTACGGTCCAAACAACATGGACTTCCTCTCATCGGCGGGGAAGGATCGGGCGAACGGCAACGAGACGCGGGCCCGCTGGGCGTACATCGGGGGCGAGGTGGAGGGGCAGCGGGCGGGCCTTGCCATGCTGAGCCATCCTACCAACGTGCGTTCTCCACAACCCGTACGCATCCACCCTGAGATGCCGTACTTCTGCTACGCCCCCTCCCAGCTCGGGCGCTGGTCCATCCGTTCCGGCGAGCCCCACGTGGCCCGCTATCGCTTCGTGACGTTCGACGGCTCGCCTGATCCCGAGGTCCTTGACCGGCTCTGGGCCGACTATGCCTATCCCCCCACGGTGACCGTTACGGCCCCCTCTCAGTGATCCCTTCTTGCTCGACTCGTTGACCGTCATGTGTAGCGCTGGCCGAATCATCCCCAGTCTTATCGTCGTCGCCTTAATCCTGAGTGGATGTCAAAAACAGGGCAACGCAAGCAGTGAGGCGCCTCGCCCGAACATTATTCTCATTGTGGCCGACGATCTGGGCTACGGCGACCTCGGCAGCTACGGCCAGCGTCACATTCAGACGCCCCACCTCGACCAGATGGCGAAAGAAGGACTTCGCTTTACCCAGTTCTACGCGGGCTCCACGGTCTGTGCGCCGTCTCGGAGCGTGCTCATGACCGGGCAGCACACCGGCCGTACGCCCGTCCGCGGCAACGAGGAGGTTGTGCCTATTGGCCAGCAGCCGCTTCCCGACTCCACAATCACAGTGGCGGAGGTGCTTCAGGAGGCGGGCTATGTGACTGGGGCCTTCGGGAAGTGGGGCCTTGGGGCACCGGGGAGTGCGGGCGTCCCCCATCGGCAGGGGGTCGACCGCTTCTTTGGCTACATCGGCCAGCGACGGGCGCACTTCTACTGGCCGGAGTTTTTGTTCGAAAGCGATCGCGATTCGCTCTGGCGCGTCCCGCTGGAGGGGAATAAAGCCAAGGACACCTCGACGCCGGATTTCCCGCATCCGGGATCGGGGCCGCCGCTTCAGCGAGGCACCTACAGCCACGATGCCATCATGGAGCGCGCGCTCTCGTTCGTCGATACACAGAGCCAGAGTGACAATCCGTTCTTTGCCTATCTGCCGGTGACCATTCCGCACGCTTCGCTGTCGGTGCCGAAGGACGCGCTCGCTCCGTACCTGAACGCGGATGGCAACAGCGTCTTCGACGAGACGCCGTTTCCGGGCAACCACTACACCGTCCAGCCGACGCCGAAGGCGGCCTACGCCGCCATGATTTCCCGGCTCGACCAGGACGTGGGGCGGCTTCTGGACCATCTCGAATCGAATGGCGCGGCGAAGAACACGCTGGTCCTCTTTACCTCGGACAACGGTCCGCACGAGGAGGGGGGCTACGACCCGTCATACTTCAACTCGAACGGATCGCTGCGCGGAATGAAGCGGGACCTGTATGAAGGCGGCATTCGGGTGCCCCAGATTGCCTGGTGGCCCGGACGCGTCGAAGCGGGACGCACAACCGATCTGCCGAGCTATTTCGGCGATTACATGCAGACGTTCGCGACCCTCGCCGGGGTATCGCCGCCGGATGCGATCGATAGCATCTCGCTCGTCCCTACACTGTTGGGCAATTCCACCCGACAGAAGACACACGACCACCTCTACTGGGAATTCCAGGGGACACAGGCCGTGCGGCAGGGGCGGTGGAAGGCCGTCCGCGATTCGATTGGAGGGGGCACACCGGAGCTCTACAACCTTAACGACGACCCGGAGGAGTCCGAGAACGTGGCGGACGAGCACCCTGGCGTCGTGGAGCGGATGAGCACGCTCATGAATGAGGCGCATACGCCGCGGTAGGGGGCCTCCGAACGATGGACTGACTGCATAGCCGCTAAGCGGCCGTCTGCCGTCGGAAGCAACACGTAGGTTGCACCCTCGGTTATACCGAATCCTATTGCAGAATTTGGGTATGGAAGTATGAAAGTGTGGACGTATGTATGTCGACACTACGTTCATACCTCCAAACTTTCAGACCTACATTCGCAAACGACGCTTCCGGAGTTGGTTTTACTCAACTCCCAGCACCTTGTGCGTCTGTAGGCTCACGCGCCACTCGGGGGACTTCAGGGCGAGGTCGACCGCCAGTTTCTTCGCCTCGTCCAGCCGCGGGCCGTCCTCCGGCTGGAGCCACAGCACCCGTCGCTCGCGCCCGTTCACGGTGTGGGGCACCGCCCGCTCGGCAAACGCCGCGTAGGCCGACGGCCGGTAGTCGGGCACGATGAGCTTCAGCTCGTCAAATCGTTCCAGCACGAGCTCGTCCTCGGGCAGCTTGGGGCTGCACGTAATCCAGTCCGGCGCATGGATTTTACCGGTGGCGTCTTCGGCAAAGGCATCCTCGATTCGGACGGTGCCGTTTGTCTCGATGGCCACCTCGTACCCGGCGTTGTGCAGGGCACGAATGAGTGAAGCGTCGGCCTGGAGAAAGGGCTCCCCGCCCGTCAGCACACAGAAGTCAATCTCATTTCCACTCTCCTGCATCTGCTCAACGAGTTGCCGGGCGGTTCGAGTGCTCGCTCCCTCTTTGGTAAAGTCCGTGTCACACCAGAGCGGGCAGTCGGCCCCCGTGCGGTCGGCGTCGCGCTCGCGGTCGGTCTCGTAGCCGCTCCACATGTTGCAGCCCACCAGCCGCACGAATACAGCGGGCCGGCCCACCCAGAAGCCTTCTCCCTGAACTGTTGGGAAGACGTGCTTTACCCGATAGGTGGATGCCGTCGCAGTGGACTGGGAAGACGACGAAGCAGGCACAGGAAAGAAAATCGATGACAGAACAGATGCACCACATTTCTACGCCTGCATCGATCGGGCGGTTCGTTTCATCTCGACGCTTCGGAGGTCGACATTTCTGTCAGGCCAGACGGCAGAACTGCAGATTGTAACATGCCTCAACCACACAAGTCTGCGGTCCGCCGTCACGCGGAAAATGGCACGGAGGCGACACCGTAGGTTCCTGTTCTCAATTCCAGTTACTGTCCGGTTACCAGCACCGCCGCGTCCCAGTCCAGTCCCCACGCGACAAACGACGCGAGCGCGAGCACGAGCGGAATCGGTGCAATAATCCAGAGGATCGGAGCGAAGCCACTCATCAGATCCGGTCCCAGGGCCAGCACCGCCGGTCCAATGGCCGTGCCCCCGATAAAGATGGTGTTGGCGAGGCTGCGGATGGTGCCGTGGTGCCGGCGACCGAAGTAGTAGGCGTACGCGCTGCCGAGGAGGGCTTGCTGCATGCCCTGCGCTACGCCGAAGACGCTGCCGTAGGCCCACACCTCGATCGTGGTGTTCGCCGCCGGAAGGAGTCCCATCATGGCTCCGAAGAGGGTAAGTTGAAGCCCCAGCAGGAACCGCGGGGCGTAGCGATCGACGAGCCAGCCGGTGCCCACGTTGAACACGGCCGTGACCACCCCGAGCGGGATGAAAAATTGTGCGGCCAGGTCGCGTCCGACGCCGACCTCCTCCAGGATCGAGAAGTGGTGGAAGAGAAGACCGGTCCCGAAGCCCGCCGTGCAGACCCCTGCGACCGTAAAGAGCCAGAAGGTCCACGAGCGGTAGGCCACTTCCGGATCCACGCCGCGCACGGTGGCGTCGTCCTCCGTTTCAGTCTCGTCGGCCCCATTGCGTCCTGGATCGGCAGAGAGGCCGTAGCGCTCCGGGGCGTCGCGGTAGAAGAGAGCGCCGAGCGGCAGCATCGTCACCGCCAGCACCCCCCCCATGAGGAGGTAGGTCGTCTGCCATCCGTACGCCTGAATGCCCTCCTCAATCAGCGGAGGAAAGAACGCCGTTGCCCCGGCCATTCCGAGCCCCAGGATGCCGACGGCGAGGCCCCGGCGCTTCTCAAACCACAGGTTCACCGAGTGATTATTGATGAGGCCGAGCGTGCCCTGGCCGAACATGCGCAGGCACACGAAGCCCACGAACACGCCGATCCATCCACTCACCCAGCTCATCCCCACGCAGCTCGCGGCAAAGCACGCTATGATGACGACCGCCATGCGCCGCGGCCCATAGCGGTCCAGTAGCCGTCCCATGAGTGGCAGGGCGAGAGAGCCAAGCACGGTGGCCACCGTGTAGAACCAGGAGACCGCCGAGCGAGAGAGCCCAAGATCCTCGATGAACGCATCGATGAACAGGGAGACACCCGCCGTTTGCCCCGGCAGGGTGGCCGCCATGCCGAGGGTCGAGACGGCGAGGACGATCCAGCCGTAGTAAACGGGACTCCGGCGAACCAGGAAGGAGGAGACGACGGTGTCGTGCGAGGACGCCATGGGGGAGGGCATGGAGGAACGGTCAGTGCTCGCCCCCTCTACGGCGTTCGGCAGGCCGGGTTACCGTTCCCCCCGCCCCGTTCTCCCGTCTTGATTGGACTTTCGCCGCAGGTTTCCACGGCGTTCGCGACGGGTCAGGCAATGCACGGTCACTAGTGGACCGTTACAGATGACCTTGCGGGTTGATCTCGGGAGTGTCGCCATCGTCCGAGAAGTCAATTCCGCAATGTCAATGATCCATCGTCAGCACCGCGCGGAAGCGGGCCTCGTTCGAGATCATGCGGTCGTAGGCCGTGCCTGCCTTTTCAAGGGGAAACGTTTCGATTTCGGGCGTCACGCCGGTGAGCGCGCTGAAGTCGAGCGTATCTTCCGAGTCGTTGGCGTTGCCGCTAGGCCATCCGGCGACGGATTTCCGACCCTGAATGAGCGCCATCGGGGAGACCTCCACGGGCTCGCCGGTCGCGGCCACGATGAGGAGAGAGCCGTCGCGTCCGAGCCCGCCGACGACGGACGTGATGGCGGCGGAGTTGGGCGCCGTGGCAAGGATGAGGTCGGCGCCGCCCAGGTCCTGGAGGGCCTCCGCCGCGTCCTCCGACGAGGCATCGATAAAGTGCGACGCTCCGAGGTCGAAGGCAAGGTCCTCCTTGTCTGCGCTCGTCGAGAGGGCAGCCACCTCAAAGCCCATTTCCGACGCGTACTGGACGCCCAAGTGACCCAATCCGCCAATGCCCTGCACGGCCACGAGGTCCCCCGGCCGGAGATCCTGATTGCGGAGCGCATTGTAGGTCGTGATGCCGGCACAAAGCAGCGGGGCGGCCTCCTCGGCCGACAGGTCGTCCGGCATTCGAGCGACGGCCTCTGCCGGGGCAGTCATGAACTCCGCGTATCCACCGTCGAAGCTGATGCCGGTAATGAGGGCATTTTCGCAGTTTACGAAATCGCCCTCGCGGCAGGCATCGCAGGTGAAGCAATGGCCGCCGTGCCAGCCCACCCCCACACGGTCGCCCTCTTTCCACTGGGAGACGTTGTCCCCGACTGCGTCTACAACTCCGGCCACCTCGTGGCCCGGCACGCGGGGATAGTCGATGCCGGGGAATGTCCCCTCTTTCACGAAGGCGTCGCTGTGGCAAATGCCACAGGCCTCCACTCTGACGCGAACCTCTTCGGGAGTGGGGGTGGGAATGGATTGCTCTACCAGTTCGAAGTCGCCTCCGGCTTCGGGAACCTGGACGGCGTGCATGGTGGACATGGAGAGAACGGAATTAATGAACGACAATTGAGGAACCAAATCCCTATATCCTGTCACATCCCCGCCGTTTCCCCTCTTTGAGAGGGTATATCGAGAACGTGAACATTGAATGGGGGTCCCCTACGGCCTTTTCATGGAGAACTGGACGATGGCTCTGCGTACAGGCCCCCCGTGCCACCGACTCATTCACGTTTTCCACCTCTACGCATGGACGAACCCAACCGACCTGTATCCGGAGACGGGGCTGCCGAGCAGCCCTTTTCGTGTCCTGAGTGTGAGCGCACTGTGGGCCGTGCCAACGTGCT
>JAHENZ010000097.1 GCA_018609755.1 Salinivenus sp. | reverse complement strand
GGATGGGTGCCTGCCGAGCAGGAGGCCCTCGACAAGGTTGACTTGCAGCCCGCCCCCCTCCGCCGCCCCCCCCGCCAATGATGACCGGCCCCGAACCCCCGATCATCACCCTGCCCGATCCGCCAATCATGACCCGGTTGCCTCCGCTGTTGATCTGGACGGTCGGCTCCCCGCCCACGATCGTGTCCGGCGGGCCGCTACACGTGCAGATGTCGCCCATCCGGGCGGCGGGCTGGCCGTTGATCATCACCGTGGGCGCACCCATCGACACGGGGCCGCCGACGTGTGGGCTTGGGCCGGGGTTGCACATCGGGCACATGTGCATGTCGCCCTGCCGGGCGGCGGGCATTCCGTTGATGAGCACTGTCGGATCGCCCACGGCAATCGTGCCGCCGTGGGCTGTCGGGTCTCCCTGTCGAGCTGCTGCAGGCATGAATAGAATTGACGTTCTTCAAGAAGTGATGTAACGAAGCACAAGAGAGGAGTAACTAGGATTTAATTCGTCATTGGAATGGAGAAATACAAACGCACCGCTCGGAATCAGAGCAAACGGATGTTAAAGTTAAAGCACAAAGCAGGGGACCGTCTCCCATCTGAGCAGAAACGGTCTTCATAAACTTCTTCACGGATCGGTATGCTCCCACGCTCCCGTTCCCCCACGCTCTCTCCTCTTGCCTTCACACACTGCTAGACAAATTAGAGCTCGCTCCTTTTGACGAGGATCCCAATTCCCACTCGCAAACGTCCGAATCCTCTGCGCAGGTACGCCGTACCCCATAGGTACCCATTGTAGCTGCCGCTGTATTTCATTCCATCAATCCCCTTTCGGTCCACTGTGAGCTCCCTCGGATTCAATACGGGCTACATCGAAGAGCTGTACAAGCAATACCTGGACGACCCCGACAGTGTGAGTGAAAGCTGGCGGGAGTTTTTCGCGGACTACCACCCGGACGCCTCCTTCGTCCCGACCACGCAGACGTCGGGCGACGGCGAACCGACGGTGCCCCCCACCGACCAGCCCACCGAGCCCACGCCGGACGCGGAACCGGAGGCCCGCGAGGCGCCCTCGGAACCGGTGGGCGATGGGGCTGCTCCGCCCATCCGCGCGGCGTCCGCCCCCTCGGTCGATGAGGACGAGGTGGAGGTGCAGGCCCTTCGCGGCCCCGCGGCGAAGATCGTCGAGAACATGGAGGACAGCCTCGGCATCCCCACGGCCACCTCGGCCCGCACGATGCCAGTGAAGCTGCTCGATGAAAATCGATCCCTGCTCAACAATTATCAGAAGCAGGTCGGCGGCGAAAAGGTCTCCTACACCCACCTCATCGCGTACGCGCTGGTGCAGGGGCTCAAGAAGTACCCGGACATGAACACCACCTTCCGTCGGGACGACGAGGGCACGCCCCAACACGTGAAGCCGGACCAGATCAACCTCGGCCTCGCCATCGACATTGAGCGGCGCGGCAAGCGGACCCTGCTGGTGCCCAACGTCAAGGACGCCGGCAGTTACAACTTTGCCGAGTTTCTGGGCATCTACAACGACATCATCAACCGGGCCCGCAACAACGACCTGGAGCTTTCCGACTTCCAGGGCACGACGGCCACCCTCACCAACCCGGGCATGATCGGCACGTCGATGAGCGTGGCGCGCCTGATGCCGGGGCAGGGCGTGATCGTGGGCGCCGGGGCCATCGGCTACCCGCCGGAGTACCGCGGCTATGATCCCCAGGTGGCGAGCAAGGCGGGCGTCTCGCCGGTCATGACGCTTACGTCCACCTACGACCATAGAGTCATCCAGGGCGCCACCAGCGGCGCGTTCCTCAACTACATCGAGGAGCTGCTGATGGGCGACCACGACTTCTACCACGAGCTTTTCGCCGACCTGGGCGTGCCGTACCAGCCGTACCGGATGGCCACGGACTCGACCCCGCAGCTGGGCCAGTCGGCGCCGAAGGACGAGCTCGACATGACGGAGAAGCAGGCGGCGGTGCTCCAGCTGATTCGTGCCTACCGGGTGCGCGGCCACCTGCAGGCCGACACCAATCCGCTGGGCTACGAGTGGGAATACCACGAAGAGCTGGACCCCGCCTCCTACGGCCTCACGATCTGGGACCTGGACCGCGAGTTCATCACCGGCGGCCTGGGCAGCGAAGACAAGCTACCGCTCCGCGAGATTCTGTCCATCCTGCGGAAGGCCTACACCAGCAAGGTGGGCACGGCCTTCATGCACATCTCCGATCCCGAGGAGAAGGAGTGGATTCAGAACCGCATCGAGCCGATGCGCGATGCGGACCCGCCGTCGGAGGAGGAACGCCACCGCATCGTGCAGAAGCTGAACGCGGCGGAAGCCTTCGAGCGCTTCCTACACACCAAATACATCGGCCACAAGCGGTTCTCGCTAGAGGGGGCGGAGACGATGATCCCGCTCATCGACACGCTACTGTCCGATGCCGCGGACGCGGGCGTGGAGGACGTGGTGATGGGCATGGCCCACCGCGGCCGCCTCAACGTCCTCGCCAACATCATCGGCAAGCCCTACGAGGAGATCTTCTCAAAATTCGAGGGCAACATCGACCCGAACACCACGCAGGGCTCGGGCGACGTGAAGTATCACCTGGGCGCAGGCGGCTTCGTGACCTCGCCCAACGGCAACGAGATTGAGGTGTCGCTGGCCTCGAACCCGAGCCACCTGGAGGCGGTGAACCCGGTGGTGGAGGGCATGTCGCGCGCCAAGCAAAACCTGCTGCGTGACAAGCACCCCGAGGCGGAGGAGGACGATTACCACGACGCCGTGATGCCCTTCCTCATCCACGGGGACGCGGCCTTTTCCGGGCAGGGCGTGGTGGCGGAGACGCTCAACCTCAGCAAGCTCCGCGGCTACACCACTGGCGGTACGGTCCATCTGGTCATCAACAACCAGATCGGCTTCACGACGCCGCCGGGCGACGCCCGCAGCTCCACCTACGCCACGGACCTGGCCCGCGCCATCGAGGCCCCCATCTTCCACGTGAACGGCGACGACCCGGAGGCCTGCGTGCGCATCGCGCGCCTGGCGTTCGAGTACCGGCAGCGGTTCAACAAGGACGTGGTGATCGACATGATGTGCTACCGCGTCCACGGCCACAACGAGGGCGACGAGCCCACCTTCACGCAGCCGCTCCTCTACGAGAAGATTGAGGCGAAGCGGTCCCCGCGGAAGCTCTATACCGAGATGCTGCTGCGCCGCGGCGACATTGAGCCGGACGAGGCCGAGCAGATGCTCGACGACTACCGGGGCCGCCTGCAGGAGGCCTTCGACCGCACGAAGGACCTGGAGGAGAAAGACGCCGACGAGGCGCTGGAGAAGCGCATCCAGCGGGAAGGCGACAAGCGCCTGCCGAGTGTGGACACCACCACAAAGCGCGAGTACCTGGAGCGGGTGGTGGAGGTGCTCACCAACTTCCCGAACGACTTCAACATCCACCCCAAGCTGAAGCGCCAATTCGACAAGCGAGACGATCTCTTCTACGAGCAGGAGCGCATCGACTGGGCGTTTGCCGAAGCCCTCGCGTTCGGGTCGCTGCTACAGGAAGGCACACGGGTACGCCTCAGCGGGCAGGACTCGCGCCGCGCCACCTTCAGCCAGCGACACGCAGTCCTCATCGACCAGGAAACCGGCGAGGAGTACACGCCGCTCAACAACCTGACGGACGACCAGGCCCGCCTCCTCATCTACGACAGTCTGTTGTCTGAGTACGCTGTGGCCGGGTTTGAGTACGGCTACTCAGTGATGGACACGGACGCGCTGGTGTGCTGGGAAGCGCAGTTCGGCGACTTTGCGAACGGCGCACAGCTGGTGTGGGACCAGTTCCTGAGTGCGGCCGAGCAGAAGTGGGGGCAAACCTCTAGTCTCGTGGCGCTCCTGCCGCACGGCTACGAGGGGCAGGGCCCGGAGCACTCCTCCGCCCGCCCGGAGCGCTTCCTGCAGCTCTGCGCCGAGCAGAACATGATCGTCGCCAACTTCTCGACGCCGGCCAACTACTTCCACGCCCTGCGCCGGCAGGTAAAGCGCGACGTGAACAAGCCGCTCATCATCATGACCCCGAAGAGCCTGCTACGGCATCCGAAGTGCGTCTCGACGCCGCAGGAGCTGGCGGACGGGGGCGTGCAGGAGGTTATTCCGGCGGAGACCGATCCGGCCGACACCACACGCCACATTCTCTGCAGCGGCAAGGTGTACTACGACATCGTGAAGGCGCTGGAGGACCACGACCGGCGCGACGAGATCGCCATCACGCGGCTGGAGCAGTTCTATCCGTTTCCGAAAGAGGAGCTTAAAGCCGAGTTGGAACGCTACGCCGACGCCGACGAGACGGTGTGGGTGCAGGAAGAACCGCAGAATATGGGGGCCTGGACGTTCGTCGAGTCCCGCCTCGACGCGCTGCTGGACGACGTGCACGGCTACTGCGAGCAGCGGATCCAGTACATCGGTCGGCCCGCCAGCGCCAGCCCCGCCACCGGCTCTGCCAAGGTGCACGACCGCGAGCAGGAGCACCTGGTGAACGACGCGATTGACGTGTGATCGTGCGTCCCGCACGCCTTCTGCTCTTGATTCCCCACATGGGTACTTGACTTCATGCTCGACATCTCCAAAAAGATTGTGACGGACGAAGAGGGGACACCCGTGGCCGTCCAGATCGACTATTCAGACTGGGAGCAGATCGAAGAGCAGCTCCGATCCTCCCCTGAAGCGAAAGAATCGGGCTCCAGCTTCGAGTCCACACTTGAGATGACGCGCGACATCTGGACGGGCGAGGACGGGCTCACGTACCAGCGACAGATTCGGTCGGAATGGGAACAGAGAGGTAACGCGGATACTGAATCGTAGCCCCCATGGCTGATTCCATTCTACTGGATTCGGTGCTTCTCATCGATCACTTCAATGGAATCGAAACAGCAACGGAATACCTTCGCTCGACCCAAGTGGTTTTCGTCGGTGTCCTTCTGAGGCAATTTTTCGGCCGCTGGCGCGAGAATCGCCCCGTGCATTCGCTCAGAAAACCGCTACCATTTTGCGAGAAAACCACTAAGGCCGTGCCGCCGTCTCCGTCATAACACGAGCTGAAGTACTGGTAGGCTTTTCTTCCCCTATGGATCGTGCGAAAGCGGAGACGTTGTTTGGACATTACGAATGTCTCCCTCTCACGTCGGACGATGCTGACGACGCGGCTCACCTTCGACGATACCACGGCTGGGCTCTGCCCGACGCCTTCCAGGCTGCTCTTGCCCGGCGTTACGGTCTCTCGCTGGCAACTCGCAACACGGAAGATTTCGATCCGGAGCAGCTTTCGTTCGTGAACGTACCGTATCGACTCTCCTCTTGACTTCTACTTCACGGCCGTCCCCACTCGGGGCTTCTCAAAGACCATGAAGTGCTGCCGCGGAAGCATCTCCTTCGTGTCCACCCACTCCAGTCCGACGGCCGTCATCTCCTTCTTCGACTGCGCCTCCGTCATCTTGTGGAGCGTTTTGATCGGAATACTCGGGTCCTCCTTCCGGTACTCCACGAGGTAGACCCGTCCGCCCGGCTTCAGGGCCTCCACGAGCCCATTCATCATCTCGCGTGGGTGGGAGAATTCGTGGTAGGCATCCACCATGAGGGCGGCGTCGATCGAGTCTGCCGGTAGCTTCGGATCTTGCACCGTACCGCGGACCGGCGACACGTTGTCGATCCCCCGATCCTGGATTCGCTCCCGCATGATGTCCAGCATCTCCGGCTGGATGTCCACCGCAAAGACGCGCCCTTCCGGCACCCGCTTCGCGATGCGGAACGTCATGAAGCCCGTGCCCGCCCCGATGTCGGCCACCACGTCGGTCGGGGCCAACTGCATGCTGTCGATGACGAGGTCAGGCCGCTCCTTGTCCACCCGCTCGGCCCGCTCCAGCCACGCAGCCCCCCGGTGCCCCATCACCTGCGAGATCTCGCGCCCCATGTATACCTTGCCGGTGCCGTTCCGGCTGGGCTCCGTCTGCGTGTAGACATCGGACGTGTCGCTGCCGGCGTCCGGCGGAGACTCGGTAGATTGACACCCGGCAGTGGGCGCAAGGAGGAGACTCGCCAAAACGAGCAGAATGCTACGCAGGGAGCGGGGGCAAACACGAACGAGCGGCATGGCGCGAAGACGACGGGCTGTGGACGATGGACTCCCTTATCAGACGACTCGCGCCGGACCGCGGTTGGTAACGAGCCTGAAATCAATGCCCAGTCCGATCTCCCCTCTCGCTCCTCTCCCTTCAAGGCTACTTCGGCACGCCGTTCGCCTCCACCGCCATTTCCTCTTCTTCTCGAATCCAGTCCTTCAGGTAGTACGAGGCGACGTAGAAGAGGGGGGTATCGAACGCTGCGATGCCGATCTTGAACACGTACTGCCCGAAGACGATGCCCTGCCACGTCTCGAAGGTGAGGGGCGAAGTCCCCGGGTTGCCGTCCACCGACGGCCAGATGACGAGCGCGATGGTGACGACCATGATCGTGTCCACCAGCTGGCTGAAGAAGGTGGAGCCGTTGTTGCGAATCCACATGTACTTCCCGCCCGTCAATTCGCGCCAGAACTCGAAGATCTGCACGTCGATGAACTGGGATGTAAGGTAGGCAATCATGGAACCGAGCACGATGCCGGGCAGGAGCCCGAACACCGAGTTGAACGCCTCCCCGCTCACGGGCGATTGCGAGTACGTGGGCGCGGCGTTGGCAATCCACACGACAATCGTGATGAACACGCTCACCACGAACCCGGCCGCCACGACCGAGTTGGCGCGCTTCCGGCCGTAGATCTCCGAGATGAGGTCCGTGGCCAGAAACGTCACCGGGTACGCGATAATGCCGCACGAGAGCTCCTGCCCGTAGAGGACGAAGAACTTGCTCGCGATGGCGTTGGTGATGACGAGCGCGCCGATAAAGATGCCGGTCAGTACCGTAAAGGCCCGCTCGGCGCGGGACGGATTGGCGTTGCGGAGCCGGTCGAGATCGGTCGCCCGAAGTGTGACGTCGGACTCGGCGGTCTTGGTCGCAGGATCAGGTGCGGACACAGGCTGTGATCGTCGGCTGTGAGCGGAAAGACGCTACCAATCCGTGAACGTATCTGAACTGTTTCTGACGTAGCAGAGGAGATTTCGGATCTCCAGGAACGTCCTTGATCTGAGCAGAAACGATCTTCATAAGCTTCTTCACGGATCGGTATGTCTCCAAAACTGCTGCGACGGGTTCGTTTCCCAGCTCCGGTCCGTCCGTGCAAAAGGCTTTAAACATTTTTCCGGGAGCCTCCTCCTACGGAAGCGGCCCTCATGACCCGACAGAGTCGCAACCGAAGCGGCCCATCCAGCAGTGTTTTTCGCGTTCTAGTGACCTTGCACAACGACTCTAGCGGTTTCGGGCATCGGTCGATTCCAAGCATATTCCGCGAAGGAGATACAGACGGAAACAGCGTTGCGACATCTGCGATTTCTCGCGTTTCAGTTGTGCAAGCCCACTAGCTTCCCTCAATCTTAATCGAGGTATTTATTGCAATTCCCGGCGGCGGGCCGTTCTTTCCGAGTGCCGCCCAACGTTATTTGTAACTGGTCTAAATAATATGCAGTACGCCGCACGGGGCATGCTCCTTCTTTTTCTGAGCGGGCTCGTGCTCGCGAACAGCGTCCGAGCTACGCCTGCGGGGAGCGACCCCGATCCCTCTTCAACCGCCGACTCGACGACGGTCCTCGACCGCTTCTCGCTGGCGGGCTACGGCACGATCAACTACTTCAACTACGACTGGGAGACCGATCCGGAGCGCCGCGACGCAGTGGACCTGGAGCGGTTCGTACTCTATCCCGGTGTCCGACTGGCTGAGGGCGTCCGCCTGCTTGGCGAGATCGAAATTGAGCACGGCGGCACCGGCGTCACGAAGGAATTCGACAAGTTCGAGGAGGCCGGCGAGTTTGAGAACGAAATCGAGGCTGGAGGCGAGGTTCTGCTCGAACAGCTCCACGTCACGTTCGACCTCCGCGAGAACGTCCGCTTTCGGGTGGGCCGCTTCAAAATTCCCATGGGACTGGCGTCCGTCAACGACGAGCCGGGCGAGTACTTTGCGACGACCCGTGCGGAGATGGAGGTCCAGATGATTCCGACGAACTGGTACGAGATCGGGGTGCAAAGCGAGGCGTCGTTCGGCCCGCTCGACGTGAGCGCCGCCGTCGTCAATGGCCTCAACTCCGCCGAATTTAGCGCCGCCAACTGGATCGTACGCGGACACCAACAGAAGTTCGAAACTGTGGCCGCCGAAAATCTGGCGGTTACGGCCCGTGCCGACGTGCACTTCGGCACGGAGAGCGTTGCAGGAATCAGCGGCTACATCGGCGACAGCGCCGACAACCGGCGCAAATCGACCCTGCTCGACGACGGAGAAGAAGTGAACGCCGTGGTGAGCGTGGTGGACGCCCACGTGCAGGTGCGCGAGGGTCCCTGGACCGCCCGCGGGGTCGTGCTCTACGGCCACCTCCAGAACAGCGGCGTGGTATCCGACAACAACCGCGGCCTCTCGAACAACCTGAACGCAAAACGGACCCCGGTCGGCAGCGACGCGCTCGGCTACCGCGTAGAGGGCGGGGTCGACGTCCTCTCCTTTCTCGCCGACACCGACCAGCGCCTCGACATTTTCGGCCGCTATGCCTTCTACGACACGCAGTGGCGCACCACCGGCAGCGTCAGCGACAATCCCCTCTGGGAACGCACCGTCGTATCCGGCGGCCTCAACTGGCGCGTCGTGGAGCCGGTCGTCTTCAAGGCCGAATACAGCCGGCGCGTCCGGGGGCGCGAGCGATCCGTCCGCGGCGGCTCCTCCGGTGACACCGAAACAACCGTGTCCCTCGGTCTCGGATTTGAATTTTAACCATCTCGTCAGACGTCCCGACGGGCTCCTCACGTTGCTTGACCTCTTTCACCGACAACGGTACTCTTCATGCACAGCGATCGACACTCCCTTACATTTGTTTTCGCTCTTGTCCTCCTGCCACTGATCCTGGTCGGCTGCGACTCGTCCGGATCGGCTCAGGAGCAGCTTCAGCTGTCGGACGTGAACGTCGACGGCATTCTCCAACAGGAGACCGACAATGTCATTCTGGCCACCTACCAGGATCTCGAATCCAAAGCCGCAACACTGGAAGAGAGGGTCAAAACCCTCGAATCCGACCGCACGGCGGCCAACCTGGAGGCAGCCCAGCAGGCGTGGATCGACGCCCGGGCCCCGTGGGAAGCGTCCGAAAGCTTTCTCTTCGGCCCGGTGGCAACCGCCGGCCTCGACCCGGCTCTCGATTCGTGGCCGGTCGACGAAACGGCGATCCAGAGCATCACCAATGGAAGCCAGGACGTCTCCGACCCGTCCGTCGTGGAAGGCTTCGACGACACGGCGCACGGATTCCACACGATTGAGTTCTTCCTCTTCGGTCCTAACGGAAACCGCTCCGCCTCGGACCTGAGCGACCGGGAGTACACCTATCTCGTGACCGCAACCGAGGTGCTCCACGGCGATGCCGAAGAGCTTGCGACCTCCTGGGAATCGGGGGCGGACTTCCGCTCGGACTTTCTCGCCGGCAGTGGGCAGTATTCCAGCAAGAAGGCCTCCCTCGAACAGCTGGCGGAGGGCATGAACATCATCGCCAATGAGGTGGGCTCCGGCAAAATCGGCACGCCCCTCAACGAGCAGTCGATCAAGTCGATCGAGTCGAAGTACAGCGAAAACTCGTTCCGCGACTATAGAAACAACGTGGTCAGCATCCGCCGCATCTACACCGGCGATGCGTTCGGCTCGTCCGGCGCGGGCCTCGACAACATTCTCCAAGAGGTGAATCCGGCGGCGCACGACTCGGTACAGACTCAGATCGACGATGCGATCTCGATGCTGGAAACCCTGGACGAGAGTACCAGCTTCCGCAAGGCGGTCGAGAGCGACAATACAGGTCCGGTCGAGGACGTCCAGCAGCGGATTCTCGACATCCGAGAAACAATCCGCGACGAGATTAAGCCGGCGATCTCGGACCTCTAGACTCGCACGGAGCGATGCTCCATGCATGAGACGACGGACTCGGAAAATGGCCCCGCATCGTCCCTTTGACGGGGGCGGTGCGGCGGTCGTATTCATCCCCCTATTCTCACTACGGCCCCCTCCTCCATGACGGAAGATCTACGGTGTGCCATCGCTCTTTTCCTTGCGGCCGGACTGGCCGTCGTCGGGAGCGGGTGCGATGCCTTTACGTCCAACGCTCCGGAGCGCCCCTCTGACCCGGTGCGCGCCGGGGGCGAGACGACCATCGAGAGTGCAACGGCCAACGCGTTCACGTTTCCCTCAGCCAACCTTTCAGAGGATGCTCTTGAGAAGCATCAGGCGGGGGACGTGGCGTTCGAGGCAACGTTCGTGTCCGCCCCGGCGGCCGTGAATGGAGGGCTCGGGCCGGCCTTCAGCAATGCGTCGTGCGAAGCCTGCCATCCGGCGAACGGGCGGAGCCGACAGATTCTGGCTCACATCAGCCAACCCGGTGGGGGACCGCACGGGGGCCCGAAGAGCGTCGACGGATTCGGGCCGACACTGGAAGAGCACGCTATTGTCGGGTACGAGAACGAGGCCGACCTGAACGTCACCTACCGCGACAGCGTCGTGTCCCTCTCCGGGGGCGAGACGGCGACGCTCCGGGTGCCCTCCTACAGCGTCGAGAATGCCTACCGCCCCTTCCCGTCCAATGCGATGATCTCTCCTCGGACCGCGCTCCCCGTCATCGGACTCGGCCTGCTGGAGGCCATTCCCCCCTCGACCCTGCGCCGGTATGCCCGGGAGCAGGCGGCCGACGACGACGCGGTAACCGGCGAGGTCAACATGGTCTGGAACGAGACGGAGCAGGAAATGCAGGTGGGTCGTTTCGGCTGGAAGGCGACGGCTCCCACCCTTCGACAGCAGACGGCCGGTGCCTATCATTCCGACATGGGCGTGACCTCTCCCCTGCGCCCTACGGAAAACGGTGCGGGCCAGCCTCCGCACGAAGAAGCCGACAGCCTCGACAACGATCCCGAGGTCACTGCACAGACGGTCGATGAGGCCACATTCTACGTCCAGTCGCTGGGGGTGCCGGCCCGCCGCAACACCGACGATCCAATGGTCCAGCGGGGCGAAGACCTCTTCACCGAGATCGGGTGTGCAACCTGCCACCGCCCCACCGCCGAGTCCGGCCGGCTGGAGAGCGTGCCGTCGGTCTCAACCCAGCGCTTCGCTCCGTACACCGACCTGCTGCTCCACGACATGGGCCCGGCCCTTACCGACGGGCGCCCCACCTTCGACGCATCGGGACGGGAGTGGCGCACCCCGCCGCTGTGGGGCCTTGGGCTGCGCGACCTGATCCAGGGCCACAACGAACTCCTGCACGATGGGCGCGCCCAGTCGATCCGCGAGGCCATCCTCTGGCACGGGGGCGAGGCCGAGCCCGCTCGCGAACGGTTCCGTACCAAGCTCACGCCGGAGGAACGGGACAATCTGGTGGCCTTCCTCCGATCGCTTTAACCGGTCACAGTTTTCTCCTCTGCCAGGACGTACCGGTGATAGGCCGCGTACGACGTCATCAGAAGCGCGAACGCCACCACCGGCATCACCAGTGCCGAGACCGGATCGCCCACCACGAGGTGACTGATGAAGGCCATGCTGAAGTCGATCGTGAAGGCGGCGTACGTCCACTCCTTCAACGAGCGCGGCAGCGGAATGAGGAGGGCCGCCGCCCCGAGAATCTTTCCGATGCCCAGAAGGACGCGGAAATAATCCGGGTAGCCCAGCCGCTCGATGGTCTCCGCGGGTGCCTCGGCGATAAAGTACATGGCCCCCGAAAAGGCGGCAAATATGGCGACGAGGATGGTTGCTCCCCAGTAGAGGTACTTGGAATTCATCGTACAGTGTCGTCAGTATTCAGAAGAAGAGTGAACCTGTCGAAGAGAGTGCTTCTCCAAAACGGAAACGAACCGCCGACCGGCGACCACTGCTAGGTTGCCGGTTCTTTACGTCCGTTACAGCTACTGTTCCAGACCCCAGTACGGCAGAACGGCGTCCTCAATGTACGCCTTCACCCCGTCGCGGCCCGTCAATTCCAGCCACACAGGTCCTTTGGCAGATGACACCTTCAGCGTAAAGTGAAAGAAGGGGCAGCAGAGGCGCTCCCGGGAGACGAACGTCCCGGCTGCCTGAACCACGTCGGTCTCTGCGGGCAGGCGGAACGCGTACCCGTCGGACAACTCCCGTAGATCGGTGATGCGCTCGAAGAGGGCATTCGACACCCGACGATGCTCGTCGTGCTCCGCTTCGTCGATGGCAGACGGATCGCAGGCAATGGGGGAAGAATCACTCATGACCAATGGATTTTCGTTGTTCTATTCGATAGTTCGACAACTGTAAAACGAACGAATCGGACGTGTTTCTCTGAGTACGTTCACGTCCAACCTCGGGGAATCGCAGTTTCGACATTTGACGGATTTCGCATTCAGAACATGGCAAACCGCGTCTGGAACGTCCTTCCACATCCGAATTCCCAACTCCATAGGAATTCTGGCCACCGCCCGCACGTGGTTTCGCCGGACGTGAAGTGTGAATGCGAGGTGGTTCTCAATTCTAAGTCACGGCGGGCGAATTGAGTCCTGGCAGCGAATTTGCGGTGTTACGTTCCCGCTTCCCGGGACTCGGGGCAACCACATTCTCGCATGGCTGCTCATACATCTTTCACCGGCACGCCGTGCCGTCCTCCTGAACAGTCTCCCGGGGCCGGCGTGCCATGTAAGTTGTTCTCAGTTTTCGGGTGATCTCCAGGACGTGCAGTCGGCTCCCGATCGGTCTCTCTCAGTTTCCCGCACCAATCTCTTCCCCGTAGATGTCCGTCCCCCCTGCATCGAAGCTCGCGATCAAGACAAACTATCGTCCGATCGAGCACTACGGGCTGATCGGTGACATGCACACCGTCGCGCTCGTGAGCAAGGGAGGAGCAATCGACTGGTGCTGCTTCCCCCGATTCGACAGCCCCAGTGTCTTTGCCCGTCTCCTGGATGCCAAGAAGGGGGGGCACTTCCAAATCAAGCTCCGGACGGACACGATGACGACGAAGCAATTCTACTGGCCGGAGACCAACGTGCTGGTGACCCGCTTCCTGTCGGCCGATGGGGTCGGGGAGGTGCGCGACTTTATGCCGGTCGCCGGGCGGGCCTATGACCGTCACCAGCGTCAGATTATCCGCACGGCGCGAGCGGTGCGGGGCACGGTCACTTTCCGCGTCGAGTGCGAGCCCCGGTTCGACTACGCCCGAGCCGACCACGAGACCGAGCTGTTTCGCAAGGGGGCCTGCTTCCAGACCGAGAAGTCGGCCCTCAACCTCGCTGCGGCCGTCGACCTCGACCGGACCCAAAATGGTGTCGAGGCCAACGTCACGCTCAGTGAAGGGGAGAGTACCACCTTCGTTCTCCGCGACATCGACCCCGGAGATCGCTGCGTGCGCACGCTGAGCCCGGAGGAGGCCGATCAGGCGTTCCGGGACACCGCGCAGTACTGGCGCGACTGGCTCTCGCAGAGCACGTACACCGGTCGCTGGCGCGAGACGGTGCACCGCTCGGCCCTCACACTCAAGATGCTGACGTACGAACCGACCGGTGCCATCGTGGCGGCCCCCACGTGCAGCCTTCCGGAGGACATTGGAGGAGTGCGCAACTGGGACTACCGATACACGTGGATCCGCGACGCGGCCTTCACGCTCTACGCCTTCCTTCGCATCGGCTTCACCAAGGAGGCGCGCGACTTCATCGATTTTCTCTCGCAGGTATACACCGAGGATGCGGCGGGCGAAGGGCCCCTACAAGTCATGTACGGCATCGACGGACGCACGGACCTCACGGAGGAAACGCTCGACCACCTGGAGGGCTATCGCGGCTCCGCGCCGGTGCGCATCGGCAACGGGGCCTACGACCAACTCCAGCTCGACATCTATGGGGAGCTCATCGACGCCATCTACCTGCACGACAAGTACGGCGTGCCGGTCTCCTACGAGACGTGGCAGTCGGTGCGCTCGTGCGTCAACTGGGTCTGCGACAACTGGGACCGGGCCGACGAGGGGGTGTGGGAGGTGCGCGGGGGCCAGCAACAGTTCGTGTATTCGAAGCTGATGTGCTGGGTGGCCGTGGACCGCGGCATTCGCCTGGCGCGTAAACGCTCGCTCCCGGCCGACGAGGCCCAATGGCGCCAGTGCCGAAACGACATCTACGAGGCCATCATGGAGCGGGGCTGGAACGAGGAGCGCGGGGCCTTCACCCAGCAGTTCGACGGGCACGCGCTGGACGCCTCCAGCCTCATGATGCCGATGGTCCGCTTCATCTCCCCGGGGGACGAGCGTCTGCTCCGAACCCTCGATGCCACCCTGCAGTCCCCCGACGACGGAGGCCTCGTGTCCAACGGGCTCGTCTATCGCTACAACACCGACGAAACGGAAGATGGGCTGCCGGGAGAGGAAGGCACGTTCAACATCTGCACGTTCTGGCTCGTGGAGGCACTTACGCGGGCGAGCGCTGCGGATCCCTCCCGCCTGGAGGACGCAAGACTCGTGTTCGAGCAGATGCTCGGCTACGCCAACCATCTCGGCCTCTACGGGGAAGAAACCGGGACCCACGGCGAGGCACTGGGGAATTTCCCCCAGGCGTTCACCCACCTGGCGCTCATCAGCACGGCCTACAACCTGGACCGCACGCTGGACGGCCGGTAATCAACGGGACGGGAACGCTTCTTGCTCTTCTTCCTCGGTGCAGCAACGGGCCTCTTGCTCGCTGCCCCCAGCGCCAACTTTTGTTCCCGCCCCCCTTTTGGTCATGACTGAAATTGAGCACGCCCGCACATTTTCGTTTGATCAGCTTCGCGATACGGTCACGTCCGAATCCGACCAACCGGTCCTCGTGGACTTCTGGGAGCCGCGCTGCACTGCCTGCCGCGCCACGCTCGACACCATCGACGATCTTGCCTGCCGCATCGACGGGTACGGCATCGTAGGTACGTTCAACGTGCGCAACAATCCGGAGGCGGCACGCTCGCTCGGGGTGAAAACCGTACCGACGCTCATTGTCTTTCGATCAGGAAAGGTGAGCTCGGTTCTTCAGGGCGCAAAACACATCCAGGACTTCGTCGAGCGGATCGATGAAGAAGTGTTTCTCGGCAATCCCCCGCCCTGCGAACATTGAGGGACTGAAGAAGAATGATACGTTGACACAACTTCCTTTTGCCTTTCTCCCACCTCCCCTTCATTCTTTGGGGAAGCGATGCTCCCTTTCGGCAGTCGCAAATGGGTCACGCTCCCACGTTGCCTCATTTGTGGTTCGTCTCCGACCTCCGATTGAAGAGAGCGTTCTGAAGCATGTGGTTTCGGCGAAACGGCGTCGGTACCGGGGGATCCCACAGGCGCACAATCCGTCTAGACGCCTCAAAGAACGCGTCTTCTCTCCACCGGCCGCTGTGTAGAGCCTTCCGCCGCCCCGCCACGATCCCAGCGGAAAGCGATCGTGGCAAGATGGAGCCGTTCGGACCGGATCTCCGGGGGCACTCTCGACGACACTATGCCGACTCTCGTCCCGCGACCGTCCGACGTGACCGGACGTATGGTCCCGCGGGTCGCACGCAGCCACCCTCTTTCACAAGCAACGGGACCCCATGCAAATTGGAATGATCGGACTCGGCAAGATGGGGGCGAACATGGCGCGCCGCCTCATGAACGATGGGCACGAGGTGGTCGGATTCGACCTCGACGAGGACGCCCTCCAGGAGATCCAAACGGAAGGCGCCGATGCCGCCCCGTCGCTGGAGGCCCTCGCAAACCAGCTTGAGCCCCCGCGCGTGTGCTGGATGATGGTGCCCGCCGGCGACGCCGTGGACGCAACGATCGAGGACCTGTTGCCGCACCTGGAGGAGCACGACCTTCTCGTAGACGGGGGAAACTCCAACTACAAGGACACCCTCCGCCGAGCCGAGCGCGTGCAGGAACATGGCCTTTATTTCGTCGACGTGGGAACGTCCGGCGGCGTGTGGGGCCGCACGGAAGGCTACAGCTTGATGGTGGGCGGCCCCGACGAGGCGGTCGACTCCCTTCGTCCTGCCCTCGAAACGCTCGCGCCGGGGTCGGACGAGGGCTGGGGACACGTGGGCCCGGTTGGGTCCGGTCACTTCGTCAAGATGGTGCACAACGGCATCGAGTACGGCGTGATGCAGGCCTACGCTGAAGGCTTCGACATCATGCACGCGAAGGAGGAGTTTGACCTGGACCTCAAACAAGTGGCTGAGACGTGGCGCTTCGGGAGCGTGGTGCGCTCGTGGCTCCTCGACCTCACGGCCCGTGCACTGGAGAACGACCCGGAGCTGTCCGACATTTCCCCGTGGGTTGACGACTCGGGGGAAGGCCGCTGGACCGTCAAGGAGGCCATCGACCTCGACGTGCCGGCCCCCGTCATCACCGATGCGCTCCTCTCCCGCCTCGACTCGCGCGTGGAAGACTCGTACACGCACAAGCTCCTCGCCGCCATGCGCAACCAGTTCGGCGGACACGACGTGAAGAACAGTGACGAATGACGAATTTCGAATGTCGAGTTGGGGGATCGCTGCCCCCACCATCGGCATTCTTCATTCCGTACGTCCAACTCGCAACTCGAAAATCGAAATTCGACAATGGCCGACATTCAGCCGCACTTGTTCGTGATCTTCGGAGCCACCGGCGACCTTACGAAGCGCAAACTCATCCCCGCGCTTTACCACCTGATGGAGGACGAAAACGTGGCTCGGCGCTGCGTGGTGCTGGGCGCGGCCCGCTCCGACTGGTCGAACGAGCAGTTTCGGACAGAGGCCCAAGACGCCCTTCGTGAACAAGGCTACACGGAGGACGACATCTCCAAGTGGTGTACCCGCAATCTCTTCTACCAGTGCCTCGGCGATCGGGGGGATGACTTCGACGCCCTAAAACATCGCATCGATCAGCTGGAAGGTCACCTCGACCTCCCCGGCAACCGCGTGTTCTATCTCTCCCTTCCGCCCAGCATCTACGGCCCCGCCGTCGAAGGACTCGGCGAGGTCGGACTGAACGAGAGTCCTGGCTGGACCCGCGTGGTGGTGGAGAAGCCCTTCGGCCACGACCTGTCGTCGGCCCAGTCCCTCAACGAGACGGTCCACCAGCACTTCAAGGAGAATCAGGTCTATCGCATCGATCACTACCTGGGGAAAGAGACGGTGCAGAACCTGATGGCCTTCCGATTCGGCAACGCTATTTTTGAGTCGCTCTGGAACCGAGAGCACATCGAACGAATCGAGATCACGGTGTCGGAGGACTTGGGCGTCGGCGGACGGGGTGGATACTACGATCAGTCTGGACACGTGCGCGACATGGTACAGAATCACCTCACGCAACTGCTGACGCTCGTGGCGATGGAGCCCCCCTCCAGCATGGACGCCAATGCCATCCGGCAGGAAAAAGTGAAGGTGCTAAACGCCGTGCAGCAGCCGAATCCGGAGTCGGACGTGGTCTTCGGCCAGTACGAGGCCGGGACGGTCGATGGCGAGCCCGTGCCGGGCTATCGCGACGAGCCGGACGTGCCTGCCGACTCAACGACTGAGACGTTTGCCGCCCTTCGCCTCAACGTGGCCAACTGGCGGTGGCAGGGCGTCCCCTTCTACCTGCGAACGGGGAAACGCCTCCCCACGAAGATCACGCAGATTGCCGTGCGGTTCCAGAGTGCCCCCGTTTCCCTCTTCCAGACGGATGGCCGGCCCTGCCTCCCACAGGAGGCCAACTGTGAGACCCACTCCAACGAGCTGCTCATCACGCTGCAGCCGAACGAAGGGTTCGACCTGCGCTTCGAGGTGAAGGCCCCCGACGACAACGGAAACGGGAACGGGGCGATGAATCTGGAGACGCAGCAGTTGAGCTTTTCATACGAGGATGCGTTCGGGCCGGTGCCCGATGCCTACGAGACCCTCCTCCGTGACATTGTCGTGGGAGATCCCACGCTCTTCGTACGGGGGGACGAGGTCGAGGCCTCGTGGCAACTCTACACTCCGCTGCTGGATGCGGACCTACCGGTCCACCCGTACGAAGCCGGAACCTGGGGCCCCGAGGCGGTCGACCGCCTGCTCCCCAACTGGACGTCTGGTGCACGGAAACGGATCCCGAAGCGAACGATGGAGACCGCGTAGGGGACCTTGGTTGCGGCCTTGAGAATTAGCGGGAGACTGCCCGTCTCGACCGTGGTGCTAACACTTGTGGTCGGTCCACCCGAAGATGTCGAAGGTGCGAAAGACGGGATTTCAACACGGATCTCTGGACACACTGCATATCCGACCGAATGAATGTGGACGGGGCATCTGCGCCGAAACGATTCGTGCGCCCGGCAGTGCGCGCCCCTGACTCTCGCCTCGACCCGCGCGTCCACTCCCGATCCCGCCATGCCCCCTTCCCGTCGCCAGTTTCTCCGTCTCGGGGCCGCTGCCACGACGGCTCTTGCCGCCCGTCCCTGGACCGGCCTCTTCTCTGCCCCGAATGCACAGTGGCGGTCCGGCCCGGCACTTCCCTTCCGCACGCAGGAGGTGTACTGCACCATCTGGAACGAGCAGATCGTCGTTGCGGGGGGACTGCGCTCCGGCGCCGAGAGTACTCGCGACTTTACGACCCTAGCGGGGACGGCGCTGTTCAGCCCATCGACCCACACGTGGCGGAAGGGACCTGCCCTCCCAGCGCCCCGCCACCACATCGTGTTGGCCACGGCAGAGGAGAGAGTGTACGGCTTCGGGGGATTCGTTGGAGAATCGCTGCAGAACGGCTTCCAGTTTCGGGACGACGTGTACGCCTTCGACGGGGAGCAGTGGGCGCGGGTGGGAGCAATGCCCGCTCCCCTTGGTGAAACGGTGGCCCTTTCGATCGACGATCGAATCCACCTCGTCACCGGGAGCCTTCACGGCTCCGACGCGCAGGGGGCAACGGGGCGCCACCTCGTCTACGACCCGTCGACCGACACCTGGAGCGAGGCGGCGCCCGCCCCCACCGCCCGCAGCAGTGCCACCGGGGCCGTCCTCAACGGGCACCTCTACGTAGCGGCCGGCCGCACCACTACCGACGGCATTACCAATCTGGGAGCGCTGGAGCGCTACGACCCTGACGCGGACGCGTGGACCGAGTGTCGTCCCCTGCTCCAGCCGTCCGGGGGCCTCGCCAGCGCGGCCCTCGACGGCACCCTCTACGTCTTCGGGGGTGAGTACTTCCAGGACGGGGGCGGCGTCTACGAGCACACGTGGGCCTACGACCCGCAGGCCGACGACTGGACCGAACTGCCGCCCATGCCCACTCCCCGACACGGCCTAGCCGGCACCGCCATCGATGATCGGATCTTCGCCATCGGGGGCAACACGGCCGCTGCCATCGGCGCCGCGACTTCGGACGTCGTCGAAACGCTCGTCCCGGCAGCACACTAACCTCCTGCCAGAAAAGATACGGGGTCTACAATGCCTGGCCCGTAACTTGCTCTGAAAAACAATGGGGCGGAAATCCCAGCTTAGGCCCTCTGCTGCCGCTTTTGCCCCCAACCGACGTGCGAGGAAACGCGATGGTGTGGAATGATCTCCCGATCAGGGAGCCCCGATTCACTACGTACTGAACCGGCCCCCACACTCCGATTTCCGACTTTAAGAGCAAAACCACTTTGCGCCCATCATGACGATTGACGTGTACGCCGATATCGCCTGCCCGTGGTGCTACGTGGGCCGCGCCCGCCTGCAAGAGGCCCTGGAGCAACGGCCCACCGTCGACGCGACGCTCCGGTGGCGTCCCTTCCAGTTGCAGCCGGACATGCCCCCCGAAGGCCGCGACTTCCGGTCGGTGCTCTCCAGCAAATTCGGCAGCTGGGAGCGAGCGCAGCAGATGTTTGACCGCCTTCGCAGCCTGGGACGGGACGAGGGACTCGAATTCAATTTCGACGCGATCGACGTCGCACCGAATACGGCCAACGCACACCGGCTCGTGCTGTGGGCGGCAGAGCACGATGCGGCCGATGAGATGGCAACCACGCTCTTTCAGGCGTACTTCTCAAACGGCCGGAACGTCTCCGCCAATGACGTGCTCGTGGAATGCGCCAGGGACGTCGGCCTGGATTCGGACGATGCCCGCGCAATGCTGAACGGGGACGAGTACGCTGCCGACGTGCAGAGAAGTCAGGAGCAAGCACAGCGGCAAGGCATTACCGGAGTCCCCTGCTATGTCTTCAACGACGAACGGGCTGTGACGGGAGCGCAGCCTGTCGAGACCTTCACCGAGGTGTTTGATGCCATCGCATCTGCCTCGTCGAACGAGTAACTGGAACGACAGCCCCTTCCCGCACAACAAACATAACCTCCTTTTGCATTTGAAGAATGATACAGTGATGTTGAGTATTGAAATGACGAAATAATTGCTGCTTGACTCCCCTCATTGCCGACACGTCCAACCCGCTGTGACACGTCCTTCCTTCGTGTGGGAGGGTTCAGTTCCGCCTCGGCCACTTAAAGCCCCCCGAGGATCCTTGCGGATCGATTTCCTCTCTTCTTTGATCGGAAATTACTACACAGCGTCTGGCAAGCGCCTCAAATTCTTTCTATTACATACTGCTGATGATCAGTCAAGTCGAAGGTGCCGGGTGTAGAATGGAACCGTGCTACGTTTTCTCGTCTCTAGTGGTCAGTCAAGCCGAAGGTGTCAGGTACCGAATTGAGTACGCCCACTTGAATGCCGCTTCAACGGCCTGAATACCGTTTATTGATCGGCGTTCTACTCGACATGGAAAACTTGACGCACCACTAGTGCTGCGGACGCTGTTCGATACATGGAGACGCCCCGACACGGAAACGTGACGCCCCATGAATGAGCCTGCAGAACTGAATGGATAGATATCGCACATTCCGTGTGAATGTCTCCTCCGTTCTCTCACGCGAAAAAAGAGGCGTCCACCGTCCCCGGAGGCCAAAACGTTCATCGGACGGTCGCCCAGCCTGCCGGGGGAATCGCCTGAACTTTCTCGTGCAGGAGAGACCTTTTCGGGCGTGCAGCAGTGATTTCACTGTCGAGCAGTCCTACGAAACTCACTTCGTCCCGCTCCACATCTTCCCTCTCTACCAATGAACGATGATCGGGCGGACCTCTGGTCTGATGACTCCACGTCTTCTGAAGAAAAGGGATCTTCGACCCTGTCTGTGCCCAGCACCGCTGCGGCCGCTCGGGAAGTGGACGACCAGGACCTTGAGACTGCCCTTAACGCCGTCGTTCACGACAGTCTCGCTCCCATTCTCGTCGGCCTGAGCGTGCTGTACCTGGTGCAGATGTTTACGCACATGCTGCTGCTCTCGCGGCCGAACGCCATCTACATCTCGATGATGGCGGCTGCGTCCTCGGTCATTCTCCTATTGTTGCGCATTGTGCTCACCGGTATCGATGCCGAAAGCAACCGCGTGTACGCACTGAGCGCGCTCACCTTCGTCATCGCGTTAATAAACACCCTGTGGTCGCAGGCTTTGACTCAGGAAGTGGAGGTGGTCGTCATGTCCCTTTTGCTGGTAGGCACGGGATTCGTGTTTCTCTCCAAGGGATGGTTTACGGTCGTTCTGGCGGTGTCTCTACTCAGCTGGCTCCTGGTCTCGGGCGTGGTCCACGCGCCGGAGGCCCTCTTTTTTCCCTCCATCGGGCTCTTTGGGGCCGCGGCGCTCGCGACCATGATGCACCTGGTGCGGCGGCGAACGAACCTGCGCGCGGAGCGGCTGCGACGGGCGACCCAGCAGCAGCAGGAGGCCCTCGCCCAGGCGCTGATGGTAAAGGAGCACCAGCAGCGCGAGCTGGAGAAGTCCGAAGAGTCTCTCCAGGACGCGCTCAGTGACCTGCAACACACCAAGAAGGCCCTCGAACGGCGGGAGGAAGAACTTTCTCGAACCGTCGACGAATTGACGGTGGCGAAGGAAAAGGCCGAGGAGGCCAGTCAACTCAAGTCCGCTATGCTCGCCAACATGAGCCACGAGGTCCGGACGCCTCTCACGTCCATTTCGGGCTTCGCGGAGGTGCTGACCGAGGAGGCCGACGGACAGGTGAAGCAGTTTGCGACCATGATCCACGAGAACAGCAAGCGCCTGCTCGACACCCTGAGCTCGGTCCTTCGCCTCTCCAAGCTGGAGGCGGGCAAGCAAAACCTCCACCTGGAACGGATGGACCTGGTCGAGGAGGCAGAGGCCATCATTACGGAGCAGGCGGAACGGGCCGAAAACGCTGGCGTCGACCTTCACCTCGACGTCTGCGACCAGTGCCTCTGCGAGCTGGATCCAGGAGCCGTGCAGCGGATCCTCCGGAATCTCGTCGGAAATGCGATCAAGTTCACGGACGAGAACGGGGAGGTGGTGGTGCGCGTGGACCGCGTGAGCCGCCCCTCCGAGGCCGAGCCCAACGACGAGGCCTTCACCCACGCCCGGCTGGAAGTGGAGGATACGGGACCGGGCATGAGCGCATCCTTTCAAGAAAACATGTTTGAGGCGTTCCGGCAGGAATCCGAGGATCCCCGGCGCACGCACGAGGGCAGTGGGCTGGGCCTGTCGATCACGAAAGAGCTGGTGGATCTCCTTCACGGAGACATCTCGGTCGAGAGCGAAGTGGGAGTGGGCACCCGCTTCACGATCCATTTGCCCCGACACCCGGACGAGATGGACGACGGCAGTTCGTCGTCCACAACGGTCTCCTCAACAAACGGTCGGGACGACGCGGCGAACGAGCACGAGCCCGCAAAACCGCAGGCGGAGGAGTAATCCCAACTCGCAAGTGTCGTTGGTGCACGTAGGTTTGAATGTGTGTAGGTATGAACGTGATACCGACACACCTCCACACTTTCATACTTCCACACGCTCATACGTTCGCACTTCTGCCTCTCCGAGACAGGGTTCGACAACGGAACCGAAGGCCGAATATCCCCTTCCTCCTCCTTACAGCCGAATCGTGTAGGTGAGCTTGGCGGCCGTTTCGGCACTCCGGGGGGAGAGGCGCCCGTCGATTGAGCGCCAGTTGTGAGTATATACGAGGTAGAGATCGCTGCCGGGCTCCAGAATCCAGCGCAGACGCGCAAAGAGACCGAGTCGCTCACTGAGATTGTCGTACTGCAGCTGCGAGGTAATGGCGAGGTTGGGGGTCAGGTCCACGTTCCCCTCGAACCGCAGAAGATGGGTTTGGAAGTCGCCTTCCCGCAGATCCACGCGGCGGTGCTCCCAATCGACACTCGCGTTCAGTCCAGGAAGGGGACGAACGGTCGAGCCCAGAGTCAGACGCGTGCGCGTGCCGGACCAGAAGCCGCCGTATCCGAACTCGGCCTCTCCAGAAACGGTGCGGTACGCCGCGGTTTCGGCCTCCGTCTCCAGCCCCCAGGTCGGGTAGGTCCCGGGAGGAATGATAATGCTCCCGTCCCGAAGGATGTCGAACGGCTCGTTGAGGCGTTCGAAGTTGCGTTCGACTTCAACTTCTATTTGATCCCTGGTCGTGAAGAAGACCTCCATCGTGGTGAGGGTGAGGTTCACCGTCTGCGGCTCCAGCGCCAGGTCCGTCAGGTACTCAAAATCGGCGATGAACCGCATCTCGCGAATCACGGAGCTGGTTTCAAACACCGGGTTGTACCCGATCGTCGGCTGGAGTCGGCGAAAACTCCGCCGACGGACGAACCCCACGGCTGGATCGTAGGCATTCCCGAATTCCCGGTACGACATGTGGCCAAACCACGGCTGGTTTGGGTAATTGAGCCGGAAGCCGCGGGTCGTGCGGTGGCCCCAGCTCGACGTATCGGCCTTCAGGGGCGCGTTGTGCCAGACGAAGAACGCCTGAAACTGGAAGTTCTGATCGTCGAACAGGGAGGAGGTGCTGAGCTCCATGTCCGCCCCCAGCGTGTGCCGATCATTGAGGCGGGCAAAACGCCCTCCATCGGCCTGGGTGGCTCGACGGGTGTAGAGCACGCCGAATTGACTCTCGCTGCCCACGTTGCGCACAGCCCGGGCTACGGTAAAGTCCTCTCTGGGCAGCGTGGTCGTGTCCGAGAGCACGTTCTCGGTCTCGCGAGTGCGTACCTGGAAGAAGCCGACGTTGTACGGCCCAACGCGCCCGTTCGTGCGGGCGCCTGCCAGAATGGGCACCGGGCTCCCCTCCACCAGCCCGATGCGGCGGCTGAAGAAGGGATACTGTGCACTCCGCGGGGCAAAGTCGAAAACACTGGAGCCCTCCAGAAAGAAGTCCCGCTTTTCGGGAAAGCGGAGGGGAAACCGGGTCAGATTCACCCGACGCTGGTCCACCTCCACTTCGGCAAAATCGGTATTGACCGTAAGGGCCGTGCGGAGGCTGGGCGTGAATGCGTAGGAGAGATCGCCTCCCGCGTCGATCGTCCGGTCGGTGGAGGCATCCCCCTCCGCCCACGATCTGTTTCCCCCAACGAGTCCGAAGGGCGTGACGTCGAGCCCAAGCCCCGTGGACGTCCCCCCAACGTTCCGGAGCTCGCCCATGTACTGCGGCCGAAAGATGCCCTGGTCGCGCTCGTAGCCGGCCCAAAGGATTTCTTCGTTTTCAATCCGGAGCGTGCGCTGCACGTTGAACCCCCAGGTCGTCTGTCCGGGATCAAACTGCAGCGTTTGAAAGGGAATGCGAATCTCGGCCGTCCACCCGTCGTCGTGCTTCCGCGTTTCGACGTTCCAGATGCCGTCCCACGACTTGTTGAGGCTGGACCCCTGTCCGGAGGACAACAGCCCGTCGCCCCGCAGGCCCACCGGATTGGTTTCGAAGAAATAGGCGTTGCGCCCGTCGTTGTAGGGATCCAGCGTCCACATGAGCCGGTCGTCGGAGCCCAAGGACGCATCCCGACGCAGTTGATAGGCCCGTATCTCGCTCGGGTCGCTGTAGAAGAGCGTCACCCCGATATAGAGAGCCGATTCCCCGTACACCACCCGGATTGCCGTTCGCTCCGACGGCGTGCCCCCCTCCACGGGCGTCTGTTGGGTAAAGTCCGTGCTCGTGGACGCCTCATCCCAGGCCGCTTCGTCGAGGTGCCCGTCCAGTCGAATCTGGGCGTCGCCCTCCACGGTGTGAGCCCGCAGAGACTTGTCGGTAGTGGACTGAGCGCTCCCGAGGGGGGCGAATAGCCCCAAACAGCCCAGGAGAACGACAAAAGCACGAAAGACACGCATGAACACAGAGCGGCACCGTGGTGGGGAGTGTGGTGGGAATGACCTTCTAATGTCCACACGCGAAGACGGTGCCGCTATTTCCGTCTCCCGGCGCTTTCACAGACAAACGATGTTGCTTAGCCCCAGGTTGCCCCTACGCGCCGCGGGCCAACTCCTCCAGCCGAGCAATGCGCTCCTCCGTAGGCGGGTGGGTGGAAAAGAGCTTCCGCATGCCGCTGAGACCGCCCGAGAACGGATTCACGATAAACATGTGGGAGGTCGCCTGATTGGCCCCGTGCATGGGCCGCTGCTGGGCCACCTGCTCCATCCGGCGCAGGGCGTTGGCCAAGCCCATTGGATTGCCCGCAATCGTCGCCCCGTCGCGGTCGGCCACGTACTCCCGGCTGCGCGAGATGGCCATCTGGACGAGCATGGCCGCCAGCGGGGCCAGAATCATCATGAGCAGGGACGTGACGAAGCCCTGCTCCCGATCGAAGAAGATGCCGAACCGGGCCAAAAGCGTGATGGCGGCCGCCAGTGTGGCCGCAAACGTTGAGATCAACATGTCCCGGTTTTGAATGTGGGCGAGTTCGTGGGCGATCACGCCCTCCAGCTCGTCACGGTCGAGCGTGTTCATGATGCCCTCCGTAACGGCCACGACGGCGTTGTCCGGATTCCGGCCCGTCGCGAAGGCGTTCGGCTGATCGGACGGAATGATGCAGACCTTTGGCATCGGGAGGTCGGCCCGCCGCCGCAGACGGTCCACCATCTCGTGCAACTCCGGGGCGTCGGCCCGGCTCACCTCCTCGGCGCCGTACATTCGCAGGACGATGGCGCTGCTGTACCAGTAGCTGACGCCGTTCATGCCCAGGGCGATCAGGAAAGCGAGGATCATGCCGCCGGTGCCGCCCAGCGCCTGCCCGATGAGGGCAAACAAGACGAACATGACGGCCATGAGCGCGGTGGTGCGAAGGGTGTTCATGAAAGGTCGGATTGAGTTTAGCCAGCCAAATACTGCAGTCCGGTATACGACAAGGGCCGTACCACAGTTCGTGTATCTGACGATTTGGCATGGGAATTATTGTGAGAGCCGCCGGCCGGATCGATTTCCTTCACGCGTCGTGAGCAACATCCCCGAGGAGGTGCAGTACAGCTTTGTACGAACGCTCAATCCACTGTCCTATTTCTCCTCCGCTTGCCCATGACTCGACGCGATGTACTCAAAGCCCTTGGCGGCGCTCTTGGGGCGAGTTCGTGGCTCGCTCCGTCTCTCAGTTTTCCGACGGCGCCGCGCCGCGACACTACGCCCCGTGAGGCCGACGGCCAAATCATGACGGTGACCGGCCCCATCCCACCGGAGGAGATGGGCGCGGCTCTGCCCCACGAGCACGTACTCTCTCGTTTTGGCGAACCGCCCGCCCGTCGTCCGGACTACGATCTGCGTGATGTCTTTGATACCGTCGTGCCCATCCTCAACGACGTGCAGTCGGCCGGCTGTGAGGCCATCATGGACTGTACCGCCGCCTACTTTGGCCGCGATCCGCTCATCATGCACCGGCTCGCCGAACTCACGGGGCTGCACTTGATCACGAATACCGGCTACTACGGCGCCGCCGACGACCGCTACGTGCCCGACCACGCCTACGACGAGAGCGCCGCAGAGCTGGCCGACCGCTGGCTCGCGGAGTGGACCGACGGCGTGGACGGCACCGGGGTCCGTCCCGGCTTCATCAAAACCGCCGTGGACGGCGGGCCGCTCTCCGACATCGACCGAAAGCTGGTGCGCGCCGCCGCCAAGACGCACACGGAAAGCGGTCTCACGATTGCCGTGCACACGTCCGGCAACGTGCCCGCCGCCCGGGAGCAGCTCGCGGTGCTGGACGAAGAAGGCGTCGACCCGTCGGCCTGGATTTGGGTGCACGCCCAGAACGTGGACGACGTGGATGCCCTGGCCGAAGCGGCCGAGCAGGGCGCCTGGATTGAGTTCGACGGCCTTGCACCAGGGGACGAAATCGAGCACCACCTTGAGCTCGTGCAGGCCATGCAGGAGCGCGACGTGCTGGACCGGGTGCTGCTCTCGCACGACGGCAGCTCGTATCCGCCCGAGGGCACCGAGCCGCGCCCCTTCGACACGCTCTTCCGCACCTTCCTCCCGAAGCTCCGCGACGCCGGATTCAGCGCGGAAACGATTCGGATGCTCACCGTCGACAATCCCCGGCGGGCGTTTACCGTACGGATCCGGACATAACACGAAAACGCACTACGCAATATCCCCTATCCAAACATCCCCGTCACCACCATCACGTCGTACAGGGCGTGCGTCCAGGCCGCCACCCCGAAGCCGCGCCAGAGGAAGAGCACGTTCAAGGCGAGGCCGAACGCAAAGCGGAACGTGACGGACGGAAGCTCAAACGGATCGCCCAGGGGGCCAACGTAATGGGCCAGACTGAAGAGGGCAGCCCCGAGAATCGCGGCCAGTAGATAAGCGGCATTGCCATTCTCAAAAAAGGGCTGGAAGAGGAGCGCGAGGCCGCCCACCAGAAGCACGCGGAAGAACAGCTCCTCGTAGAGCCCTGCCCCAATGGAGAGAGCCAATTGCGTCCAGAGGTCGCCTTCCGGCGGCGGAATGACGGCAAACAGGGCCGCGACCAGATTTGACACCAAAAGCGCCACGACAACAGCGTACACGACACTTTCCCCCACAATTCCGACAAAATACCGGCCCCGGACCGGAATGTCTTTTCCACGATCCACGAAATATGCCGCCACGGCTGCAAGTCCGGCAAGGATCACGAGAATCAGTCCGCCGCGCGCGCCCGTCATCGCCAGCAGGTCTTTCAGCCACACCTCTGCCCCGATCCGCACCGGTCGACTCGTGCCGGTGTTGACGGCCACGATCATCGCTTCGTACAGGACGAAGAGGGGCAGGGCGCTCAACACGCCGTAGGTGGCCGATCGCGTAAACCGGTGGTAGGCTCGCAGGCCGGTAGCGTCGGTGCTCATGAACGACGGACGAGAAGTGAGGAGTGAGTGGCGAGGGGCGTGTAGAACGGGACGGTTCAGTTCTCACTGTTTGCAACCCAGACCACCCGAAGTGAGACGGACGGTTGGTCGTCAAGCCCAAGGCCGAGTTCCTCTGCGACGGCATCCGACACGTCCAGTAGCACACCGTCTTCGATGGGCCCTCGGTCAATCACACGGGCAAAGGTGTAATTCTCAGGCTCCTGGGACGACAGCAGCACGACGGAGTTGAATGGGAGCGACGGGTGGCTCACGACGAAGTCTTCCGGATCGTACGCCGTGCCGCTCGCAGTGAGGCGCCCGGCAAAGGCCGCCGGATAGATCGCCACGCGCCCCGTTGAGTCCGGCGCGGCCCACTCCCCGGGCGGCGACACCGTCGCGCGGTCCGACCCCGGAACCTGCAGGCGCTGCCCCGGCGCCAGCGTGTCGGTGTCGAGGTCGTTCTTCACCTTGAGGGCGCGAACGCTCACCCCGTACTCGCCGGCGATGCTGTAGAGGGTCTGCCCCTCCTTCACGACGTGCGTGGGCGGCCCAAAGCGGCGGGGCAGTTGTACGGTCCGGCCGGGCGACAGCGGCGTGGTGGTGCTGTCGTTGAGAGTGTAGAGCGAATCGGCGGTGGTGCCGAGGCGAAGGGCCAGGTCCACGAAGGTGTCGCCCGTCTCGATCGTGTGCTGCCCGTAGGGACGCGGCGCGCGGGCAGTGTCCGGAAGCGTAGCAGAATCTTGAGGAGTAGTTGCCCCCTCGGACTCAGCGGTGTCCGTCTCCGGCGGGACCGACTCCTGGCGAGAAGGTTGGGGCGGCGCTTCCTCGGTCGAGGACCCCGACGGCGGGCGAACGCGGAGCGTCTGGCCGACCTGCAGACTCGTGTCGTCGAGCCCATTCCACTGCATGAGGGTGCGCACCGACACGCCGACCTCCCGCGCAATGCCGTAAAGCGTGTCCCCCTCCTTCACCGTATAGGTGGAATCCGGAGCCTGAGCGTGCACAGGAGCAGACGATACGCCCAGCATGAGCGCAAGACCGAGAATGCAAGCAAGGCGACGCATCGCAGCAAGCTGGTACTAGTGGTCAGTCAAACCCGATGCCTTCTGCCTTCAACTTCGCGTCCTGCAGCTCCGACAGGTCCTTCTGCGCCTTCTGCTCTCGAGCCACGTCGATGCCCTGCTCGTAGATCTCCAGCGCATCGTCGGTCCGATCGAGTCGTTCGTAGAGCTTGCCGAGGTGGTAGTACGTGCCCACGTAATCAGGATCCGTCTCCACGAGATCCTCGAAGAACGCAAGCGCCTTCTCGATATTCTCGTGTTTCAGATGCTCTTGGGCGAGGGCAAAACGCGTAAACGGATCGTCCGGATCCTCCTCGTAGAATTCTTTCAACTTCGCCAACCGACCATCACTCATTACAGACAGAACACTAGTCTACAAAACGACGGGAATCAGCGTACGAAGGCTCCTCCCCACGAGTTGTCCTCAGACCTTCGGCGACATCAGAACGGGTCCCTTCAACCTTCCACCTTCCACGCTCCCTCCGATAGATCCCGCTCATCATCGAGGGTGGATG
>JAHENZ010000096.1 GCA_018609755.1 Salinivenus sp. | reverse complement strand
GGGCGTGTCCGATTCGGCGGGAGCAGTGGTGTCAGGGGCTTCCATTGAGGCTGTTGAGGTCTGTGTTCTCGTACAGGGGGATGTTCGAGAGAATGGTGTTCTTAGCGGAGCGGCGTCATGACTAGATGAGTTCCGAGTGCAGAGGGCATGAGTCCAGATTTGCCCGTTCGACTGAGGCGCTCAGCGAAATACGCAATACACATTTCGAAGAGGATTCGCCACGCAGGATTCTTGCACACACTCGAAGAATCAGAGGCCGTCAGCTGGTGGCGGCCTGAGCGCGCTCGATGAGGTCGTCGAGCAGTTCGAGCCGTTCGGTGCTGTTACTCTTGAGCGCTTCGAGGATGCCTCGCGTTCGCATCTGGTGCTCAATCTCCTTTCGCTCTTTCGTGAGGGCCTCGTTCCACTCCGTTTCGAGGTCTTGTAGCTGGTAGAGCATTTCGAGCTCGTCGTCTCCCAGGTTAAAGTCGCTCGTTTCCAGGTCAGTGCCGTTTTCGGGGGAGCCGCCGCAGCTCAGGATGGTCTCGTTGAATTTGCCAACGTCTGCCCGTGCGGTTTTCTGCACGCGTTTCAAGGCGTCCGTCACCGCCGGGTCGGAGTGCGACCGAATGACGTACTCGTAGTTGTGGTTGAGCTTTAGGTGCTGGAGGAGGAGCGGGTTGAGGCGCTCGACCGTTTCGGCGCGGCTAATGGTTTTGCCGGCCCAGCCGCGGCCGAGGAGGGCTTCCTTAATTGGATTCGGCATCGGTGGTGTAGGGGAAGTTGAAGGTGTTAAGATCGAAGGTTTGAGGGGGAGGAGCTACTAGGCGAGTCCTACCGTTTCAGAGGGGGGAAGTTTGGTGGTTCATGAATTGAGGAGTCATGGGGGGGCAAGTTGCGCTCCACATGATTCCTCGGAGTGAATCACAAGAGGCCGTCGGCGGCGACGTGCATGGCCTGTCGGAGGGCGGCGGCCTTGTTCCACGTCTCGTCGTACTCACGAGCGGGATCGCTGTCGGCCACGAGGCCGGCGCCCGCTTGCACGTGGGCGGTGTTGTCGGTCACGACCATCGTGCGGATGGCGATGCAGGTGTCGAGCGTACCGGAAAAGTCGACGTACCCCACAGCTCCGGCGTAGATGCCCCGGCGGGAGGGTTCAAGGTTGTCGATGATTTCCATCGCCCGCACCTTCGGCGCCCCGCTCACCGTGCCGGCGGGAAAGCAGGCCGCGAGCACGTCCATGGGTCCCCGATCCTCGTCTAACTCGCCCTGGACGGAGGACACGATGTGCATGACGTGGGAGTAGCGCTCGATGTATGCGTAGCGATCCACCGTCACACTGTCGTAGCGACACACCCGCCCGAGGTCGTTTCGCCCCAGATCCACCAGCATCAGGTGTTCGGCGCGTTCCTTTGGGTCGTTGAGCAACTCCTCAGCGAGGGCCGCGTCTTCTTCCTCATTCTCTCCCCTCGGTCGCGTGCCGGCAATGGGCAGCACCTCCGCCGTGCCGTCCTCCGCACGCACCAGCACCTCGGGCGAGGAGCCGACCAGCGCGAGGTCGTCGAAGTCGAGGTAGAAGAGGTAGGGCGACGGATTTACCTGCCGTAGGGCACGATAGAGGTTGAAGCGATCCCCCTCAAACGAGGTCGAGAACCGCTGAGAGAGCACCACCTGGAAGATGTCGCCCCGGTGAATGTGGTCTTTCGCCGTGCGCACCGCGTCCTCGAAGACCGAACGGTCCATGTTGGAGACCAACTCCTCGTCCGTCCACTCGACCGGGCGTGGGGTAGAGGGAGGACGCTTCAGGTCCGCTTCCAAATCGGCCAGGCGCGTTTGGGCCTCCTCGTATGCGGCCCGGAGGTCCGTGTCGTTGTCGACGAAAACGTTCGCCATCAGGACAATCTGATGCTTGACGTGGTCGAATGCCGCCACAGTGTCGTAGAAGCACCAGATGGCGTCCGGCAGGCCAAGCTCGTCGGGCGGCGCGTCGGGCAGATCCTCGACGAGACGGACCCCATCGTAGCCCAGGTAGCCCACAGCCCCCCCTCGAAGGCGGGGCAGATCCGGCAGGTCGACTTCGGTGTAGCGATCCAGGTACGCATCCAGGACCTCAAAGATATTGCCGTCCGGCGGGTCGAGTCCGCGCTCCGCGTCGGGGGTACGGCGCTCGTCGACCGTCACCGTGGCGCCGAAGTCCGTGCCCGTCACGATGCGGTACGGATTGCGGCCGAGAAACGAGTATCGGGCCAGCTTCTCGCCCCCCTCCACGCTCTCGAAGAGGAAACTGTAGCTCGATTCTTCCCGGAGGGAGAGAAACGCCGAGACGGGCGTCAAAAGGTCGGCACTGCGGCGCAGGGATACGGGCACCACGAGGCGATCAGCGCCCTGGGTGCGGGCGGTCTCTACGTGGGTGCGAAAGTCGTCGAAGGTCATAAGGCGAACGGGAACTCCGGACTGGTGGTTGGGCGACTGCGTGTGGTGGCAAAAGAAAAACCCGCTGCCGAGCAGAGCAGCGGGTCCAGAGCCCAATAAGACGCTATGGCGATGCAGCGGCGATCACGCACAGCAGGGGCTCCAGACCCGCGAAGGGGGCCACCAGAGCCGCCAGGACTGAGACGTGGTACGCGCTGCAGATATCATAGTACTTCTAGGGTAGCACACAGCGGGGATGGGGTCAAGCGGCCGGTTTGAAATTCCGTTTGAGAGGGGTGAGTCATGCGTTGCGATTCATGAGTGGGGGCATTTGGTCGAGAGGTCCCTCATCGCAGAGTTGTTCTGACGATTCCGGAGCGGAGGCCCACTTGCACACGAGTGGTGTGACGCTCTTCCTCAAAACCGGTCGTGTCTAGGACCGGTCGGGGATCGATTGGACGAGAGCCCCCGAGAAGGGGCGGAACGGCACGGGCAATCCATTCCCAAAGCTGTTCCACGGGCCGCTGTGGGACCGCAAGGTAGACGACCACGAGGCGACCCTTCGGACGAAGGACGCGGCGCATCTCGCGCATCGCGGGGCGGCGTTTCGAGGCTGGAAGCAGATCAATCAGATAGCTGGAAAAGACGGCGTCGAACGTGTCGCTGGGGTAGGGAAGGGCCGTGGCGTGGGCGCATCGGAGCCCGTACCGGCGGTGGGAGCACTGCTGCATCAGGGTGCGGGCACGGGCGAGCATGGCGGCACTTGCGTCGACGCCCTCTGTCCATCCGCGTGGATTTGACTCAGCCAGCGGATGCAAGGCGAGGCCGGTTCCCGTTCCCACCTCGAGAACAGACTCTCCGTTTTCCACGTCGAGCCACATTCGGCCCTGAGCACGAGCATGGCTTGAAATGTGCGGCACGATATGATCGTATAGAGGGGCCAAAAGGGAGTACGTGACGCGAAGAGATGAACGAGTGCGGAACTCATCGACCATTGGGTGTACGTGGGCAGGTGGAACCTGCGGTCCGCTGAGGTTTTCGGAGTTCATGAGATAAAAGATATTATGTACGACGCCTCTCGAAGGTCGCCGTCCCTTACCATTTGGGATACCATTTGGGAATAGCTGGGCGTCCCGGACAGCGTCACGAGATCTGCGATTTCTCGCGTTTCAGTTGTGTAAGCCCACTACGAGAGGTGTGCTGAGCTCCCACTTATCGCCACGGATCGCTGAATTGCTTCACGGATGTCTCTTTTGACTTCCTTCTGGGATCGATTGCGGGACTACCACTCCGTCTGGGACCAGGTCATTTTTGCCCTGTCGCTTTTCGGTGTTCTCACGGTCGTACATCTTTTCATTCAGCAGAGCCGCAATTTTGATCGAGGCTGCTTCGGGTTTTCGGGTCTTGAATCCGAGCAGATGGCCTTTAATTGCTCGGCAGTCGTATCGAGCGGGTCGGGAACCTTCTTTGGGCTCTCCAACACCGTGTGGGGATTGGGATTCTACCTTAGCATTGCGCTTTTGACCTTCGCACTCTTTTGGGGAACGCGTTACTGGCGGGGCTGGATTCAAGGGACGCGCCTCGGGATGCTTACCGGTGGAGTGCTCTACTCCGGCTATCTCGTGTACGTGCAGGTGGGCGTCATCAATGCGCTCTGTGCTCTCTGCCTTCTCTCCGCCGGCATTGTGACGCTCCTCTTTGTGATTCAGGTCACCCTTCTCACGATTGATTCTCAACCTTCCGAGCCGACCATGACTGATCGCCTATTCAAGCGGGACCTCACCGTGTACGTGTATGCCGTGGCCTTTGCGGCCATTCTCGTTGGTGCAGACCTGACGTATTTTAATGCCCTGACTCCGGCCAGCGAGAAAACGGCCGCTGCACACGCGGAGGAGTATTCGGGGGCCGCCTGTAAGTTGGATGCGCAGAAGGATCCCGTCAGTGATCCGTCGTCCCTCGTCAGCTTCCAAGACATCACGATGGGGCCTGCTGATGCACCCGTGACGATCATCGAGTACTTCGATCCGAATTGTCCCCATTGCAAGACCTTTCACGAGAAGACCATGAAGTCTCTGGTGTCGGAGTACAACGATCAGGTTCGGTTTGTCTTCAAGGCATTTCCCCTGCGTGGATCGTCGCTTCCCGAGGTGCAGGCCCTTTACGTGGCCCATCAGGAGGGGAAGTTCTCTGAAATGTTGGAGGCCCAGTATGCCCGCCAAAGTCGAACGGGCATTACGGAACAGGACCTCCGAGCCATCGCCTCCGAGATTGGGATGAATCCGGACGTATTGATGTCCCGAATCAATCAGGAGAAGTATATGCAGAAAATCCGGAAGCAGCGCAAGAAGGCCATCAGCATTGGGGTGAAAAGTACGCCGACGGTGCTCGTGAATGGACACTTCGTCGGGTCTCGTTCACTGGAGTGCATGAAGATGTTCATCCAGCGGGCGCAAGAGGGAAATCTACAGAGCGGCGCATCGAGCTAAACGGTGGGCGGTAATCGTTTTTGTACTGAGCATTGGGTGACGAGGTGGTTCCATGAGCGTATCGGTGCCGAATCCGTTTTCAGACGTGCTACGCAGCACGGACGCTGCGGTGCATGAGTTGGAGGATGATGGGACGTATCCGAACAACGAGACGCTTCCCCTGCTCGTCTACCCGCAGGTCCTCCGTTCGTCGGTTGACGCCCCGGCCCGTGCGTACGAGCGGGTGTTTCAGGCACACAACTGGATGGGGACGTGGCGAAATGGGATCTTTCCGTATCACCACTATCACAGCACGGCGCACGAAGTGCTGGGCATTGCCGGGGGCTCCGCGTCGGTACAGCTCGGAGGACCCGCTGGGGTCACGCTCGACGTTTCGACGGGCGATGTGCTCGTTCTTCCGGCGGGCGTCGCACACAAGAACCAAGGGACACGGGGGAAATTTCTGGTTGTGGGCGCCTATCCTGATGGACGAAGCTGGGATCTGAAGCGGGGGGAGCCGGGCGACCGGCCCGAGGCCGACCGTAACATTGCACAAGTGCCCCTCCCGTCGCTCGATCCGGTCTACGGGACCGACGGTCCGGTGCAGGAGCACTGGACACAGGCCGATGAATCTGACGAGTCCGCGGCTTGAAGGGGACAGCTCTCACGAAATTGTCGTTCACTTCTTCTCAGGGTCCCGTCGGTCGTGTCGCTTTTTCTCTCGAAGGTGCTGAGCCTCTTTATTCACCCCCTCTCGCTGGGCCTGATGGTCCTTCTTGCGAGTGGCGTGGTAACGTACTGGTGGAAGCGGAGGGGACTTGCCGGTTTGGGCCTCGGGCTTCTCATTATTTGGATCCCGGCGACTCCCATCTTTTCCGACTGGATTCGGGGGACGCTGGAGTCGCGCTATCCCCCTGCACCGGTGGAGCAAGCTCCTGCTACCGATGCCATTGTGGCCCTCGGCGGTGCGATCGGGGCGCCCACCCCTCCGCGCGTATACCCGGACCTCAACGGGACGTCCGACCGCTTGTGGCACGCAGCCCGACTCTTCAAAGCGGAGAAAGCACCGTTCGTCATCGCGAGTGGTGGGACAATGCCCTGGAAGGATCAGCGCTTTCGGGAGGCGCCTGCCATGCAGGACCTGCTCACTAGCTGGGGGGTGCCGTCCGATTCGGTGCTGCTGGAGTCGACGAGTGCTAACACGTACGAGAATGCGACGAACACGGCAGCGATTGTGGAGAACCGGGGATTCGACCGGGTGCTTCTCGTGACGTCGGCCCTTCACATGCGCCGGGCGCTCGCCACATTTCGGAGTGCCGGGGTGGATGCTGTGCCCGTTGCTACCGATTATCAGATCGTAGAAGGCCCGACGATACTCCTCAGTATGATTCCCAGTGCTGGGGCGCTGTCGGGGAGTACGGCGGCAATTCGGGAGTACGTCGGGTATCTCGTCTATCACTGGCGGGGATGGATTACGAATCCGAAGGCACCGTCTCCCTAGGCGGTCCGTACGAAGGCACCCGCTCCCCCTTCAACGGCTGATCTTCTTTTACACATGGACTCGGGGACGTTGCAGCTCTTCTATCGGTTCGGCGTAGCACTCGTCCTGGGCCTGTTCATGGGACTGCAGCGCGAGTATGCGTACCACGAGCGGGTCGACGAGGACGGAGAACTCATGGCGGGGGCACGGACCTTTCCCATCATCGCTATGCTCGGGGCGGTTTCGGCGTTGGCGGGAGACGAAGCGGGGAGCCCTTGGCCGCTCGTGGTCACTGTGTTTGCGGTTTCCCTTCTGCTGGCGGTTGGGCACTTCTGGGAGTCTCGTGAGCGGGAGATGGGACTCACGACGGAAATGGCGGCGCTCGTGGTGTTCTTTACGGGCGCGCTCTGCTACTGGGAGTACCTGCGCCTGGCGGCGGCCCTCGGGGTCGGGACGGCCGTTCTTCTTTCGTTGAAGGTACAGACCCACACGTTTGCCCGTCGAATCGACCAGGAGGACGTTTACGCGACACTCAAGTTTGCCGTCATCACCGTCATCGTTCTCCCATTGCTTCCGACGGAGGGCTACGGCTCCCCGCCGTTCGACGTGTTGGTGCCCTACAACGTGTGGCTCATGGTGGTGCTCATCTCGGGCATCAGCTTTCTGGGCTACGTGCTGATACAGGTGGTAGGGCCGCGGCGCGGCGTTGGGCTCACGGGGCTCCTCGGCGGCCTGGCATCGAGCACTGCTGTCACGCTGAGCGTGGCCGAGCGTAGCCGGGACTCAAAGGGGCTGGATCAGGCCTTCGCGATGGCCGTCATGCTCGCCTGGGCCATCATGTTCGTGCGGGTGATCGTGGAGGTCGCGGTCGTGCATCCGCCGCTGCTCCTCACGGTCTGGCTTCCTGTGACCGGTGTGTTTGTGGCCAGCCTGATCTACTGTGGGTACCTGTATCGTGTCCAGCCGTCGGACGCGCAGGAGGAGCCGCAGACGGTGCGCAATCCCTTTCGCCTCGTGCCGGCCATCACGTTTGGGGTCCTCTACGCCGTCATTCTCGTCGCCTCCAATGCTGCGCAGTCCTATTTTGGCGACGCCGGGGTGTACCTGTCAAGCGTGGTCGCAGGGCTGGCGGACGTAGATGCCATCACCCTGTCCATGGCCCGGCTTCACGAAAGCGGGGACGTGTCGGCAATCACCGCTACGCGGGCCATTCTGATTGCGGCCGCCGCCAACACCGTGCTGAAGGGCGGGATCGTAGCTGTTACGGGGACGCGCGCCCTCCGCCGGGCCGTGCTTCCTGGATTGGCGATCATCGTAGGGACATCGCTCGCCGTTGCCCTTCTCTTGTAACACGTCGAGCGTTGATTGACGGGCGGGGCCCGTCCATTGAAGCAGCATTCAGATTCACGCTGCCTGAGGCCTTCGGGTTGACTGAACGCGAACGAAACGGAGAAAGAGGCCCGGAGGGGGCATTCGGTGGGGGCCGGTGGACTCCCGGACGAGTTACGGGCGCCACGCCTCATAGTCGGCCGCGTCCAGAGCGTCGACGGCGGCATCGGCGTCTGCGGCCGTAGCGAACGCAAGGCGAAAGGTCCCGCCGGTGCCCTCTCGTATCTTCTGGAGCTCAATGTCTTTGATGTTCAGGTCCGCTTCGACGAGGTGGCCAGTGAGCTCGTGAATAATGCCGGGCTTGTCGGGGGCACGAACGTATACGTCTGCCAGGGCGTGGAGGAAGCCTTTGGAGTCGCCCGGAACCGCGTCGCGAGACGCCTGAGCGTCGGAGAAGGCCTCTTCGAGCCCGTCCAGGTCGCCTTCAATGAGCCGATTGCGCAGCGCGCGAAGGGTCCGGCGAAAGTCGCTGAGCGCGTCGTGGATGCGGCCTTCGTTGCCCACGAGAATGTCGCGCCACATGTCGAACGGAGAGGATGCGATGCGCGTCATGTCTCGGAAGCCGCCGCCGGCCAGTTCGAGGGCGAGGTTGGCCGCATCGTCGGCGTCGTCTGCCTGCGCGACTGTGTTCACGAGCGCGACGGCGAGGAGCTGGGGAAGGTGGCTCACGGCGGCCACGAGGCGGTCGTGGCGGTCGGGGGTAAGGAGGAGGGGCCGACTGCCGGTGGCTTCCACAAGGTCGATGAGGGGCGCAAGCGGACCCTCAAGCACGTCCTCGTCCTGCTCATCGGGCAGGCACAGGACGTACACCGCATTCTCGAAGAGGAGCGGGTCGGCGTGCTCAATGCCTGCCTGTTCGGCCCCGGCCATCGGGTGGCCGCCGAGAAAGTGAACGTGGTCGGGCAACACGTCCGCTGCCTGATCTAGCACCGGCGATTTTACCGAGCCCACGTCCGATATAATGGCGCCCTCCGGCACGTGGTCTCCAATCGCATCCAGGAGCTTGAGCACCGACGCGAGCGGCGTCGCGAGGATCACGAGGTCGGCGTCCTCCACCGCCGTCACCGGATCGGCCGCCTTTTCGTCGATGGCGCCCCGCGCCTCCGCCATTTCTAGCACCTCCGGGCGATCGTGTCCCACAATCGTACAGTTGGGTCGCCGCTCCTTCCAGGCCAGGCCGAGCGAGCCGCCAATGAGACCGGTGCCAAGAATGGAAATCCGTTCGATCATGGGGGGAGAGGATGGGTCACAGGTCCGATTTGGAACGCGGCATCCGAGACGGAGGACGCGCGGCGCGAGCCTCCCCACGGACGGACGGGGGGCGTGTTCAGTGTATAGGGCAGGGCCGGAAGGGTTTTGCGAGAAATCAGTGGATGAGAGTCCGAAGGGGAGCGAGGAAAGATGACCTCGTTGGTTGCGGCGTGCCGGAGGACCCGTGGCCGGGGACCGAATGGGACACGCGCACTCCAGAAGTGAATATCCTCTGTTCTTCGTGATGAGGGGGTTTGGGGATCCCTGTACGAAAAGTGGTCGAAGGAAGCGGTTTTTTGATCGCCTCCCCGCCACAAACGCGCGTCTCCGGCATAGACACAAGTCCGAGTAAAACAGGGACCTCACGGACACTCAGTCCGCGTCCACCTGGTTTTCGGGTTCATCTCTTCAGAATTATGACCAGAAATTAGCACCGATATGATTAAGAAAGTCAACAAACGCGACAGCGACCAGGTAAAGGTGACGTTCGTTCTCCCAGAGGATCACCCGTACGGCGACGAGGTCTCCGTCGTGGGAGACTTCAACGACTGGACGGCCGGTGAGGACACCTTCGTTCGCCGAAGCAATCAGACGTACAGCACCAACGTAATGCTGCAGGAAGACGGGCGGTATGCCTTCCGGTACTACAGCGAAGAAGCCGGATGGGTGAACGAGGACGAGGCCGACGACTACGAGACGAACGACTTCGGTGAGACGAACTGCATCGTCGAGACGTAGTGGTCCGTTGCGCGTTCAGCGTAGTGGGGAGAAGGGGGGAGTCTGGGGCTAGTAGAGTCCTTCCATTGAGGACTCGATTCTCGTGTGGGAGGCCCCCTTCGTCCTCAGAGGTTCTCACGCTTCAAGTGGAGAAACTTCACCCGCGGAGCGCGGCAGCCACACTCGCAGAGTGTTGCAACCTCACTCGCGGAGTGCTGCAGCAATGTCATCGGCGGACTGGGAACGGTTGAAGGTATCCTTCGACACGTCGTTGAGGATCACCACTGTGCCTCGAGGCGAGACCACCATTCGTTTCTGGGAGCCGTCGGATTTTGGGTACGTCGCTTCGATTGACACCTCCTGGTCGGCGGCCTCTTCCCGGAGAGCAGCGATGGTCGATGCGTCGGGCAACTGGTCGAGCGTCCTGCGGTCAACCGTGTTGGGCATGATGAGTGCGGAAGGAAGTTTCTGGGGGAAGTTCGATTGAGCGTCGATCCTATTGGGACCGATTCCACAGGGCGAACGTGTGGAATCGTCGTGCGTTCACGTCCTTGATCCCTCGATATCCACTCCTTCCGTCTCGTCAAGTCCGACGGTCCCATGTCCAATCAACGAGAGCCGACGCGCGAGATGCTGGGAAGCATCGCCGCCCAGCTAATGATTCTTTACGACGACGCCATGGCCGATGGGCGGACCGAGGCCGCTGATGCCTACGCTATGGCGCTGAACGTGGTGCGCAACGAGACGGATGGGGTGAAGATTTTCTTCGACGGTCCGCCCCCGACCCTTCGTACGGTGCCCCGTAAGGCGTTTCCGGAGGATCTGGAGGGACGCCTCGCGCCGATGCATCGGCCCAGCCAAAACGGAGTGGAGTGATAGCGGTTCGTCGTTCCAGGCGGTACAGAAAACGGTTCTAGTGGGCTTACACAACTGAGACGCGAGAAATCGCAGAGATCGTGACGCTGTTTCCGTCTGTATCTCCTGCGCGGAATCTGCTCGGGATCGACCGCTGCCGGCAAACGGGGACGATTGTGGCGTCAGGGGACCGACGCTCGAAAGCGTCACGCTCGAAACCGCCAGAGTCGTTGTGCAAGGTCACTAGGAGCCGCGGTCTCTGGCTGGCCCCCCGAAATGCAAACGCCCCATCCTCCGCTGTGGAGGATGGGGCGTTTTTTGTTGGGGATGGGGAAGAGGTGCGTTAGCCGTTATCGTCGGGCTTGCGGAGGCTCGTTACGTTCACGAAGCCCTGCGGACTGCGCACCACGACCCGGAAGGCTTTCCCTGCCGGAATCTTGCCGTAGACTTCCTGGAAGGTTTCCACGTTGGGTGTGGGCTCCCCCGCGACCTCAACAATGATCTGCCGGGGGCTCAGTCCAGAGTTTCGAATCATGGGGTTGGACTGGTCGACATCCGTAATCACCACACCGTCGGTGTTGTCGAGGCCGAGCTGACGGGCAATCTCGGGGCTGATGTCGCGGATACTGAGCCCAAGCTCTTGCATCAGCTGTTCGCGGGACGGCGTGTCGTCGCCTCCGCCTTCGTTCGAGGCCGTCATGCCTTGATCACGGGAGCCGAGCGTCACGGTATACTTCTCTTGGCTGCCGTTCCGGTTAATGGTGAGAGTCACCTCTTCGCCGGGCTGCTTACTCGCAATGAGGTTCGAGACCTCCAGGTACTTCTCCAGTTGCTGGCCGTCAATGGCAACGATAACGTCGCCGGCCTGCAGTCCAGCCTCGTCGGCCGGTGTGCCGTCCTGTACCTGTGAGATCACAGAGGCACCAGAGGGCAGGTCCTCGTTCTGGATGAGCGTTTGTGGAGCCGGTCCGTAATTGATGCCGAGGAAGGCACGGCGGACTTCTCCCTGCTCGATGATTTGCGTGGCGACCCGCTCGACGGTGTTCGACGGAATCGCGAAGCCGATCCCCTGATAGCCGCCGGTGTTGGACTGAATCGCCGTGTTGATGCCCACAAGCTCACCGTTGAGGTTCACGAGGGGCCCGCCCGAGTTTCCAGGATTGATCGCCGCGTCGGTCTGCACGAAGTTCTGCGCCCCGGCCTGCGAGCCGCGTCCAATGGATTGGAGGCGCCCTACGGAGCTAATGATGCCAGCCGTCACACTATTGTTGAGGTTGGGGGAGAGGGGGGAGCCGAAGGCGAGCACCCACTGTCCGGTCCGGAGGGTCTCCGAGTTGCCAAAGCTGATGGAGGTCATGTCGGAGGCGTCCACTTTAATCACCGCAAGGTCGCTGAACGGGTCGGTACCGACAATCTTGGCATCGTACTTCGTGCCGTCGAGCATCTCCACGCTCAACTCCTCGGCATTTTCGACGACGTGGTTGTTGGTGATAATGTGTCCGTCGGAGCGAATTACGACGCCGGAGCCGAGACCCTGCGACCGGAATTCCCGCTCCCGTCCTCCGGGGCCGCCAAAGAAGTCCTCGAAGGGCGTGCCCTGAAATGGATTGCGCATCTCGCGCTCCACGACCTTCTGGGCTCGAATCTGGACGACTGCGGGGTTTACCGATTCTGAGACCTTCGTGAACGCGCTCTCGAGGTTGCGCGGATTGGCATCGGCCGTCTGCTCGATGGCCGTCGAACCGTCGAGATTTGCCGCCTGTCCCGGCGTGCCGATGGCACTACCGAGGCCGAATACGTTGGCCCCGACCGTCGCGAAGAGGATGCCGGCCAGGAAGGCCCCACCCACGAACAGGGCGATTGAGACTTTTCCTTTGGTACTCATAGAGATCAAGCCAAACTTGTTGGGGGATACGGAAGCAAAACGGAGCTCCTGGCACATGGGCCAAGGCCCCTCTTCTCACCATTTCACAGTACTAACGCACAGTCCTCGCAAATTCGTACCGCCGAGAACGGTGCAAATGAGAATAACGGGGAAACCCAGAAAAAGATGCTGGCTGGAATCGCAAGATTTAGGACAAATTGGAGGCGTGGAGAGCCGGGGGCGTGGGTGTGGAGAGCATGGGAGAGTGGGAGCGTAGGGGGCGGCATACCTCTTCCCCTCCCCCGCGCTCTTCACTCCCGCGCCCTCTACTCCCACGCGCCCATGCTCCCGTGCTCTCAAAGCCCTTCCGTTGAATCATCGGCAGGGACTTTCCACTCGCACCCAAAAACTCACTGCCCGTTCTCCCCCGGAATGCCGGTTTCCGTCATTGCCTGCACGTCGAGGTACTCGTCGAGCTCCTCCTCACTCAGCAGGCCCATCTCCTGCACCACGGTGCGCACGCTCTTGCGCTCCTTCGCGGCCTTCTTGGCGACCTCGCTGGCCTTGTCGTAGCCGATGGCGGTGTTGAGGGCCGTTGCGATCGACGGGTTCAGCTCCAGCAGCTCCTGGCACCGCTCGCGGTCGGCCTCAATGCCTTCGACGCACTTCGTGCGGAAGGCCTCCACGCTGTGGGCCAGTAGCTCGATGCTCTGCAGCATGCCGTGGGCCATCACCGGCATCATGACGTTCAGCTCGAAGTTGCCGTGCGTGTTGGCGACGGTGAGCGTCTGGTGATTGCCCGTGACCTGTGCGGCCACCATCATTACCTGCTCGCTCTGCACCGGATTGACCTTGCCCGGCATGATGGACGAGCCCGGCTGAATGACGGGCAGCTTAATTTCGCCGATGCCGCTGGTGGGGCCGCTAGAGAGAAGTCGCAGGTCGTTTGCGATCTTGAGGAGTGCCGTGGCGAGCGTGTTGAGGGCGCCGTGGGCATCTACGTACAGCTCCTTGCCGGCCTGCTGGGCGAAGTGGTTGTCGGTCTCGTAGAAGTCGAGGTCCGTCGCGTCGGACAGGGCCTCCAGCGCCGCTTCCGGAAAGTCGGTGTGACGGTTCAGGCCTGTGCCCGTGGCCGTCCCGCCGAGCGCGACCTCAGCCAGAGAGGCGGAGGCCTCCTCGATGCGCTCGATGGACTGCTCCACCTGCGCCGCATAGCCGCCGAACTCCTGCCCGAGGCGCACTGGGGTGGCGTCCATCAGATGCGTCCGGCCGCTCTTGAGCACGTCATCGAACTCCTCCGCCTTCGCCCGGAGGGCGTCGTGCAGGTCGTCGAGGGCGGGGAGTAGCGTCTCCTCCATCGCCATTCGTGCGGCCACGTGCATGGACGTGGGAATCGTGTCGTTCGACGACTGCGACATGTTCACGTCGTCGTTGGGGTGCACGGCCTTACTCCCGAGCTCTTCGCCCATGAGCACGGAGGCCCGGTTGGCGATCACCTCGTTCGCGTTCATGTTGGTGGAGGTGCCGCTGCCGGTCTGAAAAATGTCGAGCACGAACTGGTCGTCATGCGTGCCGTCAATCACTTCCTGCGCCGCCTCCACGATGACGTCGGCGGTGTCGGCGTCCAACAGGCCCAGGTGCCGGTTGGCCTTGGCGGCGGCCTGCTTCACGTGCCCGAGCGCTTCGATAAACCGGCGGGCAAAGCGAAGATCGCTGATGGGAAAGTTTTCTTTTGCACGCTGGGTCTGGGCGCCGTACAGGGCATCGGCGGGGACCTGGACTTCGCCCAGGGAGTCGCGTTCGGTGCGGTAATCGGAAGACATGGTTCGGACGTGGAGTGGTGAATCGGAGAACAGGCGTTGGGGCAACGGTTGTAACGTCACCGATGCCCGGGCAAACTTCAATGAAGGGAGTGTGAGCGTATGTAGGTGTGGGGGGTGTGTGCATCTTGGCGTGGGGACATTTCATCTATTGAGCCTTGCCTCAGGAAACGTGTGTGAACCCTCAGGGTGCTGGGCTCGTAGTTTGGACCGGTAGAAAATTCTCGATCGCTTGCCCCACGCTTTTTTATTCCACGCTCTCGCACTATGGAGCTCATTCGCACGGTCGACGACATGCAGGCGCACGCGGATGCGGCGCGATCAAAGGGACACACCCTCGCGCTCGTCCCCACGCTCGGCGCCCTGCACGAGGGACACCTGGCGCTCGTCCGCCGCGCACTGGAGGAGGCCGACCACGTGACCGTTTCGGTCTTCGTCAATCCTACGCAGTTCGGCCCGGACGAGGACTACGATGAGTATCCCCGAGACCTGGAGGGAGACCAGGAGAAGCTGAAGGCCCTGGGGGTGGACGCTCTCTTCGCGCCGTCGGTGGAGGAAATGTATCCGTACGCGAACGATGACGCAATTCCCGGACCGCTGGCCTGGGTGGAGGTTGAGCACCTCGACGAGCACCTGTGCGGGGCGTACCGCGAGGGTCATTTTCGAGGGGTGACCACGGTCGTCACGAAGCTCTTCCACGCCTGCAAGCCGGACATTGGCGTTTTTGGGAAGAAGGACGCTCAGCAGTACGTCATTCTCAAGCACCTCGTGGAGGATCTGCTCTTGGACATCGACATTGTGGGCGTGCCCACCGTGCGGGAGCCCGACGGCCTCGCGCAGTCGTCTCGAAACGCTTATTTGAGTGACGAGGAGCGGGAGCAGGCGACCGTACTCTATGAGGCCGTAACGGCGGCACGGGAGGCCATTGAGGGGGGGGAACAGGACGCCCAAGCGGTTGTTCGAGCGATGGATAATATCCTCGTAACGGCCCCCGACGGGGAGGTCGAGTACGCGGAGGTCGTGGATGCCCACACACTCCAACCCGTCGAGCACCTGGCGCCGGGGCAAGAAGTTCTTGCCGCCGTGGCCGTCTACTTTGGCGAGACGCGCCTCATCGACAACGCCTTCGTGCAGGTGCCGTCCGCTTAGAAGAGCCGTTTGCCGACGATTGTCGAATCCGACATTCTGGTGTCCGCATGACCATTACGATGTTCAAGTCGAAGCTCCACCGGCTGCGCGTCACGCAGGCCGATCTGTACTACGAAGGATCGATCACGATCGACGAGGAGCTGCTCGACACCGCCGGGATTCTGCCCTACGAGAAGGTACAGGTCGTGAACGTCAACAATGGCGAGCGGCTCGAAACGTACACCATTCCCGGGGACGCGGGCGAGCGCACGGTTTGTCTCAACGGTCCGGCGGCCCGTCTTGCGGCGCCGGGCGATCAGGTCATCGTCATCGCGTACGCCGAGTTGACCCCGAGTGAGGCCCAGGGGCACCATCCGCGCGTCGTACTGGTGGACGAGGACAACAACGTGACCGAGACGCGCACGCTAGAAGTCAGTCCAGGCGAGACCGACATTACCCCTGAAGAGGCTCCGGAGGAGGACGGGTGGGAAGACGTGCTGATTGCATGATGAGTGAAGAGTAAAGCGTGAAGAGTGGAGCGGGAGGGATGTGCCGTTTGAGCCTTCTCCTGAGAGGGATCGCTGAAATCGAAGTTACGGAGACGTGATCGTGAGTTGTGGTCCGCGCTGGATCCTGTAGCGCCCCGTTTCGAGAACGTAGAAGCGAGACCACACGGTGCCGGTGGTGTCCGGGATCCGCAGGGAGTCGTGCATCACGTGGGGGCCCGCCACGATCCGGTCCCGTGTTGCGTCCCAGAAGTCGTATCGCACGGCACGGGCGTCTGGGGGAAACGTCTGGGCGATGGAGATGGGGAGGGTGCGTCCGGCATCCACCGTTTGTGGGAGGGGGGAGGAGAGGTAGGCGGAAACCTCCGCAAACACTTGCGTGGCGAGTAGGGTGTCCGCCTTGCGCAATGCGCACACGCCCACGTGCGTGAAGGGCGGACGCAAGAGGTTTTTCCGATGGGGCAGGCTGTTCATCCACTGATCGATCATCTCACGGGCGATGGCTTGTTCTCCCCGTCGAATGTCGATCTGCTGGTACAAATTCTCTCCCACCTGTCCGTAGAGGCGGCGATGTAGTTGGCCCACCCGATCGTGTGGGCGTTCTCCATCCGGATTGACGTGTTGAAAGAAGTCCCGGCGATACATGTCAGCCGAGTGGGTACAGGCGACGTCGGCCAAGGTGGAATCGTATTGCAATGTCGACTGCGCCCGCTTCCGCCGCACCTCGTTGGTGTACTGGAAAACATATCGGTTCATCCGGTGGAGCGTGTCAAACGTCGCGTTCTGCCGTGGGCCGGAAGGCGAAGAAAGGGAGGCGCTGGTCTGCGGGACCTGCAACGAGGAAAGGAAAAGCAGGAGGAGGATCCCCAGGGCCGTACTGGTAAGCAGGCGAACGGGGGGGAAGACAGACATCGAACACAGCACCGAAGTGGAGAAGGGCTGCCGGAATTGTATCATTCCGAATGACAGGTGTAGGTTCCCAGTCCCTCGTGGGAGAGAGGCCCAGAAAGCAGGATAGGAACTGGATCCCTCGAATTGTGTGTCATAACATCAAGATCATTGCCGTGAGACGAACTGAAACCGGATATGGGACAGTCCCTTCGTGAGCGAATCAAGCAGACGGCGCCCTTCGAGGGCCCGGCCCAAGAAGCGATGTTGAACCTGTTCGTAGCGTCGTCTACCCTGCGGCGTCGCGTGGAGGAGGCGTGCCAGGAGCACGAGCTGCACTTCAGTCACCACAACGTCCTTCGCATCCTCCGAGGCGCTCACCCGCAGGGCCATCCCCGATGCGAAATTATCGATCGCATGCTCGATCCCTCCCCGGACGTCACGCGTCTGATTGATAAGCTCGTAGATCGCGGGCTCGTGCGACGGTCACGCAGTGATGAAGACCGTCGCATGATCATCCACACCATCACGGAGAAGGGGCTCAACCTCCTCGAGGAACTGGATCCCAAGATTCAGAAGGTGCAGAACTGGTTTGACGAGCGAGTGTCGGATCGAGACCTCCGGCACCTCTCCCGGATCTGCGAGGGCATTTACGAGGAGTATCCGTCCACGAAACCGCCAGAGCATTCCCCCGAGTGAGAAGGACGCGGTCCCCTAGGCTCGTCGTCCGATCCATTCTCTTGAGGGCCACGCCCTCGGAAGAACGGAATGCCACTTTTTTGTAAATGCGTATGTTGTAACACATAGTGTAGCAACAATCCTTCTGGGGGCGCGTCCAACTGTACAGTCACGACAGAGACCTCTGTTGATTTTCATTCACCAAACCCCAACGACCCGCTATGAGTGACCTGAATGCGCGCGACCAAGAACTGAACGACATGATTCTCCAGGGCAAGATTCTGGAGGCCTTCGACGAGTTTTACGCCGACGACATTGTGATGGAAGAGGACGGCAAGACGCGTGAAGGCTTTGATGCCAACCGCGAATATGAGGAGCAGTTTGTGAACTCCCTCGAAGCGTTCCACGACGCCGAGATTCGCTCCCGAGCCGTCGACGAAGAAAACAACGTGACCCTCTCCGAATGGTACAACGACATGACGCTTGAGGGCGTGGGTCGCGTCCAGCAGGAGCAGGTGTCAGTCCGGACCTGGAATGAGGACGGCAAGATTACGAACGAGAAGTTTTATAAGCTCGGATAGGAATGCGTGAGAGGGGGGCAAGGGATGCCCTCCTCGCCCCCTGGTTTCCTGTCATCAAGCCCACCGGAAGACATGCGTTCGTACGTTCCAATGCTCGCTCGTGCCCTGCTCGGCCTCATCTTTGTGATGTCGGGCATCACGAAAATCACGGGATTTGAAGGCACCCAGCAGTACATGGCCTCCCATGGCATCCCGGCAACGGGAATTCTCCTCGTCGGGGCGATTGTAGTCGAGGTGCTGGGCGGCCTGTCCGTGATTCTGGGCCTTTGGGCTCGGGTAGGGGCCGCTGCGCTGATCCTCTTCTTGATCCCGGCGACCCTCATTTTCCACACCGACTTCAGTCAGCAGACGCAGCTGATCATGTTCCTCAAGAACCTCTCGATCATGGGCGGTCTGCTACTCGTACTGGCGTTTGGCACGGGCGACTATCACATTCGCGCTCTGGACGTGGGAGAGGAGAGCATGTCCTACGCCTGAGTGAAAACGATTCGTCTGGTGAAATTTCTCTCCCCTCGGGGCCTCTTCGGCTTCGAGGGGATTTTTTATGGGAGGTGGTGATCCTAGAAGGAAATGAATGCATGCTGGCACACTCGATGCGGAGTGAATAAACACGTAGATGACGAGAAGGAGGACGCTTACAATGACATCGATCTCACCGAGGAACACTTCCGGCCTGTTTCAGAGGTCGTCGGACGTGTCTCCCACAGTACGGAGCCGGAGGTTGCGATGAAATCCCGGCTGCAGCGTGTGCGGCCCAGGTCCACCCCATGAACGGGATTGAACTGGAAAATGTGAGCAGAGACCGTATCGTTCACGACAATGTCTATTCCAGCAGTGAGTTGAGATCCGAGACGGGCGAGGAAGGCTCTCCTCGCCCGGACATGGTACAATTACCGATGGGGGGCGGGATTTCCGAGTTCCATCCAAATTGAGACCCGACATCGACTCCAGGAAGAGGGTTCCTTTGTAAGCAGCCGCAATATTGTTGGCGAGTTGTATTTTCATTTCCCTCTCTCCGAGAACCGAGCAAAAGGGCAATCTACGGCCAAGGGAAAACCTGCAAAGGAGATTACGGGTGGTGCAGGCCCGGGAGGATTCGAACCCTCAACCCACGGAGTAAGAGCACGTGTGGGATGAGTCAAAAATCGGCCTACAGTGCCCGCAAGCGGCGATTTCCCAATAACCATTTCCCACATCTTCCCCAAAGAGGTCGATTTTCCCCCTCAAATCTGCTCCTCGACTGTCTCCCAGGCCTGCCGCAGATCAGCGTGTTCAGCTCTATTCGAGACTTTGGGAAAAGAACAGGGTCACCGGCGTATGAACGACGTGAAGTCCCCATTTATAGTCCCCCACAGAACTATGTCAGATGACACTGAGGAACGGAGAAGACGGGCGGACGAAATCTTCGAGCGAAAGATTCGGCCGCAGGTCAATGTCGAGGAAGAAGCCCGCAAGTACGTCGCCATCGATACCGAGTCCGAGGACTTCGAAGTCCACGCCGATCAGCGAACCGCATCCGATCGCTTGTTGGAACGACACCCGGAAGCCCAGGGACGCATCTGGTTTCGTCGTGTCGGAAGTCCGATTGCTCACTCGTTCGGTGGACACCCCATGAATGACCTGAATGAAGATCTGGGTTCCAGCGATCGAACCGACTCGAACAAATCAGAAGACGGCGACGGGAACGGCCGCGAGCGCATCACCCGCAATCTCGACGTACTGGTCGGAAAACCGGTCATTGACGGCACCCGGCTGTCAGTTGAGCATATTCTCGGCCTGTTCGAGAACGGATGGAGCGAGGCGGACATCCTCGAAAATTATCCGCAGCTGGAGCCTGAAGACATCCGGGCCTGCCTTGGATACGCTCGGGAGGTGATCGCTGAAGAAAAGCCCGGATCGTAGATGCACCTCTTCGCCGACGAGAATGTCCCCCTTCCCGTTGTGTCTGCGCTCCGGGAGGGGGGGCCATGACGTATCTTGGATCGGAACTGTAGATCCGGGAATCGACGACCGGGCCGTTCTGCAACGTGCCCACGACGAAGATCAGGTGCTGATCACCTTCGACAAGGATTTCGGCACGCTGATTTTTCAGAAGTACGAGGCCCAGCCGGCAGGCATTCTTCTCTTTCGTCTCCCGCCGCTATCGAAGGACGAGCTCGTCCAGTTCGTGGTGGAGACCATTGCTGATCGCTCCGATTGGGAGGGGCACTTTGCCGTCATCGAACACGATCAGATTCGAATGCGGCCGTTGCCGGAGGCCTCCTGGTGATAGACCTCTCTGTTCCTGGCCTCGCTTGAGATCTCCGGGCCTTGTGAGCTGGGCTGTGGAGACCGGGAAGCTGGGGCGATGGAAGAGACGTTCGGTGACTCATAATTTCCAATCCCTGGTCAGCGACTGACCACATACTGACCATTTTCTTTCTTTTCCGTGCGTCTGAGTGCAAGAACGGGAACGGGACCCCAGCACGAAAAAAGCCCCTCAACCACCGATAGCAGCGGCTGAGGGGCGATTTCGGGGGCAGATGGAAAAGTAGGCCCGGGGGGATTCGAACCCCCAACTCACGGATTAAGAGTCCGTTGCTCTACCAAGTTGAGCTACGAGCCTATGTGCGAGGCAAAATGTCGCGCATCGGCACTGCGAGTCGGCTGTATTGCAGAGGGCAGTCGGAGGTTCCATTCGCGAATCTGGCTCGACAGGACGCAGCCGGAAATCGGTCGGATCTTCAAGGGCGGGGGCGCCGGGCTGGGGAAGGAGCCGTCGAATTGGGACCTTGCGTCTCGGGGGTATGATGGGAACGTTGAAGGACGGGCGGAGCCTCCTTCTTGGTTTGCATTTATTCCTCTCCTACATCCCTATGGCCACTGCTGAGGATCGATTCCGGGAAACCCTCCGATCGCTGTTTCGGGCCGACCATTCCGAGTTGGATTTCGGCGTCTACCGCGTGTTCAATCAGAAGCGGGCGGAGGTGGAACGGTTCGTCGACGAGCAGCTGGCGGACGAGGTGCACGAGGCCTTGCGCACCTCTGGGGAGGCGACCGTACCGGAGGAGCAGAGGGACGCGGTCACGCGACAAGTCTACGACGATCTGGCTCGGTTTTTTGATCGGTATCACGACGACGGCGAGGTGGTCACGAGGCGCCCGGCGAAGCAGAATGCGACCTCCCCACTCCGCGACGGCGAGGAGGTCCTGCTGCACTGGGCCAACCGGGAGCAGTACTACGTGAAGACCGCCGATCACTTCCGCTACTACCGGTTTGCGGTGGGGGACGTGACCGTTCAGTTTCGCCTCGTCGACGTTCCGGGGATGCCGGCCGAGGAGCCGGAAGGGGAGCGATCCCTCGTCCTGGCGGACGACGACCCGGTGTCGGTCGACGCCGAGGCGAGGGCCTGCGACGTCCGGTTTGCGTATCGCCGGATCACGGAGGCGGAGGATCAGCAGCTTCTTGAACTCTACAACGCGCAGCAGACGAAGAGCGCCCAGCGGAAGACGAACGACCGCTCGACCCTCGTCGTCGCCATCACCCAGCAAATCCTGAACGCCCTTCCCGACGATGCCCCCTGGACGCGGTTGGGAACGCGGGGGGAAGGGGAAGACAGATGCCCGCTTCACCGGCATCTCGACCGATACACCGCCCAGAACACGTCCGATTCCTTCGTTCACAAAGACCTCAGGGGGGTCCTGCGTGAGCATCTGAGGTCGTTCGTGCAGAACGACGTTCTGGATTTTGACGCCCTGCTTGAGGGGACGGACGCCCGTCGCGCTCTTCAGTTGGGACGAGCGGAGGCGGTTCGGACCGTCGGGAATCGAATGATCGAGGCTCTCGCCCAGGTGGAGGACGTTCAGAAGCGTCTCTTCGAAAAGAAAAAGTTCATCGTAGACACCGGCTACTGCGTGACGCTCGATCACGTCCCGGCGGCCCTCTACGACGACATTCTCGACAACGAGACCCAACTCGACGAGTGGCGCGAACTCTACCGGGTGGACGAGTGGGCGGACGCGGACACGGACGATCTCTTCTCCCGGGCCTTTCTGGAGGAGCATTCCAGCATAATGATCGACACGCGGCACTTTGATCAGGCCTTCGAGGACACGCTGCTTGAGCATCTATCCGGGAGGGACGAGGGGCTCACGGACGTCGTCGACGGCGTTTGCATTCAGGGCGAGAATTTCCAGGCCCTCAATCTCCTCCAGGCCCGGTACCGGGACGCGGTCGACTGCGTCTACGTCGATCCTCCCTACAATTCGCACTCGACCGACATTCTCTACGAGAATAAGTACCGGCAGTCCACCTGGCTTTCC
>JAHENZ010000095.1 GCA_018609755.1 Salinivenus sp. | reverse complement strand
GTGTCGAACCTGCGAGAGGACCAGAGCGCCAACTTCCCAGCCACCGCCGAATACATCGCGTTCACCCTAATCGATGAGGTCGACCCGAACTGGGCCGAGCTGAAGCGCGTTGTTGATGATACTCCGCGCGTGATTGGTGAGGTGGTCGGCAATCTGGGCATTGTAAAACAGGTCGAACGGGACGAAGAAGCCGACCTCCTCGTCCTTGCACGCCTGCGCCACCTCGTGGGTGTTGCCGATAAGGGACCGCTCCGTGCTGCTCACGCCGGAGACGAAGAAGTCTGCATCCTCAAACGCCTGGATGACCTCCTTGACGAGCTTGAACTGATAGGGGACGAACGGATAGTGATCGACGAACCCTTCCTTCTCCTCATATCCGGGATAGAGCTCGCTCTCAACGCGCTGAAACTGGTGCCGGATGGATGCCTTGTTCTCGTCGAAGTACGTGCGGAGCTCTTCGCCTCCCTCCGGACTCTTGTCGAGAACGCGCTTCCGGGCAATGAAATCGGCGCTTTGGCTCTCCAGGGGCAGATAGGTCTCAAAGCGCCCCATGATCTTTCCGAATGAGTAATCGGCTTTCTCCTTCTCCTTCGCATCCCGCACGAGCCGTTTCAGACTCTGCTGGGCCGTGCAAACGACCCAGACCTGGTTGCCCAACCGGTCGCCAATCTGCTCCACGATGGTTTGGAGGTCCAGCAGCAAGTTGGGTCGCCCCTCAGTGTACTGGCTGACCTCATCCACGAGGTAGACGAGGCGATAGTCGTCGGGCTTGTCCCGTAGAAAGTATTCCAATTCGTCCACGTATTCCTCAGTGGACACCGACGGCGTTTTCTCCAGCGACGCTCGGGTCGAGCTCGTGTCAATGTCTGCCACCTCGTCGGCGGCGGCCAGCACCTTGTCCAGGTTGAACGCAACGGACTGATTGGCCTTCTCCTCCCACGGATCCCCGGTGCGATCCTCAAATGCTGTCTTAAAGGCCCCGAGCTTTCCCTGCTGATCGAGCATCTTCTCGAACCTCGCGATCTGGAGGTTCGACTTGTTGTACCCCCGAAACGCATTCAGGCGGTTGTAAAAGACATTCGTTACGCTCCGGTCATCCGCATCGTCGTCCGCGACGGTCTTGATGTTGAACATGATGGAGTCGACCGTCAGGTCCGAAAGCTTCCTCCGGGCCTCCCCGATCTCGTTCTCCGTAACCGGTTGGTCCAGAAAGCTCTCCCATTCATGCTTACTCAGGCTCTCTTGAAAGTGGTTAAGGGCCTTCTCCCCATATTCCTCAGAGAGACAATAGTAGATGTACTTCAGGAAGTGAGACTTTCCTGACCCGTAGTAGCCGTTGATCCACACGCCCGTCCGTCCCTCCGTGCCTTCTCCTAGGATCTTGAGAAACGTGTGGAGGTGGTCGTACAGCGTTTCCGTAAAGAAGTACTCTTCGATCTCCTTCTGGACGTAGTCGTCATCCAGTTCACTGACCGTAGCGACCGGATCGATGCGACGGTCGATTGGGCGTTCGTAGAGGTCCTTAAGCTTCATTGATGCGAATACGTCGCTTGCAGAAGAGAGTCAGAAGAGAAGTGGGATTCTTTCCCGCAAGATTCAATCCCAAAGTTCAGGACTCGATCATCTCATTGAGATAGCTGGCCCGATAGACCCTCTTGGAGGTAAGAGTCCCGAACAGTCGGAATTGGCCATCTTGATAGTCACCAGGGTAGAACAGGATCAGCTTGTACTCCCCCATGCGCCCTTCCATTTGGTCGAGGAACTTGCTCGTCCGGAGGTAGGGAAAAATCGAGCCCCACCCGTGCACGAGGATGTAGGATCGATTCCGTTCACTTTCCTCCGACACGTGTTGCTCGAACTCATCCGCCAGTCCCTGGATAAAGCCATCTGATTTCGCTTGTTGCTTGATTTGCCGGTTGACCATCTCCGGGGCGTCGGCTTCGTGCTCCAGGATGTGGTCGAGGAGGGGACGGCCATCGAGCGTTTCTGCTTCGAGATACGATATAAACTCCTCGTAGACATTGACGAGTAGCGGATCCTGTCCGACGTTTGGCCGCCGGAGCCGCTTCGGCAGCGTGGCCACCTCCTCTCGAAACTCGTATTCCCGTTCCGGGGGATACGTGTACACGTACGCGGGAAAACTCATCAACCCTTTCCCGAGGGATTGAAATTCCGGATCGGCCAGTCGGCGAAAAACGTCGTCGAGCATGCAGGCTTGGGGATTCGAAGATTCGTTCGAAGGAATACGGGGTCACTGTTGAATCGACCGGGCCGTGGCGCGACGCTGCTCCTCATTCAGAAACGCCGCTTCCAGAAACCAGAGATCCCCCACCTCCACGAAACGACTCCAGAACGACTCCGGATGATCTACCTGACGCAGTTCGTCCTCCCAGAGCAGCCCTGCTTCTCGGAGCATCTGAAGCATCACCCGTCGCACCTTCTGCCAGGTGCTTTCACCCCACCCCTCGATCTCTGGATGTGTCTCGGCCTGTTGTTCGAGGAAGCGACGTACATCGTGGGCCTCGAACGAGCGATCTGCCGACCGCCACGTTGGGAGAACCGCTTCCATGTGGAAGTCGAAGAGGAGCGGGTAGGTGTTCAAACAACAGTAGTAGATCACCAGCGCTCGCTCCTGCTTCGGCAGTTCCGGCAGATCTTCCCAGACCGACCGGTCAGCGTTGGAGAGTCGACGTTTGATTTCGGCAACCTTCCGTCGCTGCCCTTGCCAGGAGTTAATGTCGAAAATCGAGGGATCAATTTCATCCGGCGGCGTCCCCTGCCGGAGTTCCTCGACGATCTGCGCCGACCGTTCAGGCATCAACGACCCGGTGGCAAAGGCGGTGGTGTACTCGCTCATGTGCTCTATAGTCAACAACAAGTCAGTCTGTGTCAACCCTCACGGAGGACCCATCGAACAGTCCTGAGGAGATCAGAACGGTCGATATCGCAAACCGCGACAGATGGTAAGATATTGGCCCGGCCCCTCTGGAATAACGATAAGGAGCAGCCACGAGGAGTGCAGCCGAATTCCGAGACTTCGGGTCAACTACAAGAACTGACGTAATCACCATTACCCCCCTTCGACCCTGTCCCCGTAAACCTTGATATTTCAGTCGATTTCAGATTTTCCGTTCGACCCTGCTCTCACCGTGATTACTTCAACGTCGAACGGCCTATTTTCTTGAGGAGTACTCTGATCAATAGAGGATGGCGGCATTTACAGTCTATGCCCCTGTCCTCCCGAACAGGTTTTCAAGCCCGAAACGACCTTGCCGCACTGCCCCTGTTTCTAGCCTCCCAATCTGATGTACGAAGCCAAACGGTTTTGGAAGTACGAGGGGAACATGGTGCCCCCTTCCATTCCCGAATTCGAGGACAGTTATCTTGAAGACTGGCTAGACCGAAGCTCTAGCCCTACTGACCTTCGGCTCCACCATTACACCACCGCAGGTGGGATGAAAGGAATTGTCAAAGACAAAGGAATCCGATGTTCTGAAATAGGATACCTCAACGATGCGCAGGAGGTCGAGCACAGTCTCCAGTTAATCCAGACAAAAATTAAGGAGCTCCGAGAAGAGTACTCTGATAATGAGGCGATCTCGAAAGGCTTACTCGATGCGATACTCATGCACCTTAATAACTTCCCAGGCAGTGTCTTCAGAGTTTTTGTCGCCTGTTTCTGCAAGTCCGGAGATCTATTGAGTCAGTGGAGAGGATACGCCGAAGAAGGGGGAGGGTATTCCCTCGAATTCACCTTCAACGATCAGACGAAGCTGATCTTGGAAGACGATCAGCGCTCTCATCCTCACCTTCGGAAGGTTTTATACGATGAAGACCAGCAGGAAGATCTCGTCGAGACGTACCTGGAGGGCATCTGTGCCAGGTTAAGTAACGAGCTACCCGGATTCACCCCACATGACAAGCAGATCATTGCGTCCTCCACTGCCCTCCATGTCATGAATACACTCATGGACTGGATTGTGAGCTTCAAGCACCACGGTTTCGAGGAGGAGAATGAATGGCGGCTCGTACGTATGCTCAAGAGCATCGGCGAGGCAGAGTCACAGTCACAATTCCGCGTGAGCGACGGTCTCATTGTGCCGTATGTAGATACCCCGCTCGTCAAAACAAAAGAGACGGCGAACGAAGAAACTGAAGCACAAAAGTACTTCCCTCTTTCCAACGTCCGATACGGGCCAACGCTTCCCGCTGATCGGGCAAAATCTTCAATCGCTTCACTGCTGGAAACTCAATCTCAGAGAGGCGAGATCAGCATTGATGTCAACGAGGTATCAATTGAGTCTCCTGAAGTCCCGTTTCGGGGATAGTCTCCGAACGCCCCAATTCTTCCGGGGCGCTGGCAGGCGATTTCCGTCCCTCCAGTACAAACTGAGACGCAGGTTACCTGAACGATATATCTTTAGACCCAGAGGCTTTAGAAGGCATCCTCCACCTCCGACTTGAGTTGCTCATTGGCCATATGCACGTACCGCATGGAGGTGGAGATGTCTGCATGACGGGCCGCCTCTTTGATGACCACAGCGCTCTTTCCAGCCTCCGCAAGCATCGTGCAGAACCCGTGGCGGAGGGAGTGAAAGGAAAGCTCGTCGCGCAATCCCGCCTTCTCTCGTGCTTTGCGGAACGCACTGGAGACATTCTCCCGGAACCACTTCGGGTTGCGCTTTCCCCCCTCGAAGGACGGGCTCCGGAATACGTATTCCTTCATGCGCCACCGGAGTAAGGTACGGAGGTGCCCATACCGCTTGCGCTGTGTTGCTCTCGCGAGCGACGGCTCCCAGACGAAATCTCGAAGGTGACTGGTGGAAATCCTGTCGAGAAGAGTTGATTTTCCAATCTTCTGGGCGAGGAGCCCGACCACCTCCCTGTAGGTTCGGAGCGTGTTCTCCAAGCGTCCCTGCTGCCGCTTTCGATCAAGAAACTGGCTCAGGGCCTCCTGGGTCGTCGTCGGTACGTGCTCTTCCTGATCGTAACTCCAGGGGTCGTCTACCCAGGGATCAAACTCCCCATCAAGGTAGGCCTCTTCCAGCTTTACCAGGCGTCGACGTGCCTCCCGCTTTCGCGTTGCCTTTAGCGAGAAGCGTTTGCGCTTCGGACTGCGCGAATTGTCATAAAACTGTGCATAGTACTGTCCGCGTCGCTTAAGTAGCCCTGCCATATGATGTGCACACCGGGTGATTGCCTCACTGTTCTTAGCAGTACACGCATTCACCCTGCTTCCAATTTCCACGAGGGGGGGCTGGATCCGACAGCCTTGCTCGATTTTGGAGGCGATAGTAATCCGTGCTAATCAGCCTGCGCGACATGTCATGTCCACGTACCCTCAGAAGCTCGAACCGTGGAGGAATGCCCGGAATCCAGGAGAGGTTTTGGAAAGGGGAGTAGATAGTCCACGTCCTTCAGAAATCGACATCGTCCCCCAACACTCAATACGTCGAAATACCTCGTAATCAGAGGGACTTGGGAATATTTTGGGAACGACCATTTGGGAAGATGACAAAATCGGCCTTCTGAGTCGATTACGGCACATTCTGGACAACTCTCCACATTATTCAGGGTCACGTGTGCCGACGGCTGTCGGCACGTGGAGGTTCGAGTCCTCTCTCGGGCACCCCGCAACACCCCGCTTGAACGCCTGCAAACGGCGATTCAGGCGGGAGTTTCTTTTTTAGCCCACAACTCGCGGCCCGTCGTCTATGTGCCCCCCTCCCCGAAAAACGAACGTGCGTGGACACACCTGCCCCGTCTCTCTTCCAGTGGGTGTCCAAAATGAGGCTCTCTAATCCGCCCTCCTCCGCCCGTACCGTACGCACACGACTACGTGCTGAACGGACGCACTCAGAAGGACTACGCCGAAAAGGATTCCCGTCCAGTACAGATATCGAAGCGCCCGTTGCCCGCACCCTTGCGACGAATCGGACGATGCCCGTCCAACCGGAATAATCGGTTCCTCCCCCACCTGTAAGCCCGAAATGTAGGGCCTCTCTTCTCCCAAAAGGGCGGAGTCCACTGCCACCGTCGCCGTCCTTCCCACCAGTGCCGGAACCTCGTCGTCTCGAGATCGGGACTCTTCAAGTCGTTTCCGGACCGCATCCGGCAGGTCCTTGACTGCCACGAGAAAGCCTCTGGGGTCGTTCTCAAACCAAATCTGGAGGAACCGGTCCGCTCCTCCTCTCGCCGCCGACGTCCGCCACCCGGCCCACGCGACGCGCCCTTCAATCTGAGCGTAGGTGGACGCCCTGCCGGTGGGCTCTCTGGTCGTCGCCTGGTCAAACGCGAGATACCCACACCCGCCGATCACCAGCAGTCCAAGAACAATTCCGCCGACCGCAACCGGGAAAAGCGCAAACGGATCAGTACGTCGCACCATAACTCGTGGGAACTTCCATTCACTCCTTCGAGATGAGCGTGACAATCGCCCGGGGCGCCCCCCTGCTGCAACCGTTTGGGTCACTGCTGCCACCCCGTGGAGTCGGGACGGGGAAAGGAATGGGCATCTTCGTACTCGCCGCCCAAATCCTGAAGCGCGTCCCGGGCCCGACGGCGCTGTTCGTATAGGAGCTCTTGGTCCGCACGTTCTTGTGCTCGCATCCGTAGCGGATCGACGATTTCGGCTCGAAGCACAATCAGCAACTCGCGCCGGACGGTGTTCGTCGTTTCCCGCCCAAATATGTACCGCAGGCCCAGCACCCATCCCGGAAGATCTTTGAGCAGAGGGACGCCGACACGTGTCGTCGTTTCTTGCGTCGTAATGAGGCCCCCAATCGCCGTCGCCTCTTGGTCCAAAAGAAGCACCTCCGTCGTGGCCTGATTGCGGTTGATGACGGGACCGGAGGCCGACGGGCTGGTGTTGGAATCTTCGACTCGAACGTCAAGGTGAATGAACTCGACCTCCGGCGCCCCAGCGGTGTCAGCGACCGATTGTGTGACCAGGGTCGGGGTGACGTCCACAATGATCCCCGTCGAAAAGAACTGCGTGACGGTGTTGCCGGAAAAATCCTGGGTTTGTATCGGAATGTCTTGGCCAATTTGAATTTCCCCCTGCTCGCCACTCTGCACGGTGACCTGCGGATTGGCAATGGTCTTCCCCGCCTGCTCCTGCTCCAGAAACCGGAAGAAGTCGATCAGCCGCTGAAGCCCAATTTGGGCAGGTGCCTGGATGAGATCGAGACCACTGAAGAGATTTTCCGTGTTGACAGTGAATTGTCCCCGAGCTGCCCCGTCGCCTGTAGATCCTTGTCCCTGCGCGCTTCCCCCTCCAGTCTGTGACCCGGTCTCTCCGGAAGCCTGTTGTCCCTGCCCCTCTCCGGACCCGAACAATTCCCTCCAGCTCAACCCAATTTCACGGACCTTGCTCAGGTTGACGTCAAATAACAGGGCACTAATTCGAATCTCTCGCGTGCTGAGGCTGGCCGGTCGGTCCTGCGCACTCGTATCCCGTGACGCGGCCCCTCCCCGCCCAGACGCCTCCGAAGCCGAGGCCTTCTCGATCAGAAAGACCGTATTCGTCTCCTCATACGTCAAATTTTTTGCCCGGAGCACCCGCTCGAATGCCTGACGGTAGTGCATCCCGGAAATGGGCACCCCAATGGGCATTGTTCGTCCCTTCGGATCGATAATCCGTTTCCCCGTTTCTTGCTGAAAGAGGGGATTCAAGAGCTGAATGAATTGCTGAAAGGACATTTCGGGACGAAAGGACACCAGTTGATCCGATCCCGTCCGCTGCTCGGTCGTTGGCTCTGGCTGCTCCTCTTGTGCCAGCAAATGGGGAGGCATCCCCATCGCGAAGAGGCCCAGCAAAAGGCCGGCCCCGGCGACACGGAATGTCCAGGAAAGACACTGCATATGATCAATGAGAATCGGGTAGAGAAGGAAGAACCAAAATGTGTGAGGGGATCCGCCGCAGAACGAGGGGGATCGTTGCAAATTCTTACGGCCCGCCCTGCTCGGACGGGGTCTCGCTGGGGGCAAGGGTTCGTTCGACCCGCTCGACAATCCCTCCCTTATTCAATCGTGCCACGACGCGCCCCTCGCTGGAATTGACCTCCACGATACGACCGAGATAGACCGAATCTCCTTCCTCTACTCGCTCAATCCCCGCCTCGGTCTGAAAGATGGCCTCTCCCCCTACGATGGAAAGAAACTGTGCCGACTCGACGTTGAGGCGCCCGTGTTCGTTGGGCGGAATTTGCTGAAAGACGAGGGGATAGAACGGGTTGCCCGCCGGCTCAGCTGTGGGCAGGACGCGAGCCGGAACCGGGGGATGCGGTGCGGTGCGGGCCCTGGGAAGGCGCCGCTCGTCCCGCATCCGGTCGGTATCCGTTCCGGAGTGTCCCCCGTCCACTCCGTACAGGGCCTCTACGTCCATCCGAAAAGAGACGAGCACGTCCATCGAGGTGCGGCCCGTCTCCTCGTCGGTGGTCCGCTCGTCGAGCATCGAAAGCTGAAGATTCCGGATGCGATAGAACGGACGGTTGTTTTCGAGCACCCAGATAAAGTGGTACAGGCTGGAGAAGAACGCCCGTCCCTCCGCCGTGACGGCGTATACCTGATACCCCTCCTCGGCTCGCTGCTTCGCCGCCCCTAGGTTGAACGCCTTAAAGCCACTCTTCGTCAGCCGTGTCAGGTAGCCCACCATTCGCGGCGTCGACATCGTTTCGGGAAGTTTCTTGTAGTGCACGCGCCCCCTCTGCCGGATCTTCTTCGCCCGTTGCTGGAGCGTCGACACTTTTTGCTGCAGGGTCTCCCCCTCTGCCTGCCGATCCTGAGCCGCTTCAATCTTCTGATCGAGGGTCGCAATCGTCTCTTCCTGCTGGAAATAGGTGACGTACGCTCCGCCCCCAAACAGAAGCAGCACTCCCACTAGCACAACGTGGAGCCACTCAAATTTTATCATGGGGACTGTGGACGTGGGGTTTTAGTGTGTAAGAAGACAGAAGCGTCTGTCGACTGGGGCAAACCAACGCCCCCCTCTACGTCGCCCTTCTGTCCGGCGGGCCCCGAATCCACACCCTCTCGGGAATCGGTTCCATGCCCGGGGGTGGAGTCACTGGCAGCAAGCGTCTCCTGCTCGGTCCGCCAATACGAAACCGCTTTGGGCGTCGACGTGTCGAGCGGAACCGTCAGAGAGAACCCGTATAGGGACCGGTCGCGAATGTCCGTGAACGTAATTCCCGCAATTTCGGCGTCCAATCCTCGGGCCAACTCAACAATCCGGGGACGGGTGGTGGCGTATCCGTTTACCTGAACCTCTGTCACACTCCGGGGCTGCCACTCTCGAACCGAAAGCCCGCCCACCGCCGAGACGTGCGCTGCCACACGGGCGAGCCCGCGACTCCACTTGTTGCTACCGCGCAGAAGGTCCTCGATTACGCCCTGCCCGCGCGAGCCGCGGTCAACGATGGCCTGAAGACTATCAACTTTCGTTTTCAGGGCCGCCCGATCTGTACGCTCGACCTGCTGTTCGAGGGATCGAAGTTCTGCGCGCTTCTGCCGAATCTCCCGATCATTGTGCACCCCATACCACCCCAGCCCGAGCCCGCTGACGACGAGGATGACCAGAAGCACGGGCGCCTCCCATCCCGCAATCGCCGGGACTCCGAACGCCCGCTGTTTTTCGCTGCCCATCAGGTTCAGGGGCGGAGAATCAAAAGGGGTGCCGGGGGGATCGAGTACTCGAACCGCCGCCCCAATCGCTGCTTCGTACAATCCGGAATCAGAATACTCCGATCGGTAGGGAAGCTGATTCCAGAGACGATGGATGTTGGTTTTCGAGAAGTACGGCTCAAATCCCTCCACCAGCTCCGACCCCTGATCCTCTCCCACCAGGAGAATGTGTTGCACGTCCCCCATTCCATATTCGTCCTGATAGAGCAACACCCGACTGCAAATGGTATCGGCCGGGTCCTCAACCGTGAGCGACGGCAGCGTGTCGACCTGCTGCACTCCGGCCCCCTCCATGAACAAAAGCAAGGTGTCCTCCGTCCCCACCCGCACCACCAGAGACTTCTCCTCCGGTTGCAGAGACGGGCCAAGGACCGATCGTGCCCACGCAAAGTAGATTGACGCCTCTGTCTCAAGAAGCGTTGCCGGAGACGATCCCAGAAGTCCAGGATCCGGCAACGCCGCTATCGTCGCCGGAACCGATCCCCTCGGGTGGCTGATCAGCGCCAGTACCCGATCTTCCCCCTCTTTTCCCTTCGACATCGGCAGAAACCCGACCCGTCCCGCGTCCACCTCTCCAGCGTACTGGTCCTCCAGCACCTCAAGGAGAGCCGTCAGAGTGTCCGGAGAAAACGTCTCTTCCGATTCCGTGGTGGGACTCAGGGACACAGTCGACGGCACGTGCAGCTCCACCTGCTCGATCTCGGAGTAAGGGGCGCAAAACGCAATGTCCGGATCCTCGTACCCTTGCTCTGCACACCTCTGCCGAATGCCCTCAAGAACCGAAAGGAACCCTCTCGATGACGGAGGGGGCTCTGTGTTGAATCCCCCGCTCCCTCCCAGAACCTCTTCTCCCTGAGTGATTTCCTCCTCAGCCTCCTCAAACTGAATCGTGAAGTCCGCCCCTCCGGTTCGCCCCCCCAGAGCGTCGTCCGTCCCGGGGAAGTCCTCGCCATTCTCTGACCGGGGAATGAGAGTGGGAGGAAACGACACTTGCACCACCGGCCCGTCCTCGGTCTGCTCCACGAGGACGGCATACAGCGCGTCCGGCCCCCTCATGACGCCAAGTACGTAATCGGAGGTTCGGTGAGTCATGCTGCGTCCACTGATGCCAAGTGAGGAATGGGTCCACTTTCTCGGAGCTTTTGAACGGGGACCTCTCGCCATACGCTCGTGCCCATACTTGAGGCAAAGCCTATGCCGGAGCTCCCCGATGGAGGCTGAACTCTCAGAACGGATTGTGCTATTGTGCAAAGTATGTGCAGTACTCCAAATGTAATCTTATTACAAGAAAACCGGCACCTTCGTCGCTCTGAGCTTGACTCAGAGCCTATCTGACGACACCTGAGGCCTCTTCATTCGGCTGGATGGGCTCCAAGTCAAGCTTGGAGCGACGGTGGTGTCCATTTCTGGCGGTTGGAGGTATGTACACATGTCGTCGACATATAGCACAACGCGTTCTCAGAGCCTGTTTTGATTTCAAACTCCGATCACGAAATCGGCACAAACGAAAGGGAGTCCGCCTCATTTTCGGGATGAACCGGCAAGTTCACTCCGAAAATGAATGGCCTGAGCCATGCGACAAAAACGCTATAGCTCCGACC
>JAHENZ010000094.1 GCA_018609755.1 Salinivenus sp. | reverse complement strand
TCGACGCGAAGAGTGCGGTGGGGGATGGGGTAAGGGAAAGCAGCTTTTCTACGGCGGATCGTCCGCTTTCTTGTGTAAAGTCGCCTTCGATTTCAAGGGAAGAGTCGTCGTCGAGGCCGAGGTCCTGTACCGCCTCGCGGTATCCGGCCAGGCGCATCTGCGCGTCGTAGTTGACGGGATCGCCCGTCAGGATCGCCACGCGCTCGTGTCCGTGCTCGGCCAGGTGCTCCACGGCTGCGTAAGCCCCCGTCCGGTTCTCGAACGAGAGCGTCTGGAAGTGAGAGGCCCCTGCCGAGGTGCTTAACAACACAATCGGCAGCGAGTCCGGTACGAGATCTTCCAGGAATCCGATGTCGAGCCGGGGCCAAAGAATAATCAGGCCCTCCACGCGTCCGAGCAGCGACCGGATGACGGATTCTGCTTCCGTCTCGTCGGTGTGTGAGTTCGACACGAGGACGTGGTGGCCATCCTCCTTCGCTCGCTGGTCGAGGCCGCGGGTTATTTGCGCGAAGAACTCCCCGTGCATGTTCGGCAGCAACACCCCGACCGTGCGGGTTTTCTGCGTACGCAGATTCCGGGCGGTCTCGTTGGGAAGGTAGTCTAGAGCCTGTGCAGCCTTCAGCACCCGCTCTTTCGTCTCTGCCCGCACGCTGTCACTCCCGTTGAGCACACGGGAGACCGTGGCCACCGAGACGTCTGCTTCTTCTGCCACATCTCGAATGGTCGTACTCATGGACAAAAGTGTGGGGGCAAGAAGACGAATCGCGACGACGATGCGAATATGTAATCCTTTACATCCCCCATGTAATCCTTTACACGACCCAACCACAAACGAGCGATCATCCGTTCACGTATTCGTAACACTTTGCAGTGGGACGGACTTGACTTTTCCATCTCTCGATGAGGAGGTCTTAACCAGACCCCACGCGGGGACTCTTCCTTCGGCTAAGTGGACCCGAAAAGCACGTTTGCTTGTGTAGGGGTTTCCGAAGGGCCGTTGGGTCCTCAGCGGTGCCCTATTCAGCCGAGCGGGGGCTCATAGAATGCTCTGTTTAGGGACGCAGGGTTCGCTGAGCTCCCTCCCGTGTCGTGAGCGACACGTGCACGACGCCGTTCGGCACCCACAGCGTGCGCGACGACTGGGAGAGGTAGCCCGAGCCGTCGTGAATTTCGACTCGCTCAACGTCGCCGTTTTCGTAGGTGAATCGGGCGCGGACCTCTGAGGGGCGGACCTCGATCCGAGTCGGGGATTCCGGTGCTCGGAATGTCTTTACGGCGTCGTTGTTGCGGGCGGCGAGGAGGTACCGCTCGCCGTTTGCACCGGTCAGTTCGACCACTGCCGTGCCGTCGCCCTCTACGTAAAAGCCGTTGTCCGTTCCGTCTACGTAGCGGAAGGAGCCGTCGCCGTTGCCCTTCAGCAGCGCTCCATGCAGGGCGTCATACCGTCCCGTGAAGGGCTCGGTCGCGTACGAGTTGCCGATGAGGAGCACGTCCCGAAAGCCATCGTCATCGTAGTGCCCGCTCATGATCCCGAACACCGGCGCCGCCTGGACGCGAAGGGGAAGGGGGCGCACGACAAACCCGTCGTCGGTGTTTTCGATGTAGCTCGTCTGAAAGGTGTCGCTCTCATACGAGGACGCCTCCGCGAGCGCTCCCGACGGGAATAACTGGTCCAGGGGCGTTTGGGCGTAGCGTTCGAACGAGTTATATTCCTTTTTCAGGAAGGGAAGCTGGCGAAGCAGGTCGTTGCGGAAGTGGACGGGCACGCTCGTCCCCTGCACGTAGCGGCTCAGAATCGGATCCGTTCGCCCGTCGCCGTTGAAGTCGTCGTAGTGGAGGCGGACGGGGCCGGCCTCGGTGTTTTTGAGGAGCGTATTTCGGCCCAGGTTTCCCGCTACGTAGTCCGTATCGCCGTCGCGGTCGAAGTCGCCGGCCGCGAGGCTATTCCACCAGCCGACGGTGTTGGCGAGGCCCAGACGCTCGGTTGCTGGAGTAAGCCGCCCATCCTCATTTATGTAGACGGAAATCGGCATCCACTCGCCCACCATCATGAGGTCGCGCTGGCCGTCGCCGTTCACGTCCGTCCAGAGTGCACCGGTCACCATTCCGGCGTGCTGCAGGGCAGGGGCCACGCTGGACGTCACGTCCACGAATCGGCCGTTCCGGTTTTCCAGGAGGTGGCTCTCGGGCGGACGGGGATACTGCTTGGGTGTGATGCGACTGCCCACGAAGAGGTCGAGGTCGCCGTCATCGTCGTAGTCGGCCGCCGTAACGACGGAACTGGACGTGCGCATGGAGGGGAGACGGTCGGGGGCGAGCTCAAAGTTTCCGGTGCCGTCCCCGAGAAAGAGCCGGTCCTGATAGTACTGAGAACCCGCATCGAATTCATTTCCACCACTGGCCACGTAGAGGTCGGTGTGGCCGTCGCCGTTGGCGTCGAAGAAGAGGGCGCCCGTGGTTTCCTCGTAGTTGTTTCCGTCCGAGAGCGGCGTTCCCTCGAACGTCCCGTCCGGCTGCTGGGTGTAGAGTTGACTCGACTGGCGAAACGCCCCTCCCACGAACACGTCGTCGCGCCCGTCGCCGTTCACGTCGCCTACGGCCATGCCGGGGCCGAGCTGCGAGAATTTGTGGGGGAGCAGCGGTTGGGCCTTGAAGTCGGAGTAGTACGGGTCCTCGTGCTCAAACGAGGGTGCCCCATCGTCGCCCACCTCGGTGAATTGCGGGGGCGGGGAGAACTGTTCAGACGCCCACCGGTGCGTGCCGGTCGCCTCTGCGTGGTTAACGGTGATCGTCTGATTGGCGTCGACCGCGGTTCGGCGCTGCCGTTGCCCGTCCGGCCACACGACGACCAGCGAGTCGACGGTGCTCACCGTGTCCAGCCCCACGTGGATCGGTCCCGGCACGCTGGACTTGTAGCCGCGGGTGATCGACTGCCGGGCGTACCACGTTCGCTTGCCGGCATGGACGGCAATACGGGTCCCGAGCCCGCGGGGATTTTTTTGTGGCCCCTCAAACGAGACCCGCAGGTAGTGTCGGTCGGAGGTTTCGCGGGTCGTATTTCGGTAGAGGGACGCCGGGGCGTTCAGGTTGTTGGTGACGAGGTCGAGGTCGCCATCGCCATCGAGGTCGGCATAGGCGGCGCTCATCGAGTAGGAGGGCTCGTCCATGCCCCACTCGGCCGAGCGGTCGGTAAAGGTGAGGCCGGAGCCCGATGGCGCGTCGGCCGTGCCGTCGTTTTCGAAGAGGTAGTTGTGGAGGTGGGCGCCGTCAAGGTCGCGGCTGGCCTCAAAGAGCTGCTGTACGGTCTGCGGCGTGTTGCCCTGCTGCTGGAGGAGGCGCAGCTTGAAATTCGCAAAATCGCGCTGCGTGATGTCGCGGGGGAGGCCGTTGGTGACGAAGAGGTCCCGCCACCCGTCGTTGTTGAAGTCGGCGAGGAGCGGGCTCCAGCTCCAGTCCGTGGCGTGAATCCCGGCCAGCGCCCCAATTTCACTGAAGGTGGGGCGCCCTTGGGGCGTAAGGCCCGCGTGGAGCTGCAGCGTGTTGCGTTTGAGCTGCGGGGCGTAGCCGGTCGTCATCTCGGAGCGATAGCGGGGCTCGCCGACCGTCGCGTACATCCGTTTGAGCCGCTCGTTGCTTGGGGGCAGCATGTCGAGCGTGACCAGGTCGCGCCAGCCATCGTTGTTGAGGTCGGCAGCGTCCGTGCCCATCGCGGCGTAGCTCTGGTGGCGGAGAAGGGAGCCCGCCCGGTCGGTAAAGGTCCCGTCCTGGTTGTTGACGTAGAGCAGGTCATTGGAAATGTAGTCGTTCGCGGCGTAGACGTCCGGCCATCCATCCCGATTTACGTCGAGGATGGTGAGGCCGAGCCCGTGCCCCTCAATCTGAATGCCCGCCTCGTCGGAGACGTTGACGAAGGTGCCGTCTTGATTCTGGTAGAGACGATCTGTGTTGATTGCCTCGCCGTCCGTTTTCTTAGGGTGAACGACGTTCGAGCCTTCGTCGCCAAAGCCGGACGTGAGGAGGTACGCATCCAGGTCGCCGTCCCGGTCGTAATCGAAGAACGCCGTCTGTGTCGTGTGGGCGGTGTCGGCCAGGCCGTATGCGTCCGCCCGCTCGGTGAAGGTACTGTCGCCGTTGTTGATGTAGAGCTCGTTGGCCCGGCGCTGCGGGTCGGTGTAGGGACCGCCGACGCTCACGTAGATGTCCAGGTGGCCGTCGTGGTTCACGTCCACCATCGACACGCCGTTGGCCCACTTGCCTCTGGTGTCAATGCCTGCTCGATCGGTG